>NZ_CADCWA010000162.1 GCF_902806285.1 uncultured Sphingomonas sp. | reverse complement strand
TCGCCCGGCTTCACCGGGGAGGGGCGGGCGTCAAGGCCGAGGCGGTGGGCCTTGCCGATCACCGCGTTGCGGCTGACGCCGCCCAGTTCGTCGGCGATCTGGCTGGCGGTGGCGCCTTCGGTCCACATCGCCTTGAGGCGCTCGATCCGCTCGTCGGTCCAGGACATCTCTTCTCTTCTTTCAATCAAGCTGCGGGTGCGGCGGTTGCGGCTGGGGGCTGCACCCGATAGGCGATTGCCCCGTGGACGACCAGCCCGCAGCAGCAGCATCATGGATCAGCGCCGCCCCGGGCGAACCGCGCCTGCGCGGCGTGAACTGGGGCGGGCTCAAGAGCCTGTATATCAAGGAGGTGCGCCGCTTTATCAAGGTGCAGACGCAGACGGTGTGGGCGCCGGCGATCACCACCTTGCTGTTCCTGGTGATCTTCACCGTCGCGCTGGGCGGGGTCAAACGGACGGTGATGGGGGTGCCGTTCGCCGACTTCATCGCGCCGGGCCTGATCGTCATGGCGATGATGCAGAACGCCTTTGCCAATTCGAGCTTCTCGCTGCTGGTGGGCAAGATCCAAGGGACCATCGTCGACTATCTGATGCCGCCCCTGTCCACCGGCGAGCTGATCGCCGGGCTGGTCGGGGCGGCGGTGACCCGGGCGTTCCTGGTCGGCGGCGCGGTGTGGCTGGCGACCGCGCTGTGGCCGGGCGTGCGGGTGGGGGTGTCGCACCCGCTCGCCGCCCTGTGGTTCGGGCTGATGGGCGCGCTGATGTTGAGCTTTCTCGGTCTGCTGACCTCCATCTGGGCGGAGAAGTTCGACCATGCGGCGGCGGTGACCAACTTCGTGGTCGCGCCCTTGTCGCTGCTGTCCGGCACCTTCTACTCGGTCGAGCAGCTCGCACCCCTGTTCCGCGCCGTCAGCCATGCCAATCCCTTCTTCTACGTGATCAGCGGTTTCCGGTACGGCTTCCTGGGCGAGGCCGACTCGCCGATCTGGGTCGGCGCGGCGGGGCTGCTGGTGCTCAACCTGATCCTGTGGGCGCTCTGCTATGGGCTGCTGCGGAGCGGCTGGAAGATCAAGAATTGAACGAAATCAGGGGCTTGACAAATGGGGAGAGTTGAATGGCGGATAACGGTGCCGTTCAGGGTCGCTCCACTGCCTGCATCGTAGAGAAGTGCATAACGCAGCTCAAAGGAGTTCGTCATGCGTAAGTACCTGATCGCCGCCGTTGTTGCCACTTCGGCCCTGACCGCGGCCGCGCCCGCCGCCGCGCAATATTATCCGGCGCCTCAGCCCTACGGCTACGGCTACCCGCAGCCTAACTACGGGTACGGACAGCCCAGGCAGCCCAATTATGGGTACGGGCAGCCGAACTACGGCTACGGCTACCAGCAGCCGTACGGCTACGGCCACAACCAGCAGGGCCTGGTCCGCAGCTACATGGCCCGGGTCGACCAGCTGCTGTACCGCATCGATCGGCTGGACGGTCGCGACCGCATCAGCGAGCGCGAAGCCCGCGCTCTCCGTAACGAGGCGCTTAACCTGCGCCAGCGTATCGCCCGCAGCGGCTACAATGGCCTGAACGGCCGCGAGCGCCAGAACATCGAGTATCGGCTCGCTTACCTGCAGGACCGGGTCCGGCATGAGCGGCGCGACCGGGACGGCCGGGTCGATCGCGGTGACCGCGACGGGCGTGACGGCCGCTGGATCGACCGCGACCGCGATGGCCGCAACGACCGGTACGAGGACGACGGCGGCCGCTACCCCGGCTAAGCCCCGACTTCGTGACTAGGGAAGGCGCCTTGGGAGACCGGGGCGCCTTTTCTTTTCGGCTGCCCGGCGGCTATATCGCGGCGGGGCGCCCGCGCCGCTCCCGCCAAGCAGACCAGCCAAGGACCCGAACGATGCCCATCACGCCGCTCATGCCCGTTTACCCGCGGAGCGAGGTGCGCCCGGTGAAGGGCGAGGGCGTGTACCTGATCGGTGAGAGCGGCGAGCGGTACCTCGACTTCGCCAGCGGCATCGCGGTCAACCTGCTGGGTCACAGCCATCCGCAGCTGATCGAGGCGATCCAGCGCCAGGCCGCGACGCTGATGCACGTGTCCAACCTTTACGGCTCGCCGCAGGGCGAAGCGCTGGCCAGGCAACTGACCGAGCTGACCTTTGCCGATACCGTGTTCTTCACCAACTCGGGCGCGGAAGCGGTGGAGTGCGCGATCAAGACGGCGCGCCGCTACCACCATGCCGCGGGCAATCCGCACAAGAACGAGCTGATCACCTTCAGCAATGCGTTCCATGGCCGCACCATGGCGACGATCAGCGCGACCGATCAGGTCAAGCTGCGCGACGGCTTCGCCCCGCTGCTGGAAGGCTTCACGGTGATCGAGTTCGACAATCTGGAGGCGGCGCGGGCGGCGGTCGGCCCGAGCACCGCCGGCTTCCTGGTGGAGCCGATCCAGGGCGAAGGTGGCGTGCGCCCGGCTTCCCCGGAGTTTCTGCGCGGCCTGCGCGCGCTGTGCGACGAGCACGACCTCATGCTGGTGCTGGACGAGGTGCAGTGCGGCGTGGCGCGCACGGGCACGCTCTACGCCTACGAGCAGTACGGCATCGAGCCGGACATCCTGGCGACCGCCAAGGGCATCGGCGGCGGCTTTCCGCTGGGCGCCTGCCTGGCGACCGAGAAGGCGGCGAGCGGCATGGTGATCGGCACCCATGGTTCGACCTACGGCGGCAATCCGCTGGCGATGGCGGCGGGCACCGCGGTGCTGGACGTGGTCGCGACCCCTGAGTTCCTGGCCCACGTCCGCGCGATGGGCGACCGGCTGCGTTCGGCGCTGGAGCAGATGATCCCCAACCACGACCATCTGTTCGAGGGCGTCCGCGGCCTGGGCCTGATGCTCGGCATCAAGATGAAGACCGACAGCCGCGCCTTCGTCGGCTACCTCCGCACCCAGGGCATCCTCACCGTCGCGGCCGGGGACAATGTCGTGCGGGTCCTGCCGCCGCTGATCATCGAAGAAGCGCATGTCCGCGAGTTCGTCGACCGGCTGAGCGCCGCCGCGGCGGAGTATGACGTGCCTGCGGCGGCCGCTTGATCCCAGCCGCTCTTCTGCGCGGGGCGGCTGTTGTTGCTCCGCCCCACTCTTCCTATCTCCTTACGCGATGACCCCCGACATCCGGACTCTCGACGTCATGCTGAGCGTGACGGTGCCCTCGCGCCATGCCCGCGGCCGCGCGGCGCGGCTTGGGCCGACGCTGGACGCCATCATGGCGAGCCACAACTATCCGCCGGTGATCGAGAAGCTGCTGGCCGAAGCGCTGGTGCTGACCGCGATGCTGGGCTCGCTGCTCAAGGATCCGGGCGGGCAGCTGACGGTGCAGGCCCAGACGAACAGCGGGATCATCGACCTGCTGGTGTGCGACTATAAGGGCGGGGAGCTGCGCGGCTACGTCCGGCACGACCCGGTGCGGCTGGCCGACGCGGCGCACGAGCCGTCGCTGGCGACCCTGTTCGGCCACGGCTATCTGGCGATCACCTTCGACCAGCCGGCGACCGACGAGCGCTACCAGGGCATCGTGCCGCTGGAAGGCGAGAGCCTGGCGGAGGCGGCGCAAAGCTATTTCACCCAGTCGGAGCAGATCCCCAGCATCGTCCGCCTGGCGGCGCGGAAGCAGGACGGCCGATGGAGCGCGGGCGGCATCCTGTTCCAGCACCTGCCGGAGGGCGAGGAGGGCCGCGAGCGGCTGCATACGCGATTGGACCATCCCGACTGGGATCATGTCGCCGTGCTTGCGGGTTCGGTCCGGGCCGAAGAGCTGATCGACGGCGGCCTGCCGCTGGAGGACCTGATCTGGCGGCTGTTCCACCAGGAGCCCGAGGTCCGGACGCTGGCGCTGCAGCCGCTCGGCCGCGGCTGCCGCTGCGATCCCGACTATGTCCGCTCGGTGATCGCCCGCTTCCCGGAAGAGGAGCGGGCCGAGATGGCCGGCGAGGATGGTCTGATCCGGGTCAATTGCGAGTTCTGCTCAACCAGTTTCCCGATTTATTTTCCGTAAAGATTCTGTGGTAAAGGCGCGCGCAATGACCCGGATGCCGCTGGCCCTGTCCTGCCTTCTGTTCGGCCTCGCTTCCGCCGGGGCCATTGCCGAGCCCGTGCCCAAGGTGGCGCTGGGCGCGGTACCGGGCGGGCTGTGGGAGGTCAGCCGCTCGGCTACCGGCGACGGTGCGTCACGCCAGTGCGTGGCGGAGCCGGCGGCGCTGGCGCAGTGGCAGCACCGCGGCCGGGCGTGCACCCGCGTGGTCCTGGCCGACAAGCCCGGTGAAGCGCTGATCCACTATACTTGTCCGGCCGGCGATTTCGGCCGGTCGCGGATCACCGTCATCACTCCGCGGACCCTGCGGATCGAAACGCAGGGCATCTCCGGCGGCGAGCCGTTTTCCTACAAGCTCCACGCCCGCCGCGTGGGAAATTGTCAGGCTCATTAAGGCCCTGTTTAACAGTGTTGCCGTAAGCCACCGTCGTGCCCGCCGATTGGGCACGCTTTCCTCCCTATCGGGCTAGTCCCGAACCTGGGCCGCGCGGGCTTCAAGCCGGGGCGGCCCTTCTTTTTGTGCCTCCCCCGCAGTATCGGGCGCCGATGCTCTATTTCTTCGTCAAAGCAGTGATTTCAGGCCTGCTGGTCGCACTTGTTTCCGAAGTGGCCCGACGCGCACCGGGGTGGGGCGGGTTGCTCGCATCGCTGCCGCTGACGTCCCTGCTGGCGATGGTCTGGCTGTGGCAAGATACCGGCGATGAGCAGCGCATCGCGGATCTGGCTGCGAGCACCTTCTGGTTCTTTTTGCCGTCCATGCCGCTGTTCCTGGCACTTCCGTTCCTGATCAAGCACGGGCTGAGTTTCTGGCTTGCCCTGGTGCTGGCCGTTGCCGGAACATTGGCGTTGTACTCGCTGGCTTTTTGGGCGGCACCGCGGGTGGGCATCAGGGCATGACCGCCCGGGCCGCCGTTGTTCTGCTCTCGGGCGGGCTCGACTCGATGGTCTGCGCCGCCCTGGCGCGCGAGGCGGGCTTTCGCGTCCTGGCGCTGACGATCGACTACAACCAGCGGCACCGGGTCGAGCTGGAGGCCGCGCGGCGGATTGCGGCCGAGCTGGCCGACCGCCACCTCGTTCTGCCGCTCGACCTCAAGGCCTTCGGCGGGTCCGCGCTGACCGACGATATCGCGGTGCCCAAGCATGTCCCGAGCGAAGCCGAGGGAGGCGGAGTCGCCGACGGTATCCCCGTCACCTACGTTCCCGCGCGCAACACCATCTTCCTCAGCCTCGCGCTCGGCTGGGCCGAGGCGGCCGGGGCGCGCGACCTGTTCGTCGGGGTCAATGCGCTGGACTATTCGGGCTACCCCGATTGCCGGCCCGAGTTCATCGGCGCGTTCGAGGCGCTGGCCAACCGCGCCACCAAGGCGGGCGTGGAAGGGGACGCGTTCACCGTCCACGCGCCGCTGCAGCACATGACCAAGGCCGACATTGCCCGCGAAGCCGCGCGGCTGGGCCTCGACGCTGGGGTCAGCCACAGCTGCTACGACCCGGCGCCGGACGGAGCCGCCTGCGGCCAGTGCGACGCGTGCCGGCTGCGGGCCAAGGGATTCGCCGAAGCCGGGCTGCCCGACCCGACGCGCTACCGATGAGCTACGCCGTCAAGGAATGCTTCCTCACCCTGCAGGGCGAGGGGGTGCAGAGCGGCAGCCGCGCGGTGTTCCTGCGCTTTAGCGGCTGCAACCTGTGGAGCGGGCGGGAACGGGACCGCCTGGCGGCGCAGTGCCGGTTCTGCGACACGGACTTCGTCGGCACGGACGGTGAAGGCGGCGGCAAGTTCGCCGATGCCGAAGCTCTCGCGGGCCAGGTGGAGCGGCTATGGGGCGGGGGGCTAGACCGCCGGCTGGTGGTGGTCACCGGCGGCGAGCCGATGCTGCAGCTGGACGCGGCCTTGGTGGACGCGTTGCACAGGCGCGGCTTCCGGGTGGCGGCGGAAAGCAACGGCACGCTGCCCGCGGTGCCGGGACTCGACTGGCTGTGCGTCAGCCCCAAGGCGGGGACGGAGGTGGTCCAGCGCTCGGGCAATGAGCTGAAGCTGGTGTGGCCGCAGCCCGGGATCGACCCGGCGGAGCTGGAAGGCTGGGCGTTCGACCATCTGCTGGTTCAGCCGATGGACGGACCCGATCGGGAAGAGGCGGTGAAGGCCGCCATCCAGTTGGCGATGGAGCGGCCGCGCTGGCGGCTGTCGCTGCAGGCGCACAAGGTCGTGGGACTGGCCTGAGCCTATTGCTCGTTGCCGGCGGTGGCGTTGCCGGCGGCGGCATTGCCGGGCGTTGCTTCGCCGTCCGCATTGTTCGCGTCCAGCGCATTGGCGTCGGCAGCGTTCAGGCCCAGCTCCGCGTCGGCGGCCATGTTCGCGGCATCGTTGGTGGCCGCATCGATCGCGGTAAGGTCGTTGCCGCCGATGACCTCGGCCGTGACGTTCTGGTCAACGCCCGCCGTCTCTTCCGCCTGCGGCTGGCGGTTGCAGGCGGTGCTGGCGAGGAGGGCGGCGGCGAGGATCAGGCGGCGCAAATTCGGCTCCAGGGTTGTGAGGTCATGAAAAAGGGCCGCCGGATCGACCGGCGGCCCTTTCTTAGGATGCTCAAAGAGCCCCGCCAAGGGGGCCCTTCGGAGGCAATTAGATGCCGTTGGCGGTGTTGGTGTCCGGCGTGTTCGACATCATGTCGTTCATTTCCATGCTGTTCAGCGTGGTGTTGCCGGTCATGTTCATGTCGTTGGCCATCATGTTCATGTCGTTGGCCATCATCATGTTCGTGTCGTTGGCCATCATGTCGTTGGCCATCATCATGTTGTCGGTCGCCAGCAGGTTGGCGTCCGTCGCCGTGTTGTTGGCGGCTTCGTTGCTGCTACAAGCAGAAACTGCAAGGGCCGCACCCGCGACCAGGATCAGAGCACGCATTCCAAAACTCCCTTTGAATAGACGATCTGGCACGGTTGCTCCGCGTCGCAAATCGCCGGCACAATAGTGCCGAACCTTCACGCCCTCAAGGGGCATTGTTTTCGCCCCCGATCTCAAGAAGAAACCGGGGGCAGTGCGCGATCAACGCCCGATCGAGTTCGGGAGTTCCTGCAGCAATTCCCTGAGCTTGGAGGCTGGTCACGCCGAACTCCGCGATGCCGCACGGGACGATCCCTGCGAAATGCGACAGGTCGGGCGAGACGTTGACCGAGAAGCCATGGGTGGTGACCCAGCGGCGGACCCGGATGCCCAGCGCGCCGATCTTGGCCTCGGCCGGGCCGTCGCCGACCCAGATGCCGATCCGGCCCGGCGCCCGGTGCGCGGCCAGCCCCAGTTCGCCCAGCGCCGCGATCATCCAGCCCTCCAGCGCATGGACGAAGCGGCGGACGTCGCGCCCGCGCTTGTCCAGGTCGAGCATCAGATAGCCGATCCGCTGCCCCGGCCCATGATAGGTGTAGCGGCCGCCGCGCCCGGCTTCGAACACCGGAAAGCCTTGCGGGTTGAACAGTTCGGCGGGGTCGGCGCTGGTGCCGGCGGTGAACAGCGGCGGATGCTCCAGCAGCCAGATGCACTCGGGCGCATCCTTCTCACGGATGGCGGCGGCGCGTTCGTCCATCAAGGCGAGCGCTTCCTCATAGGGCGTCAGGCCCTCGCTGACCCGCCACTCGATGCCGTCCAAGTCCATTGCCGCCGCGCATGCCGTGGGAGGCGCCAAGGAGCAAGGCGATTGCCAGGTCCGGCCCATCTGCTCATAAGCGGCGGCAAACGGGAGGAGCTTGGTGAGCGTGGCCGGATTGTCGATTTCGCGCGCCTGGGACGACACCAAGGCCGTGCTGCGCCGCGACGGGCGGCTTTACGCCACCGTGGCCCTGGCCTTGTTCGTCGTGCCCGGCGTCATCGCGGAGCTGGTCACGCCTGCCGCGCCGGCCGGCCGGTTGCCGACGCCGGGGGTTTGGAGCATCCTGTCGATCCTGGCTTTGCTGGTCAGCCTCATCGGGCAGCTCGCCGTGTGCCGGCTGGCGCTTGGACCGGTGGTGAGCGTCGGCGAAGCCATCGGCCACGCCGCGCGCCGCGCACCCGCCTATGTGGCGTCGGCCATCATCTGGATCCTGCCCTTTCTGCTGCTGTTCGCCTTGTTGGCGGCGCGAGCGGGCGCCACTCCGCAAACGATGTCGCCCGGCGTGGCACTGGCGATACTCGGCCTGCTGATCGCCTTTATCACGGTCGCCGTGCGGCTGATCCTGGCGTCCCCGGTGGCCAGCACCGAGCCGCTCGGGCCGGTGGGCATTCTGAAGCGAAGCTGGGCCCTGACCCGCGGACGCTGGTTCAAGCTGTTCGGCTTTCTGCTGCTGTTCGTGATCGTTCTGCTGATCGCGATGTTCGCCGTGTCCGCGGTGATCGGGCTACTCGCCGCGTTGCTGTTCGGCGAGATCGAGCCCTTGTCGCTCGGCGCGCTGCTGCTGTCGTTGGCCACGCAGATCGTCGGGGCGACCATCACCACTCTGCTGATGATCATGCTGGCCCGCATCTACGCGCAACTGGTCGGGGCCGAGCACGCCGCCTACGCCTCGGTCCCACACGCCCCGTAGAGCTATCTCCAGCGGGCGAGCGGGGGCAGGCTCATCAGGATGGCGTCGACGTTGCCGCCGGTCTTGAGCCCGAACAGCGTGCCGCGGTCGTAGAGGAGGTTGAACTCGACGTAGCGGCCGCGGAACTCGAGCAGGCGGTCGAGGTCGGCTCCGTCGAACGGCAGGCCCATGCGGCGCCGCACGAGCGGCGGGAACGCCGCCAGGAAGGCTTCCCCTACCTCCCGGGTGAAGGCGAAATTGGCGTCGAACTCGCCCTCCAGCCGGTCGTAGAAGATGCCGCCGACGCCCCGCGCGACGCCCCGGTGGGGCAGCCAGAAATAGTCCTCCGCCCACTTGGCGAAGCGGGGGTAGTGCTCGGGGTCGTGCCGGTCGCAGGCGCGCTTGAGCACCGCGTGAAAGTCGGCGGTGTCCTCCGGGTAGGGGATCGCGGGATTGAGGTCCGCGCCGCCGCCGAACCAGCGCCGGGTCGTCGTCAAGAAGCGGGTGTTCATGTGGACGGCGGGCACGTGCGGATTGGCCATGTGCGCCACCAGGCTGATGCCGGTGGCAAAGAAGCGCGGGTCCTCCTCGGCGCCGGGGATGGAAGGCGCGAACTCGGGCGAGAAGCGGCCGCCGACGGTGGAGACGTTGACCCCGACCTTCTCGAACACCCGACCCGTCAGCTGACCGCGCACGCCGCCGCCGCCGGGCTCGCCCGACACGTCCGTGCGCTCCCAGGGGATGTAGGTGAAGCCGGCGTCCGACCCCGCCTCCCGTTCGATCGCTTCGAATTCGGCGCAGATGCGGTCGCGCAGAGCCTCGAACCAGGTGCGGGCGGCTTGCTGCTGTGCGTCGAGGGCGTCCATGCGCGGCTCGTTAGCGATTGCGGGGGCGGCTGACTACGAGCCACCTTGTCCCAGTCGGAACGGCGGCAAAATGGCTGTTGGCAAAGCCGACCTCCCCCGGCTATCAGGCGCGCCAATCCGCTCCGGGGCCATGGCCGAGGGGCGGCTTCGGATCGGCGCTCCGCTTGGCCCCAAGCGGCGTCCCACACGACAGCGCGGCAAAAGGTTAAGCATGGCCACTGTGGAACATCCCTCGCAACCGACGATGCCCGGCGAGCCGGTGGCAGACGCCGCGCACGGTGCCGGGGTGCGCCGCCGCGACTTCATCAACATTGCCGCAGTGAGCTTTGCGGGCGTCGGCGGGGCGGTCGCGGTGGCTCCACTGCTGATCCAGATGAGCCCGTCGGCCGAGGTGCGGGCGCTGTCCTCGACCGAGGTCGACATCTCCAAGATCCAGCCCGGCCAGGGCATCAAGACCGTGTGGCGCAAGCAGCCGGTGTTCATCCGCAACCTGACGCCGCAGGACATCCAGGCCGCTGCGTCGGTGGACGTCGGCGCGCTGCGCGATCCGCAGACGCTGGCCGACCGGACCAAGCCCGGCAAGCAGAACTGGCTGGTGACGCTGGGCGTCTGCACGCACCTGGGCTGCGTGCCGCTGGGCATCGGCGAGGGCGAGAACAAGGGCGAGTACGGCGGCTACTTCTGCCCGTGCCACGGCTCGCACTACGACACGGCGGGTCGCATCCGCAAAGGTCCGGCGCCGACCAACCTGGTGGTGCCGGAGTATGAATTCGCGTCCGACACGGTCGTCCGGATCGGTTAGGGAAAGACAAGTTCGATGAGCTTCGCCTGGGCCAAGCCCTACCAACCCAAGAACAACCTCATGAAGTGGCTGGACGAGCGGCTGCCGGTGCCGCGGCTGGTCTACGGTGCTGTGGGCGGCGGATACCCGGTCCCGCGCAACCTCAACTATTTCTGGAACTTCGGCGTGCTGGCAGGTCTGGCCCTGCTGATCCAGATCATCACCGGCATCGTGCTGGGAATGCACTATTACAGCTACGCCGGCGGCGCGTTCGAGAGCGTCGAGCGCATCATGCGCGACGTCAACGCCGGCTGGGTGCTGCGCTACGTCCACCAGAACGGCGCCAGCTTCTTCTTCGCGATCATCTACATCCACATCTTCCGCGGCCTATACTACGGCTCCTACAAGGCCCCGCGCGAGATGGTGTGGATGCTGGGCGTCGTCATCTACCTGTTGATGATGGCCACCGCCTTCATGGGCTATGTGCTTCCCTGGGGGCAGATGAGCTACTGGGGCGCGCAGGTGATCACCGGCTTC
>NZ_CADCWA010000161.1 GCF_902806285.1 uncultured Sphingomonas sp. | reverse complement strand
GAAAGCATGCCGGGGCTGGCGCGGGGAGAGGCGGCCGTGTCCGTCTCCACTCGGCAGGACATCTACGCGCGCTCCCTCCAGATCGCTGGCGACATGTTCCCGGCGGGAGCCGGGCTGGGCGCCTTTGCGCGGGTCTATCCCAGTTACGAGAATCCCGATGCCGTGGACTGGGTGTATGTGAACCACGTGCACAACGACTATCTGGAGGTGGTGCTTGAGGCCGGGCTGCCGGGAGCGCTGCTCCTGCTCGCCTTTCTGTATTGGTGGGTGCGCCGCAGCGTGCAGATCTGGCATTCGCCGGTCAGCGGCGGTTTCGCCAAGGCGGCCACGGTCGCCTCGGGCGCCATCCTCGCCCATAGCGCGGTGGACTTCCCGATACGGACCGCCGCCATTGCGGCCGTGTTCGCGGCCGTGGTCGCGCTGATGGCCGAGCCGCGAGTCCGCCGAACGCCGGAGCGGGAAGGGGTCAGGACCCGTCCCGCGCGGCACCTGAGCCTGGACTAGCCCACGGGATCCCGGAGCATTGCCCGGACCTGCCGCCGGACTTCGCCGGCAGCGAAGCCCAGCCCCGGCTTGAGCAGCAGTTGGGCGAAGTGGATGCGCGCGGTCCCGAGGAACTGCTGTGTCGGCTCCATCTCGTCCGCCAGTTCCGCCAGCCCGAGTTGCAACAAGCGGCGGTTGGCTAGCTCGTTGCTGAGCCCGAGGCGTTCCACGACGTCGTGAGCGATCCCGAACAGCCGCTGGCAGAGGAGCAGTGCCCAGGCGGAGGCGCGGCCTGCGCCAAGCTCCAGCGCCCGCCGATGCAGCGCCTCCATCTCCCCCGAGGTCTCCACCGCGAGCAGCGCGGCGAAGTCGCACAGCCACTTCAGCCGGAACCAGGCGCTGGATGCCCCGTGGACGGCGAGATAGGCGAACAGTTCCTCCCGCCCGAGCGTCGCTAGCCGAACGCCCGGGACCACCTCCACCGTCCGCGGTGCTGCGAAGGGATCGAGCCGGTCGAGCAGCTCCGGATTGTCCACGAGGCGGGTGTGCAGCTCGATCGGCGGGCTGCCGTTCTTAACCCAGACCGCTTCCTTGGCAGTGCGATGCCACTCGCGGATCGCGTGAACGCTCGGAGGCGTCGCCGGCTGGTAACCGAGCCGGATCAAGAGCAGCGCTGCCGCGGGCAGGTCCGCCGGCGAGACCAGGATGTCGACGTCCCAGCCCATCTTCAGGAACGGGTCGTCATAAGCCAATCGGCCAACGGTCAGCCCTTTCAGGAACAGCAGGGGCACGCCTGCCTCGCTGAAGTTGAAGTGGAGCTCGCGGCACACGGCCAGCGCCCGCAATCCCTCCGCCGCGATCGCCCGCCGCTCCGCCTGGAACGCTGCCGCTACGTCTTGTGGCGGGCTCAGCTGCAGCCGTTCGATGCCGCGCCAGCAGAGACCCTGAACCCGGTGCCGTCTGGCGAGCGCCAGAAAGCGTTCCCAGTCGATGCTGCCTAGGTCACCGATTTCGGGGAGGTCGCCACCGCCGAAGCACGCGGCGCAGCAACGACGCAACAGCAGCAACTCAGGGCTATCGAGTGACTTGGACGACAAGTGCGGATGCGCTCCGGTTGCGCTTGCGGTGAGCAGGCGCGATGAAAGGTCGGGTGACAGATCCTGTGAACGCTTCCGGCGTGTGATGGGCGACTTTGTGTACCGGGCGTTCGGACTGATCGTCGGGAGCGAAATCCCGTTGGAAGGTCTGGGGCCGGCGGACCCGGGCGCGGAGCCCGACGTCGTCATCGTTCGTGCGACATTTGGCGCTGGCTGGCCGAGCGAGCCGGGGCTGCACTCCTGCGAGAACGGTACCCTGTTGTCCATCCCCCAGGTCGGCCGCTTCCTGTGCACAAGCGGCCGGCGGATCGCGGTTGAGCCGGACGCGCAGGCGCCGCTGGAGAACGTCCGACTGTACCTGCTCGGCTCGGCCATGGGCCTGATCCTGCACCAGCGCGGCCTGCTTCCGCTCCATGCCAACGCGCTGGAGGTCGGCGCGCAAGCCATCGCCTTTATGGGCCGGAGCGGGGCCGGCAAGTCGACGCTCACGGCCTGGTACGCCGGGCAAGGCCATAGAGTCGTCGCCGACGACGTCAGTGTCGTAGGGGTTGGCGGGGATGGGCGCCCGTTCGTTCAACCGGGTCTTGCCCGCGTCAGGCTGTGGCGGCAAGCGCTGGAGAGCTTGGGCGGCAACCCGGACGATCACCCGCGCTCCTTTCACGGTGACGCAGAAGGGGCCAAGTTCGAGGTGGCCTTGCGCCGCGGCCATGTCAGCGACAGGTGGCTGCCATTGCGGGCGGTCTGCCTGTTGGAGTTCGGGCCTGAGTTGGCGGTAACGCGGCTTCATGGCGTCGATGCACTGGAGGCGGTCTACGAGAACACTTACCGCGGGGCTTTCGTCGGGGTGACCGGTACCGCGCAGCTGCACTGGGAACGCTGCGTCCGTCTGATCAGGACCGTGCCGGTGCTGAGGACGGTTCGGCCCAAGTCCTTGGCTGAACTCGGGGGTCATGCCCGGTCGATGATCGCCGAGGTTCTCAAAGCAAGCGGAAGTCGCCCGTCCTGAGCTGCAGCCGCAAGCAGGCTGGAACCAGCCCCACCTTCAGGATCGCCGCACCAGTCCTTGCTCCGTGAGCTCGCTCAGCAGGGCCTCGAGGTCTTCGGCGCAACGCTCGGCATCGACCTCATATTCCCCAAGCAGCTCCCGGCGGAGCTCGGCGAAGCTGCGGGGGCGGTCCAGCAGCTTCCAGATCGAGGTGGCGACGGGATTGAAGCCGAAGCACTTGCCAAGGTTCACATCCAGCGCGACGAGTTCATCGTCGACCTCGGCCTCCAGAAGATCGGCAGCCCGGGTGAACACAGTGTCTTCCTCGATTTGCATATGAGCTTCCAATCTCCAGCCGCTCGACCGTGCTGCGGCCAGCTACGTGCAGCAGGTGGTTCAGCGATCTTGTCACCGTCGAACTTAGTTGGTGCCCTTCACCTTGCGCATGAAATGACCGGCCGAAATGCCGCGGAGGAGCCCTAGACGATAACGATCGCGGACCCCGTCCTGCGACCAGTCGCTCGGCCAGGAGGCAAGTGTTTCCTTCAACCAGTCCATGTCCAGTGCCTCGGCCGCTTCCGCGCAGCGCGAAATCGCCGCGACTTCCTCCTCGATCTCCGGCCGGGCGCGATCCAGCGCCTCGTACCAGTCGGCGGACTGGTAGCCGCGCAGCCTGAACCCGGTCACCTCGGGCGGCAGGCGGTCCGCGAAGGCGCGCCTCGCCAGCGAGCGGGGGACGCCGCCGCGGACGGACTCTTCCGCGGGAACGGCAAGGCAATATTCGATCACCCGCCGGTCCGCGGTGGGATCGCGGACGCTGAGCCCCCATTCCGCCAGCACACCCTTGTAGGCGTTGCCGCCGTCCGCGCGGCGGAGCGCCGACAGTCGAGCTTCGAACGGATCTCCGAGGGTGCGGTCGGCAAGGTCGATGCGTCGCCGCTTGCTCTCGCGTTCGCGCTCCGCGGTCCTGGTCCTGCTCACGGCCGACATGGCCAATGCGTCTTCCACTTTGCCGTGCATTCTCCGAAGGACGCGCCAAGCACCTGGGGAGATGAATGGACCTAGAGCATGCGCGCCCAGCAACCTCAATGGGGTGCCTTTGCGAGCCAGGTCGAAGCCGATTTCTGCCAATTTGAGTAGTCGGCCACCGGTCAACAGCTGGGGCAACCATTCAAGCCCCCCATAGCTGATCGTCAGGTTGCCGGCGGAGGCCTTGAAGATGACCCTGGATCCGCTCGCCCGCGCCGCGGCGTGGATGGCCTGGCCCCATACCGCGTTCGTGAGGTTCGCCATGGGTTGCTGCTGGTAGAGGAAGTTGCCGTCGAGCCACTTCAGGGGAGACTCCCCGCTATTCTCGACCCGTACATGCTCGATATTCGAGTAGTTGCGGGCAGTCGCGGCCGCGAGCTCCCATTCGTTCGCGATCGTCCCAGCCGGGGTCGGGCCCGCGAAGTCCGCACGCGGCACCGCGGTGTACGCCATGACTTTCGCCCGGGCGTGGGCTTTCGCCACCGTGGCGGTCACGGTCGAGCTGTCGAGTCCGGCGCTGAGCTGCGTCGCCACGGTGCTGCCGGCGCCGCGCAGCTGCGCCGATGCGGCCTGGTCGATGACGGATCGCAGACCGGCCGCGTAATCTTGCGGCGACGCTGCTGTGCCCGAAGGCCGAGATGGGCGCCAATAGCCGTGGGAGCGCTCGCCTCGCTCGGTGACGCGCAGCAGATGGGCGGGTTCGACCCGTTCCATCTCCCTGAAGAAGGTCTTGGGTCCGCTCCTCGGTAGGAGGGCAAGGTGCTCGACCATGAACTCGGTGTCGAGGTCATACGGGACCTGGGGAAGCGCATGCAGGCCGCTGGGCATCGAGGCGAATGCGAAGAAATTGCGTCCACGATGATAGTGGAGCGGTCGCAGGCCGAGGATGTCCCGCCCCAACAGCAGCTCCCGCCTGGCGCCATTCCAGAAAGCAAAGGCGTATTCGCCTGTCAGATGATCGACAGCAGCTGCGTCCCAAGTGAGCAGAGCTTCGAACAGCAGAGCCGCGTCGGAAAGATGTCCATGCTGGGCGAAGGGTAAGCCTAGCCTGTTGGCCAGCTCCACCCGGTTATCGAGCCTGACATCCGCAACGAGGCGGAAGTGCGAGCGCCTCTGCGGCCCGCGATCGTAGCTGTCTTCGGGTAGTGTCGCGAAGAGATTCCTGCCCAGCGCGAGGATCCCGTCATCGCACTGCGCGCGATGGCTTCCGTACAGCGCCTGCCCCTGCAGCATGCGCTCACAGGATCGGGCCGGCGGCTCGCCATCCAGCGACCAGTAGCCGGCAAGGGCCGTCACCGTGGTCCTCCGTCACTCACCCGCGGCAACCGGGGATGAGGCTCAATTGGGTTGGCGCCGGCGTGCCGGGCGAAGCTTCCTACTAGGAGTTGTTGATAGCGGTGCCGGGATCGCCATCGTCCCGACGGTTTCCCGGGTTGGCCTCAGCCCCGCCCGCCACCATTCTCCTGACCTCCGGCTTGCGCCAAACCTTCTTCAACACCGGCTTTTCCGACATTGGCGATCTCCCTGAAGCCTCGCTCGAGCCTTCTCTCGCGGTTAGCGAGTTCGGGGGCCAAAAGCTACCCGTTCACCTGAGCCGCTCGGCCGCCCTCCGCGCGGGCCCCAGGCTGATCCAAGCGTCGCCAGGGTCCCGGGGTGACCAGGACCAACCCGTGCTGGTCGGGGAGACAGGATTCGAACCTGCGACCCTCTGCTCCCAAAGCAGATGCGCTACCAGGCTGCGCCACTCCCCGACCTCACGCAGCCGATTAGCAGTGCTTTGCCGCCGCCGCTAGCGGTTCGCGTCGTTGCGGGTGGTGACGTCCACGTCGACGTCGCTGTTCTCCACGGCGCCCTCGACCTGCTCACCCGCACGCTCGGCCGCCGCGCCCGTCTTCTCCGCGGCATTCTCCAGCGCCGGCCCGGCCTTGTCGGCCGCCTGCTCGACCTCGCCCGCGGCGGCTTCCAGCGCATTGCCGGCCTGGCCCACGCCTTGCTCGACCCCCTGTTCGATGGCGTTCCGGTCGACGGAGATCACGGTGGTGCCATTGCCTTCATCCCGCGCATTGCAGGCGACGAGCGCCAGCAGCAGCGGCAGTGCCAGTATCTTGGTCATTTGGCTTCTCCTTGTGCGTCGTTCAGAGGCTGAGTGCCGGCACGCTCCTCGGCATTGTCGGCGGCGCGGACGGCTTCGGCCATCAGCCCGTTCGAACTGCCCGCGCCCGGGTCTGGAGCGGGCTCGACCGCTTCGTCCGGAGGCGACCCGCAGGCGGCCAGCAAGGCCGGCAGGAACCCGAGCAAAGCCACGCGGCTCAACGGCGCCGACCTCGCGCTCGCGGCTCGATCCCGCCCGAAAGCACCGCCAGCGTCGCCGTCCATGCGGCAACGTTCTGCCGCATCTGCACCGGATCAACCTTATCCAGCGTGTCGTCGGGCGTGTGGTGCAGGTCGAAGTAACGGGTGCCGTCCTGATTGAGGCCGACGCCCGGCAGGCCGTCCTCCAGCAACGGCCCGATGTCCGAGCCGTCCGCTTCCTCCAGGCTGCCGGGCACGATGCCGAGCGGCTGGAGCGCCTGCCGCAGCGCTTCGGCCTCCGCCTTGCGGTCCGGGCCGAGCCGGCTGTCCACCTTCCAGATGCGGTCGGCGCCGAAGTCGCTTTCGGCGATCGCATGGTGAGGCTGCTTGCCGTACTTGGCGCGGTAGTCGAGACCGCCGAACAGGCCGACCTCCTCCGCGCCGAACCAGACGATGCGGATCGGGCGTAGCGGCCGGCCGGCGTCCATGATCCGCTTGGCCGCCGCGGTGACGATCCCGCAGCCGGCGGCATCGTCGATCGCGCCCGTGCCCTGGTCCCAGCTGTCGAGGTGGCAGGCGACCAGGACCGGCGCCGCTTGGCGGTCGCGGCCGGGCACTTCGGCGATGACGTTCCCGGAAGGCTGGTTTGCGAGTTGCTGCGACAGGAGGGTGAGGCGCATGGTGACCGGACCCTGCGCGCGGGCGAGAATGCGCTCGAGCTGATCGGCGTCGGGGTTGGAGAGGGCGCCCGCGGGGATCGGCCGCGCGCCGTCGGCGAAGCTCATCACGCCCGTGTGCGGATTGCGGTGCCAGTCGGTGCCGATCGAGCGGATCACGATCGCCGCCGCGCCCTTCTGGCTGGCCACCGTTGGACCCTGCCGCCGCGGAGCGCCGAACACGCCGTAGCCCGAGCCGTCCTGCGTCTTGGGCATGGCATGGGTGATGTAGACGATTCTGCCGCGCACCTGCTCGGGCCGGGCGGCGCGGAGAGCCTCCACGCTGGAAAAGCCGATCACTTCGCCGGAGATGCCGCCCGGCGGAGTGGAAGCGCTGTTGCCGAGCGCGGCGATCACCAGCTTCTGGGGGTAAGGCGCGACGATGTCCGCGCTTTCCGCTCCGCGGACCCACACCGGCATGGTGAACGGGTCCACGCGGACGTTGGCGAAGCCGAGCGCCCGCAGACGCCGCACCGCCCAGTCGCGGGCGCGCGCCTCCGCCGGGGTCCCCGCGGCGCGCTGTCCGACCTCGGTCGTCAGCCCCTCGGTGATCGCATAAGCGAGATCGTCGCGCAGCGCCCCATCGCGGAGTTGGGTCACACGACCCATGTCGATGCGCCGGACATCGCCGACTTGGGCAAGAAGGGGCAGGGGAACGGCGGCCAGAAGCAGCGCTGCGAAACTTTTGGTCATGAACGCCGGCCTAGCCGCGAGCCGGGTGGAAAGTCGAGTGGGTGGGAGAGGCTGGCCTTCGCCGGCGCGATCTTTCGTCCGCTGCACCGCGCGTCCGCCAACTCAGTCGCGGGCGGCCGGCGCCTTAAGGACGTTTGAACGACATGTTCCGATTCGCGACAGGCAGGAGATGCCAGTGGCCCTCCCGCAACGCGGCTGGTTATGCCTGTCGTGAACAGGGGAGTCATTCGTGAGCATTCTGATAATCGGCCTGCTGGTCTGGATAGCGCCAGCGATCGTTCTTGCTGTTGCACTGATCTGGGTTCGTCTCAGGAGCGGCCCTTCGGCACAGCCCTCCGTTGAGGAACCATCCGGATCGCTTGCCGCCGATCGCGACCTGATCGGACGAACAGCCCACGCGCCGGTGGCTGCTGAATAGACCACCGGCTGCCCGCCGCCGCGGGCTTCGGGCTGCTGTTTGATCAGGTGAGCGCGGCACCAGCCGCCAACAGCATCGTCCAGAAGATCGCTGAAGCGGCCGTGACGCCCATCAGGCTTCGCCGGTGAAGCCGCACAGCGTCGAGATCAGGGAAGAATCGCATCCCGCTCAATAACTTAACTTATATTATTGAGGAGGGTTGCGAGCTTGGCTGATCGTGATCCCTGCACAGCTCGCCGCAGTACGGTGCGTTAAGAACCTGTCGGAGCTGAAGACGATTAAGCGAACAGCCGTCTGACGGACCCCAGGCGAGCGCACAACCTTACAACAGACGCATCTGCACCCCGTCTGGCGGGCGGAAGAGGTCGCGCCGAAGAACGGTCTTGGTGCTGCCGAGCCCGCATCGCCTCGCGGCCTTGTCGAAGCGGGTGCGCAGGAGGTCGGCGTACGGGCCGCTGCCGCGCATGCGGGTGAAATAATCCGGATCGTTGTCGCGGCCCTCGCGCATGGACCGGATGGTCGCCATGACCTTGGCCGCGCGTTCGGGATAGTGCTCGTCCAGCCAGGCGCGGAACAACGGGGCGACTTCGTACGGCAGGCGCACGGGGAGGTAGAAGCCGGCGCGCGCACCCGCTTCGGCACCGGCCTCCACGATGCTTTCGAGCTCGTGGTCGGTGATCTGCGGGATCACGGGCGCAACCGCGAGCAGGGTGGGAACGCCGGCCTCGTTGAGGACGCGGATCGCCTCCAGGCGCTTCCGGCCGGCGGGCGCGCGCGGCTCCAGCGTGCGGCTGATCGCGGGCTCGAGCGACGTCACCGATACCGCCACCGCCGCCAATCCTTCATGCGCGGCCGGAGCAATGAGGTCCAGGTCGCGCAGAACGCGGTTGCTCTTGGTCGTAATCGTGAAAGGGTGCTTGGTCTCGACCAGCACCTCCAGCACCGAACGGGTGATCTTCCACCGCTCCTCGAGCGGCTGGTAAGGGTCGGTGTTGGTCCCGAGCGCAATCGGCGCGCAGTCGTAGCCGGGGCGGGACAGCGCCGAGTGGAGCAGCTTGGCAGCGTCCGGCTTGGCGAACAGCCGGCTCTCGAAATCCACGCCGGGCGACAGGTCATGGTAGGCGTGGGTCGGCCGGGCGAAGCAGTAAATGCAGCCATGCTCGCACCCGCGATACGGGTTCACCGAGCGGTCAAAGCCGATGTCGGGCGAGCGGTTGAAGGTCAGGATGGACTTGGGCTTCTCCACCGTGACGCTGGTCCGGCGCGGCGCGGTGCCGTCCAGCGCGTCGACCTGGTCGAGCCAGTCGCCGTCGGCCATCCGCTCGACCAGGTTGAAGCGGGTGGGCGTCGCGTTGCGGGTAGCGCCGCGACCGTGGAGCGACTCGACTGGCATGGTGCGAGTGTAACGCGAAGGACAGAACAGAACAAGAACGAGCATGTACCGCGGCGGAGGCCGGGGTCTAGGAGCCCGCTAGGGCTTTCTGGTGGGGACTAACCCGGCTTACGCCGGCCTAGACCCCGGCCTACGCCGGGGTACAATTACCGCCCCGCCGCCGGAAAGCCCGGCCACCGATGCTGCGCGAGCTGGGTCAATGTCGGCATCGATCCGCCTGCAAAACCTTCATACACCCACATGTTGCGAAGCACGGTAGGAACGTAGAAGCGGGTTTCCCAGTAAGGGATGCTCTCGATCCACAGCAGCGGGTCGCCCCGGTCGTTGACCTGCCAGCGGCCCACCGGGATCGAGCCGGCATTGTAGCTGGCGATCACCTTCGGGAGCTGCCCGCCGGTGGCCGGATGGCCGCGCATCATCTCGATCCAGGCTTGACCGAACTCCATGTTGGTCGGCGGGTCGCGCAGGTCGCCGGCGGGGATGCCGCGCAGGCGCGACAGGGTGGACATGGTGCCCGGCATGATCTGCATCAGACCGACGGCCCCGGCCGGGCTGACCGCTTCGGTCCGGAAGCTGGTTTCCTGCAAGGCATGGGCGAGCGGCAGGGACGGGTCGATGCGCCACCCGCTCCGCGGCCGCCAGCTGGGCTGGGGATAGCGCGCCGACGCCGGTACCCGCGTCCCCGGCTGGCCGAAATGCGCGAGGAAGTGCTGGGTCGCGGCGAGGTCGAAACGCCGGGCGACGGCAATCAGGCCGAGCTGGTCCGCCGGTTGGCCGATCCGTGACTGGTGGCGGAGATACTGGCCCGCCAGGTCGCGTTCGCCGATCTTCGCCAGCTCGATCGCGCGGCGGACGTTGGGCAATGCTTCGACCCGTGAGTCGCTGCCGTCGGGCAAGGCGGGCAGCCGCGCGTCCATGCCAAGGGTGCGGCGGGCCAGCATGCCGTAGAAGGTCTCCCCGAGCTGGGCGGCCGCGCGCATCAGCGGCGTTACGGCCGCCGGGCGCCGGCAGGCCATCTCGGCCCGGGCCGCCCAGTACAGGCCGCCGGCGCGAAGCGACGGCTCGTAGGCCGTCTGCCCGACCAATCGGAACAGAGGAGCCGCTGCGGCACAATCGTTCTGACGCCACGCCGCCAGGGCGGAGACCCAAGCTGCTTGCCCGCCCCACTCGCCGGTCGCGCCCGAGCGGCCCCCGTCGGCAACCCGGCGAGCGTTGCCGTCGTCGCCGCGCATATAGTGCCCCCAGGCGATCCGCTGGGCCGCCTCGGCGCGAGCCTCGGGGGACAGCAGCAAGGCCCGCTGCAGGTACAGGGCCTCGGCCCCGAGCAGGTCGTCCGCCTTGAGGTAAGGCTCGAGCTCGGCCCGGAGCCGGTCGGCTTCCGGCTCGCCGCTGACCGGACGGGCCCGGATGCGGCGCGGCGAAGCGCCGATCTGCACGGAGTGGCGGCGCGGTGCGATCCGCGGCAGGTCGACGGCCCCCCGCGCCTCGGCCATGCGCGCGATCTGGTCCGCCGCCGGGAGCTCGGGAGCTTCCGCCAGCAGGCCGAACAGGGGTTCCATCCCGACCTTGGGCGAGTCCTCGGCGGTATAGAGTTCGGCCCTGGCCGCGCCGGTCAGCGGCCCGCGCGGGAGAAGGGCGATCCCGGCCTGGGCGGCGAGCCATTGCCGGTTGCGGATCGCGTCGAACACGCCGCGCCAGTCCTTCGGGATCGCAACCACGGGCGCTTGCGCGGGTGGCGGAGGTGCCGGTCGTGGCGATGGTGCAAGCACCGGGGCAGGTATCGGACTGCTTGGCGGCGGACGGTCGGGTGCCGGCGCGAGTGGATCTGC
>NZ_CADCWA010000160.1 GCF_902806285.1 uncultured Sphingomonas sp. | reverse complement strand
AACCCAGCGGTGGCCGGATGGCGGGGTGGGCGAAGCGGCCAACGCGTTCGTCATACCGACGATGGGATGATACCAGTATGAAGTCGAAGGACTGTAGAATAGAGTTCGCGTTAGCAGGTGCTCTTGTAGCAATTTGTGGCAACGGTTCAGCGGCAGCCGCTCAGCTATCACCAACGCCCCGGGTGATCATCCCGCCGGCTCCAAAGCTCATTGCTGGCCCATATAACTTTTGCGCCGACAATTTTTCGGTTCGGCTTAAGAAGGGTGAAACCATTCGCTGGAAGCAAGGGGGGGAGCCCCCGTTGTCTTACGACCTCTACTCGGACGGCAAGTGGATCGATATCTCTCGTTATTATGGTCCGCCGCCGAATATCCTAAAGAGCAGCAATCTGCGGTTACCCGGGTCCCCGTTCTCCAAGCGTGTTGTTTACCGGCCGCCGGGCAGTCCTTCGAGCTATGGAATCCAGTATCTGCTCTATGGACTAAGTCGAACTACCCACCCGACGAAGCTGTTGTTTTTCTCAGAGTCGCAGCAGGCTAAGATTTCGATCGTTGAGCGAGTGCGTCTGGGAACGCTGAAAGAACGTCGCTGCACACCGACTTGGCGCGCCGGTGCGCCCCAAAAGCACCAGCGCTAGTTTATGGCTGCTGACGAGTTCATCCCGGCCGCCGCCCAGGGGAGCTCTCCTTACGAGAGCCTGTACGGCTTCTCCCGCGCATTGCGCGTCGGCGACCGCGTCCTCGTCTCCGGCACGGCCCCCGTCGAACCCGACGGGTCCTCCACTCCCGGCGATGCCGCCGCGCAGGCCCGCCGCTGTTTCCGGATCATTCTGGAGGCCATCGAGGAACTCGGCTGCACGGCCGCGGACGTGGTCCGCACCCGCATGTTCATCGTTGATGCAGCCGATGCGGACCAGGTGGGCGGAGTGCATGGCGAGCTGTTCCGCGAGGTCCGCCCGACCGCGACCATGTTGGTCGTGAAAGCGCTGCTCCGCAATGAGTGGCGGGTCGAGATTGAGGCTGAAGCGTTGGTGCCAGGTGAATAAGTCACTGATCTTGCTGACGATCGTTCTGGCGGCGTCCGCCTGCCGCCCGTCCGGCGACCGGGCCGACGCTACGGAAAGCGGCGCGGTGGCGACGGGTGGGGCTACCGCGACTGCCCGGGGCGGCGAGCCGGTGGCAAAGGGCGCGGAGATGGCGACGCCCGAGACCCTGCCCGCCAATGCCGTGCTTGCCTCGCGCGACGACGCTGCTGACATGGAGGCGAAGGCCCTCGCTCCGCCCGCGAGCGCGGTTCGGGTCCAGCCTGAGGGCAACTCGGTTGAAGGCAACAGCGCGGCGCCCCTGCCCGCCCCCACCATCCCCGCCGCCTTTCGCGGACGCTGGGGCCTGGTGCCCGCGGACTGCACCTCCACCCGCGGGGACAACAAGGGGCTGATCACCGTCGGCGATCGCACGATCCGCTTCTACGAGGCGACGGCCACGCTGAGGGAGCAACTGCCCTCCGACGCGACGCGGTTCACGGGCACGTTCAGCCACACCGGCGAGGGCCAGACCTGGGAAACGACCACCAGCTTCTCGCGCCAGGGCGATACGCTGACCCGGACCGAAGGCACGCAGGGGTTCAGTTACACCCGCTGTCGTTAACGGGCTGGAAACCGGCGCAGACCCTCTGCTAGGGGCTGAACCATGCACCAGTTCGAGTTAACCGACGACCAGCTCCAGATCCAGGAGATGGCCCGGCAATTCACCGCGGCCGAGATCACGCCCAATGCGGGCGAATGGGACGAGAAGCACATCTTTCCGGTGGACACGATCCGCGAGGCGGCGGAGCTGGGCTTTGGCGCCATCTACGTGTCGGAGGAGAGTGGCGGGATCGGGCTCGGGCGGCTCGAGTCCGCGCTGATCATGGAGGCGATGGCCTATGGCTGCCCGTCGACCAGCGCGTTCATCTCCATCCACAACATGACGGCGTGGATGATCGACCGCTTCGGCTCGGACGATGTGAAGAGCCGCTACTTGCCCTCGATGATCCCGATGGAGCGGATGGGCAGCTACTGCCTGACCGAACCGGCCAGCGGATCGGACGCGGCGGCGCTGAAGACCCGGGCAGTGCTGGACGGCGACCATTATGTGGTGAGCGGGTCCAAGGCGTTCATCTCGGGCGGCGGCGAGAACGACATCTACGTGACCATGGTCCGCACCGGCGGCGAGGGTCCCAAGGGCATCACCGCGCTGGTGATCGAAAAGGACATGGCCGGAGTCAGCTTCGGCGCGCAGGAGAAGAAGCTCGGCTGGCATTCGCAGCCGACCGCGCAGGTCAATTTCGACGAGGTGCGGGTGCCGGTGGCCAACCGGGTCGGCGCGGAGGGCGAAGGCTTCCGCATTGCGATGATGGGACTGGACGGCGGGCGGCTCAACATCGGCGCCTGCTCGCTGGGCGGGGCGCAGCGCTGCCTGGACGAGGCGATCGGCTACACCAAGCAGCGCACCCAGTTCGGCCAGCCGCTGACTGAGTTCCAGAACACGCAGTTCACCCTGGCCGACATGGAGACCGAGCTGCAGGCCGCGCGCTGGCTGCTCTATGTCGCGGCAGCCAAGGTGACGGCGAACGCGCCCGACAAGACCAAGTTCGCGGCGATGGCCAAGCGGCTGGCGACCGACACGGGATCGAGCGTGGTCGACCGCGCGCTGCAGCTGCACGGCGGCTACGGCTACCTGCAGGATTATCCGATCGAGCGCTTCTGGCGCGACCTTCGGGTGCATTCGATCTTGGAGGGCACCAATCAGGTCATGCGGGTGATCACCTCGCGCGAGATGCTGCGGCAGTGACTTCCGATGTCCTGACCTCCGTGGAAGGTGCGGTCGGGCGCGTCCGGCTGAACCGGCCCAAGGCGATCCACGCGCTCACCCGCGAGATGTGCGAGGCGATCAGCGAGGCGCTGCTTGCCTGGCGCGGCGACTCCGCCGTCAAGGCGGTGGTGATTGACCATGCCGAGGGCCGCGGCTTCTGCGCCGGGGGCGACGTGGTCATGCTGGCCAGGAGCGGCGCGGCGGACGGGGCCGAGGCCAACGCCTTTTTCCATGCCGAGTACCGGCTGAACCACCTGCTGTTCACCTACCCCAAGCCGACTGTGGCGCTGATGGACGGCATCACCATGGGCGGCGGGGTCGGCATCTCGCTGCCGTGCAAGTTCCGGGTGGCGACGGAGAACACGCGGCTGGCGATGCCGGAGACGGGTATCGGGCTGTTCCCGGATGTCGGCGGCGGTTGGTATCTGTCGCGCCTACCCGGGCGGGTCGGCCAGTTCATGGCACTGACCGGCGCGCGGCTCGACGGAGCGGAGTGCAAGTATCTCGGGCTCGCCACCCATTATGTCGCGCAGGCCTCCCTCCCCGAGCTGGTCGAGCGGGTCGGCAAGACGCCAGGCCGGGTGAACGGAGCGATCGGCAACTTCGCGGGGATCGCCCCCGAGGCCAAGATCGCCGCGAACCAGATCGCGATCGCCAAGCTGTTCGCCTCCGACCGCCTCGAGAACATAGTCAAGTGCCTGGAGGAGGATGGGGGCGACTGGGCGCAAAGTGAGCTGGCGACGATCAAGTCCAAGAGCCCGTTGTCGTGCAAGGTGTCGCTGCGCTTGCTTGCCGAGGGTGCCAAGCGACGCGACTTCGCCGAGGAGATGCGGGCGGAGTATGCGCTGGCGACGCACGTGGTCCGGACGCACGACTTCGTGGAAGGCGTGCGGGCGCTGCTGATCGACAAGGACAATGCGCCGAAGTGGGAGCCGTCGAGCCCGGAAGAGGTCACGGACGAGATGCTTAACGAGCTGTTTGCGCCGCTGCCCGAGAGCGAGCAGTGGACACCCTTCCCTCAAGCCTGAGGAATACATGCCCGACTACAACACCATCCTCGTCGAGCAGCGCGACGGCGTCACGCTGGTTACCCTCAACCGCCCGCAGGCGCTGAACGCGCTCAACAGCGAGGTGCTGCGCGAGCTGATCGCCGCTTTCGCCGCCTATGACGCGGACGACAGCCAGCGCTGCCTGGTGCTGACCGGCTCCGAGAAGGCCTTCGCGGCGGGGGCCGACATCAAGGAGATGCAGGCGCAGGGCTTCGCGGACATGTACGCGGGCGACTTCTTCGCCGGCTGGGAGAAGGTCACCGCGACCCGCAAGCCGTGGCTCGCGGCGGTGAGCGGCTTCGCGCTCGGCGGCGGGTGCGAGGTGGCGATGATGGCCGACTTCATCATCGCCGCGGACACGGCGAGGTTCGGGCAGCCGGAGATCAAGCTGGGTGTGACGCCGGGCATGGGCGGCTCGCAGCGGCTGCTTCATGCGGTGGGCAAGGCCAAGGCGATGGAGATGTGCCTGACCGGGCGGATGATGGGCGCGGAGGAGGCGGAGCGCGCCGGCCTGGTGGCGCGGGTGGTCCCGGCGGCGAGCCTGCTCGACGAGGCGCTGAAGACCGCGGGCGAGATCGCCGCCATGGCGCCGCTGGCGGCGATCGCGTGCAAGGAGATGGTCAACGCTGCGTTCGAGATGCCGCTTGCCCAGGGCATCCGCTTCGAGCGGCGGCTGTTCCACGGCCTGTTCGGGAGTGAGGACCAAAAGGAAGGTATGGCCGCTTTTGTTGAGAAGCGGCCTGGGAATTGGTCGGGTAGATGATTGCTACTCCCCCTTGGGGGAGAGGCGCGAAGCGCCGGAGGGGTGCTGACTGACCCCTCTGTCAGCTTCGCTGACATCTCCCCCAAGGGGGAGTAGCTTGGGAGTGAGAACACATGGCACGCGTCGCATTCATCGGGCTCGGCAACATGGGCGGGGGCATGGCCGCGAACCTGGCCAAGGCGGGCCATGAGGTCCGCGCCTTCGACCTCAGCGAGGATGCGCTTGCGCGAGCCGAGGACAAAGGCTGCTCGCGCGCGGCGTCCGCAGCGGAGGCTGTCCGGAATGCCGAGGCGGTGGTCACCATGCTGCCAGCAGGCAAGCACGTCGGAGAAGTCTATCGCTCCGCCGTGTTCGGCCAGGCGCCTACCTCCGCCATCCTGATCGACTGCTCGACCATCGATGTTGCCACAGCCAAGAGCGTTGGCAAGGAAGCGCAGGAGGCCGGCTACGCCATGGTCGACGCGCCCGTGTCCGGCGGCATTGCGGCCGCGGACGCGGGAACGCTCACCTTCATGGTCGGGGGCACTGTGGACGGCTTCGAACGAGCCCGCCCCTACCTTGATAAGATGGGCAAGGCGGTGATCCACGCCGGGGAGAGCGGCGCGGGTCAGGCGGGGAAGATCGTCAACAACATGCTGCTGGGCGTTACCATGGCGGGCACCTGCGAAGCGTTCGTGCTGGCGCAGAAGCTCGGGCTCGACCCGCAGGTGTTCTTCGACATCTCGTCCAAGGCGTCGGGCCAGAGCTGGTCGATGACGAGCTACTGCCCGGTGCCCGGCGTCGGTCCGGAGACCCCCGCCGACCGCAACTATGACGGCGGTTTCGCGGCGGCGCTGATGCTCAAGGACCTTAAGCTCGCGATGGAGGCGGCGCAGAGCGTGGGCGCCTATACGCCGATGGGCGGCGAGGCCGAGGAGCTCTACGGGCGTTTCGTCAGCCGCGGGGGCGCGTCCAAGGACTTCTCCGCCATCATCAAGATGATCGACGACAGCTGGACGCCGCCCGCTCCAAGCGGCAACTAGTGGACCGGAGCGGGCGTTGTCGCCGCCTGAACCGAGGAGAGTGCATGAACAAGCTGCTGGCCGCCGCCGCCGTCCTGACCCTCGCCGCCTGTGGCGGCGGCGCGGAGGACGCCAACCAGACCCTTGCCGAAGCCAACGCCAGCGGCAACGAGATCGCCGCCCAGGCCGTCAACGAGATCGTCCAGTCGGATGCGACGCCGCTCGAAAAGCAGCAGGCGCTGGCGCTGATGAAAGAGCGTCACGAAGGCTATGAGAAGATCGGCAAGGCGATGCGGCAGGCCAAGCAGGCGATCGACGCCGGCAACGCTGCCGGGGTCCGCGCTCCGGCCGAGCAGATCGCGCAGATCGCCCCGCAGGCGATCGGCTGGTTCCCGGCCGGAACCGGTCCCGACATCGGCAAGACCGACGCGAAGTCGGAGATCTGGTCGGAGCGCGCCGACTTCGATGCCGGCATGAAGAACTTCCAGAATGCGGCGCTGACCTTCAGCCAGGCAGCGCAGGGCAGCGACCTGGAGCGGATGAAGGCGGCGCATGGCGACCTCGGCAAGACCTGCAAGAGCTGCCATGACCGGTTCAAGCAGCCCGACTGAGGCGGCTGTTGCCGATGCTGCGTTGGCGGTCCCCGTCTGGGACCTGCCAGTGCGGCTGTTTCACTGGACGCTGGTCGGGCTGATCGCCTTTTCCTGGTGGTCGGCGGAGTACGACCGGATCGAATGGCACCTTTGGTCCGGGCTTGGCGTCATGAGCCTGCTGATCTTTCGGCTGCTGTGGGGCGTCTTCGGCAGCTCGACGGCGCGGTTCGGCAACTTCGTCCGTGGGCCCCGTGCGACGTTCGATTATCTGCGTAAGCCGCGCGAGTGGGGCGGGATCGGGCACACGCCGCTCGGTGCGTTGAGCGTGGTCGCGCTGCTCCTCCTCTTGCTGGTGCAGGTCTCGCTCGGGCTGGTGATGTCCGACGAGGACGGGGTGGTCTCGGGACCGCTCAACCGGCTGGTGAGCTTCGAGGCGGCGGAGCGCGCGGGCGAGTTGCACGAGCTGCTGTTCAACGTCCTGCTGGGGCTCATCGCGCTGCACGTGGCGGCGATCCTGTTCTACCGGCTGGTGCTCGGCAAGCGGCTGACGGGGGCGATGATCACCGGGCGGACCCTGGCCCACGGCGGAGCCGAGCCGATGCGGCGCGGCAAATGGTGGGCCGCGGTGCTCTGCCTGATCGCAGGGCTCGCCATCACCCGCTGGATCATCGCGGGAGCGCCGCCGCTGGGCACTTGATCGCGGTGCGGGCGGGCGCCACATCGCTCCCATGCTGATCGAAACCGAGACGACCCCCAATCCCGCGACCCGCAAGTTTCTGCCGGGCGTGCCCGTGCTGGAGAGCGGCAGCCGCGACTTCCCGTCGGCCGAGGCCGCCGAAGCCTCGCCGCTGGCCGCCGCGCTGTTCGCGACGGGCGAAGTGGAAGGCGTGTTCTTCGGACGCGACTTCATCTCGGTCACGGCGATGCCGCAGGTCGACTGGCGCGGGCTGGAGATCGACGTGCTGCAGGTGCTGCTCGACCATTTCTCCAGCGGCGCTCCGCTGTTCCGGCCGGGCACCGCGGCCGGGATCGAGATCGCGGCGGACAGCTTTGCCGCCGACGACCCGGAGGATGCGGAGATCGTCGACCAGATCAAGGAGCTGCTCGACACGCGGGTCCGGCCGGCGGTGGCGCAGGACGGCGGCGACATCGTCTACCGCGGCTACAAGGACGGGACCCTGTACCTGGCCATGCAGGGCGCCTGCTCGGGCTGCCCGTCGTCCGCGGTGACCCTGAAGCGCGGCGTCGAGAGCCTGATCAAGCACTACGTCCCTGAAGTGGAGACGGTCGAGGCCGTCTGACCCCGTTCGAGGTCTTGCTCGCGCGCGCAAGCTGTGCCCACAATCACGCCTGTTTCGGAGGCCTGCTTGATCCTTGCGCTCGACACGTCGACCGCCGCCTGCACCGCTGCCTTGTTCGCGGCGGACGGGACGCTGGTGGCCAGCGCGGACGAGGTGATCGGGCGCGGCCATGCCGAGCGGCTGGTACCGATGATCGCGGAGATGCTTGGGGGCCACCGGCCTGAGCGCGTGCTGGTCGGCTGCGGGCCGGGTAGCTTCACTGGCCTCAGGGTCGGCATCGCTGCGGCGCACGGCATGGCGATCGGCTGGGGCGCGCAGCTGGCCGGCTTCTCCTCCCTGGCGCTGCTGGCCGCCGCGAGCGCGGGCGCGGAACCGGTGGCGGCGGCGGTGCCGGGCGGTCACGGCGAGCTTTTCGTGCAGGAGTTCGGCGGGCAGCCTCGCGCGGCGCTCGGTCTGCTGCTCAACCTGCCGCCCGCCCAAGCCGCGGCCTCGGTTGCCGCCCGGCGTGCGATCGGACCTGCGGCCCCTGCCCTGGTCGAGGCGCGCGGGTGGGGCGAAGCGATGGCGGCGCTGCCGTCCGCGACGCATGTGCTGCGGCTGCCGGATTGGCTCCGGAGCTTGCCGCCTCAGCCGGTCTATGCCCGCGCGCCCGACGCCCGGCCCAGAGCCGCATGAGCAGCGTGCAGCCTTTTCCCGTGGCCGAGCTCCGCACCGCCGGCTGGTCGGACCTGGACGCCGTGATGGAGGTGATGGGCGCCGCCTTCGACCCCCGCTTCGGCGAGGGGTGGACGCGCGCGCAGTGCGCCGGGATCCTGCCGATGGCGGGCGTGACCCTGACGCTTGCCAACGGCGCCGGCCCGCCGCTTGGGTTCAGCCTGGTTCGCCGGGTCGCGGACGAGTCCGAACTGCTGCTGCTCGCGGTCGCTCCGGCCGCCCGGCGCCAGGGCATCGGCACCCAGCTGCTGGACCGATTCGCGGAGGAGGCGGGCGGTTTCGGGGTGCGCAAGCTCCACCTGGAGGTGCGCGACGGCAACCCCGCCGCGGAGCTCTACCGCGGGCACGACTTCATCGTTGAAGGCCGCCGCCGCAAATACTACCGGGGCGCGGATGGACAGCTTCACGATGCGCTTACCATGATCCGGCGAATCTAGTGTATTAAGATGACGCAGTTCTTCCATCTTGCTTGCGTCAATTCAACAAGCCGCCTAGACGAAAGGAGACACTGAAGGGCCCAGCGCCTTTCTTCCGTCCTGGCTCGGAGGAAGGAACAGCAATGAATGACAATGACAACGGCCAAGAACCATTGATTCAGCTGACCGCGGAGATCGTCGCCGCGCATGTCAGCAACAACAGCGTGGCCGTGAACGACCTGCCGCAACTTATCCAGAATGTGCATGGGGCCTTGTCGGGCCTGTCGAGCCCTCAACAAGCACCCGAGGTCAAGCCGGAGCCCAAGGTTCCGGTGCGCTCTTCGGTGAAGCCCGACTATATCGTCTGCCTAGAAGACGGCAAGAAGCTCAAGATGCTGAAGCGCCATCTGATGACTCACTATCAGATGACGCCGGACCAGTACCGGCAGAAGTGGGGCCTGTCTTCCGACTATCCGATGGTTGCGCCCAACTATGCGGAGCAGCGTCGCAGCCTGGCGAAGTCGATCGGCCTGGGCACCAAGCGCAAGCGGACTGCCCGCGCCGCCAAGTAGACCGGCCGGCACGGCAGATTCGGTCCGGCTCGGCGTCCTGGCCTGCCGCCGGGAACGTGCGCCAACCTCGGGGTGGCAGGGCTGGACAACGAGTCATGCGGTCACTTCCTCTTTGACCTGCCGGGCCGGGCACCTTAACTCTGCCCCATGCACCGGACGATCGACATCGAAGGGCTGTGCGCGGAGAAGGGCCTCCGCATCACGGAACAGCGCAAAACGATCGCCAGGGTGATCTCCGAGGCCGAGGACCACCCGGACGTGGAAACGCTTCACGAGCGGGCGTCCACCGCCGATCCGCGCATCTCCATCGCGACCGTGTACCGGACGGTTCGGCTGTTCGAGGAAGCCGGGATTCTCGAGCGGCATGAGTTCGGCGACGGCCGCTCCCGCTACGAGGCGGTCACCGACGACCACCACGATCACCTGATCGACGTGGAGTCGGGCAAGGTGATCGAGTTCCACGACGAGGATCTCGAACTGCTGAAGAAGAAGGTGGCGGAGAAGCTCGGCTTTCGGCTGGTCGACCACCGGATGGAGCTCTACGGCGTCGCGCTTGACCGGGACCGTTAGGCGGGTCCGGCCTTCCCTGCCGCTTGCGGCCCTGCGGATCCTCGCCCTGGGCGGCTGGCTGGCGGTCGCCGCCCCGCTGCATCTGCTCGCCCGCGGCAGGGGGCAATCGGACTGGCCTCGGCGCTTTCTGGCCGGGGTGGCCCGGATCGCCGGTGCCCGCGTCCGCACCGCCGGCGAGCCGATCGCCGGGCCAACCCTGATCATCGCCAATCACACGAGCTGGCTGGACATCCCCGTGCTGGCCGGGGCGACCGGCTGCGCCTTTGTTTCGAAGGACGAGCTGCAAGGCCAGCGACTGATGCACTGGCTGTGCAAGCAGAACGGCACGGTGTTCGTCGACCGCTCGGACAAACGCGGCATCGCGGACCAGACGGGGCAGATGCTGCGCGCGCTGCACAGGCGGCAGCCGCTCGCGCTGTTCCCCGAGGGGACGGTGAGCGACGGCACCCGGCTCCTGCCCTTCCGCCCGGCCCTGCTCAGCGCCTTCGCGCCGGCGCCCGCAGGTGTGTTCATCCGCCCGGTGGCCATCGATTATGGCGGGGCCGCGCCGGAGTTCGGCTGGCCGCAAGGTGAAACCGGCAAGCGCAACTTCCTGCGGATGATCGGCCGGCGCGGCACGGTGGCCGTCACGCTGCACCTGCTGCCGCCGGTGGATGGGCTCGACCGCAAGCAGCTCGCCCGGGCCGCGCACGACGCGATTGCCGCCGCCCTGCTGCCTAGCGGGATCGCGCCCGCTGCCGTATAGGCCCGCCCCCATGACCTCTCCCCAGACCTTTCGAGTCAAGTCGTTCGGCTGCCAGATGAACGTCTACGACGGCGAGCGCATGGCCGAGCTGCTCGGCGCCCAGGGCATGCGCGCGGCGGGCGACGGCGAGGACGCCGACCTGGTCGTGCTCAACACCTGCCACATCCGGGAGAAGGCGGCGGAGAAGGCCTATTCCGACGTCGGGCGCTTGGCGCGGGAGGACGGCAGCAAGCCGCTGATCGCGCTGGCCGGCTGCGTCGCCCAGGCCGAGGGCGAAGAGGCCCGCACCCGGTCCAAGATGATCGACATGGTGGTGGGGCCGCAAGCCTACCACCGCCTGCCGCAGATGGTGGCTGATGCCGCGGCCGGCCGGGCAAGCGTCGATACCGACATGCCGGCGATCAGCAAGTTCGACGCGCTGCCTGCCCGCCGGCGCTCCGGCCCGTCGGCCTTCCTTTCCGTGCAGGAAGGCTGCGACAAGTTCTGCACCTACTGCGTCGTGCCCTACACGCGCGGCGCCGAGATCAGCCGGCCGTTCGCCGACATCGTCCGCGAGGCGGAGCAGCTGGCCGCCGGCGGCGCGCGGGAGATCACGCTCTTGGGGCAGAACGTCAACGCGTGGGAGAGCGACGGCCGCGATCTTGCCGGGCTGATCCGCCATCTCGCCAGCTTCGCCGAGCTGGAGCGCATTCGCTACACCACCAGCCACCCGGTCAACATGGGCGAGGGCCTAATCGCCGCCCATGCCGAGGTGCCCAAGCTGATGCCCTACCTCCATCTGCCGGTGCAGTCGGGGAGCGATCCGGTCCTGCGCGCCATGAACCGCAGCCATACGGTCGCCAGCTATCTTCGCACGATTGCGCAGGTGCGCGCGGCACGGCCGGATATTGCGATCTCGGGCGACTTCATCGTCGGCTTCCCCGGCGAAACGGATGCGGAGTTCGAGCGGACGCTCGATATCGTCGATGCCGTGCGTTACGCAGCCGCGTTCAGCTTCAAGTACAGCCCCCGCCCCGGCACCCCCGCGGCGACCATGGAGGATCAGGTACCCCAAGCAGTGATGGATCAACGCCTCGCCCGGCTGCAAGCGCGCCTGGCCGAGCACAGCACCGCCTTCAACCGCGCCACCGTCGGCAGGACCACCCGCATCCTCCTCGACCGCCGCGGCCGCAAGCCCGGGCAGATGATCGGCAAGTCGCCCTGGCTGCAGTCGGTGGTGGTGGAGACCGCCGCCCCGGTCGGCAGCATGCTGGACGTGACGATCACCGGCGCCGGCCCCAACAGCCTGTTCGGCGCACGGCTACCGGAGGTGAGGGCCGCCTGACTTGCCAAATGCGCCTGTGTGGAACACATAGTTGTGTAGGTTCGAATTCGATTTCGGCAAAGATGAACTCAATCGCGTCAAACATGGAGTGCCGCTGGGCTTCGGAACGCTTGTATTCGCTGACATCGACGTGGCGATCATCCCCTACGGTGCGGATTGGCGACGAGGAAGAGCGGCTCAAGGCAGTAGGTCTGGTTAACGGTCGGCTATGGACTGCTATCCACGTGTGGCGCGGCGAGAATATCCGCCTTATCTCAGTGAGACGAAGCAATGGCTCTGAACAAGAAATCCATCATCGCCATCCCGGCTGATCCAGATGATCCCGAAGATCGGGACATCTCCGTCGTCGGGCTCGAGCGCGGCCTCATGGGCCGGCGTATCCGTATGCTGCGCAACCGGCTCGGCATGAGTCAGGAAGGCTTCGCGCGAACCTACGGCATCCCGTTGGCCAACCTTCGGCAATATGAGATCGGCCGGCACATGCCTCCACCGGCCGTGCGCGCCTACCTGGCGGTGATCGAGGCGGAGCCCGAGCGCGCGGCTGCCGCGGCAGGCAAGGCTTGGGCCGCCTGATGGCCAAGCGCGACATGGCCGCCATCCCCGACCGCGCCCGGCTGGAGCTGCAGTTCGACCAGCCCTACCTGCTCGGCCCCTTGTTCGGCGAGTACGACCGGCACCTCGTGGCGATCGAGGATCGGTTGGGGGTGAACATCTCCGCCCGCGGGAACCGGGTGCAGATCGAGGGCGAGCCCGACAGCGCCGCGCGCGCCCGCGACGTGCTGACCGGCCTCTACAACCGGCTCGACCAGGGCCATGACGTGGACATGGCGGCGGTGGAGAGCGTCATCGGCATGGCAGCGCAGCGCCAGCTCGACGGAATTGTCGACCGGCAGGTGTCGGCGCCGCCGCAGGTGATGATCCGCACCCGCAAGAAAACCATCGTCCCGCGCTCCACCACCCAGACCGCCTACATGGAGGCGCTGGCCCGCGACGACATGATCTTCGCGCTGGGTCCCGCGGGTACCGGCAAGACCTATCTGGCGGTGGCGCAGGCCGTGGCGATGCTGATCGGCGGCCAGGTGGACCGGCTGATCCTGTCGCGGCCGGCGGTCGAGGCCGGAGAGCGGCTTGGCTTTCTGCCCGGGGACATGAAGGAGAAGGTCGATCCCTATCTCCGCCCGCTCTATGACGCGCTCTACGACATGCTTCCGACCGAGCAGGTGGAGCGGCGGATCGCCTCGGGCGAAATCGAGATCGCGCCCATCGCCTTCATGCGCGGGCGCACGCTCAGCGATGCGTTCATCATCCTGGACGAGGCGCAGAACACCACGCCGGCGCAGATGAAGATGTTCCTGACCCGGTTCGGCATGCGCGCGCGGATGGTGATCTGCGGCGATCCCAACCAGGTCGACCTGCCCGACCCGGGCAAGTCCGGGCTGGCGGACGCGGTCGGACGGCTGGAAGGTGTCAAGGGCATTGCCACCGTTCGCTTCACCGCCGCGGATGTGGTGCGCCACCCGCTGGTGGGCCGGATCGTCGAGGCCTATGAGGGGCCCACGGCATGATGCTGGAGGTTGCGCTGGAAGCCGACGGGGAATGGGACAGTAGCACCGGCGAGGGCCGCGACTGGGCGGCTCTCGCGGAGGCCGCGGCTGCGGCCGCCATCGCCGAAAGCCGCTTCCCCGAGCTGGCCGCGTCCGCACGCCCGGTCGAGCTGTCGATCCGCTTGACCGACGATGGGCAGGTTCGCACGCTCAACAGCCAGTGGCGCGGCAAGGATCAGCCGACCAACGTGCTGTCCTTCCCGCTGGCGGACGAGGCCGAGCTGCGGTTGGCCACCGTCGATGGCCCGGAGCTGATGCTGGGCGACATCGTGATCGCCCGCGGCGTGTGCGCGGCTGAGGCGGAGGCCAAGGCTATTCCCCTCGCCGATCATGCTGCCCATCTGCTGGTGCATGGAACGTTGCACCTGCTGGGTTACGACCACGGCGACGAGGGTGAGGCGCAGGACATGGAAGCGCGCGAGGTGCGCGCGCTGGCCCGGCTCGGCATCCCCGACCCTTATGTGGAGGCGGCCTGATGGCCACCAGCCCTGACGGCGGCTCCCGCCTGTGGCAAGGCATGCGCCACCTGCTGTTCGGCGAGGACAGCGAGCCGACGCTGCGCGACCAGATCGAGGAAGCGATCGACGAGGCGGAAACCGTTCGACCGCAGCACGGCGACCTCAGCCCGCTCGAGCGGCAGATGCTGCGCAACCTGCTGCACTTCGGCGACCGCACGGCGGGCGAGATCTGCGTGCCCCGCGGCGAGATCATCGCGGTGCCGCAGACGATCACGTTCGAGGCGCTAGTGCGCGCGTTCGCGGACGCGGGGCACAGCCGCCTGCCGGTGTTCGGCGAGAGCCTGGACGAGGTGGCCGGCATGATCCACATCAAGGACGTGTTCATGGCCTCGGTCGACGAGGGCCGGGACCGCTCGGTCGCCGGGCTGCTGCGCGAACCGCTGTTCGTGCCGGAATCGATGGGCGTGCTCGACCTGCTTGCCCGGATGCGCTCGCAGCGGGTGCACCTGGCGATCGTGGTCGATGAATTCGGCGGCACGGAGGGCCTCGTCACCATCGAAGACGTGGTCGAGGAGATCGTCGGCGAAATCGAGGACGAGCATGACGAGGCCGAGGCCGCCTTGCTGGTTCCGCTCGACGACGGGCTGTGGGAAGCGGACGCGCGGCTCGAACTCGATGAGCTCGCGGAAGCAGTGGATGCCCGGCTGGTCGCGGAGGACGACGAGGTCGACACGCTCGGCGGCCTCGCCTTCCTGCTCGCCGGGCGAATCATGGAGCCCGGCGAGAGCGTGCAGCACCCGAGCGGCTGGCGGCTGGAGAGCGTGGCGGCCGACGAGCGCAAGATGACGCGGTTACGGCTGCATGCGCCTGAGGGTGCGTTTCAGGAACCCGTTTAATGGAAGCCGTGACCCGTTCGTCCCGAGCGGAGGCCAACGGCCGTAATCGAGGGACGCCTGTTCAGTCCGATGCCTCAACGCCCCTCGACTTCGCTCGGGGCGAACGGGAGTGGGTGTGGCGCTATTCGCCCCTTATCGGATTGGTAATCGGACTCCTTTCTGCTTTCGCCTTCGAGCCGGTCGGCTGGTGGCCGTTGATGCCGCTCGCCTTCGCAGGCTTGTGCGAACTCGTGAGCCGCCAGCCGAGCCTCTGGCGGGCGCTGCTCACCGGCTGGGCGTTCGGCCTCGGGCAATTCGTGCTCGGGCTCAACTGGATCGCCACCTCGTTCACCTATCAGGCGGCAATGCCGGCGTGGCTCGGCTGGGTCGCGGTGGTGCTGCTGTCCTTTTACCTCGCCGTCTACCCGGCGATGGCGGCCGGTCTCGCCTGGCGCTTCGGACGGGCGAGCCGGACGGGGCTGGCGCTGGCGCTGGCCGGCGGCTGGGCGGTTACCGAGTATCTGCGCGCCCTGGTCTTTACCGGTTTCGCCTGGAACCCGGTAGGCGTGGCGCTGGCGGACACGCCCTGGCTGAATACGGCCAAGTTCATCGGCACCTACGGGCTGTCGGCGCTGGTCGTGCTGCTCGGGGGAGCGGTGTGGCTGCTGGTCGGCCGACGGTGGCGCACCGCGGGAGCGGTCGCAGCCGCGGCCCTGCTGCTGCTGGCCTTGCCGCCCGCTCGCGACCGCGCCCTCCCCTCCGTGGCCGGTCCGGCTCCCGCCGTGAACCCGGTCGACCGGCCCGCCATCCGCATCGTCCAGCCCAACATCGGCCAGGAGGACAAGTGGCGCGAGGGCTTGGGCGAGGAGGCCTACTATCGGCTGGGCCGCCTGTCGGCCGGCGGAGCCCCGCCGCCGCGGCTCCTGTTCTGGCCCGAGGTCGCTATCCCCGAAGCGTTCCAGATCCTCGACCGGCAGAACCGGCCGGTGCCTGCCCTTTTGCCCGCGATCCCGCGGGCGGTGCAGTCGCTTCGGTCGGGCGACCTTCTGCTGACCGGCGCCTTCGCCTTGATCGCCGATCCGTCGGGCACCATCGCCGGCAACACCAACAGCGTGTTCGCGGTCGATCCGGCCGGCCGCACCCTCGGCCGGTACGACAAGGCGCATCTGGTGCCCTACGGCGAGTATCTCCCGATGCGGCCGTTGCTGTCGGCCATCGGCCTGTCTCAGCTGGCGCCGGGCATCGGCGACACCATCCCCGGCCCCGGGCCGCGCAGCATCGATCTTGGCGCGTTCGGCAAGATGGGCGTGCAGGTCTGCTACGAGATCATCTTCTCGGGCCAGGTGGTCGACGGTCGCGACCGGCCCAAGTTCATCTTCAACCCGTCCAACGACGCCTGGTTCGGGCGCTGGGGTCCGCCGCAGCACTTCGCCCAGGCGCGGTTGCGGGCGGCGGAGGAAGGGCTGCCGGTGATCCGCTCCACCCCGACCGGGATCAGCGGCGTGATCGACGCGCGGGGCCAGGTGCTCTCGTCGCTGCCGTGGCGGCAGGCGGGGGTGATCGACACCACTCTGCCCCCGCCGGCCGAGCCGACGCCCTTCGCGCGCTGGGGCAATCTGCTGCCCATGCTGCTGGCATTCGCCATGCTGCTGACGGCGGTTGTTCTCGACGGGCGCCGCCGCTACAGGCGCGCGATATAAAGCTATCCTTATATCCTTATATGCCGCCGCGGCGGCGCCAGAGGGTCCATGCGCCAGTCCTACCTGTTCACTTCCGAATCCGTGTCCGAAGGCCATCCCGACAAGGTCGCCGACCAGATCAGCGACGCGGTGGTCGACCTGTTCCTCGCCAAGGACCCCGAGGCGCGGGTCGCGTGCGAGACCTTGGTCACGACCAACCTGGTGGTGCTCGCGGGCGAGATCCGCGGTCAGGGCATCATGGACACCCAAGGCAATTGGGCGCCGGGCGTTCCGCAAGAGATCGAGCAGGTGGTGCGCGAAACGGTCCGCCGCATCGGCTACGAGCAGGAAGGCTTCCACTGGCAGTATCTGGCGTTCGAGAACAACCTCCACCCCCAGTCGGAGCACATCGCGCAAGGCGTGGATGCCAGCGGCAACAAGGACGAGGGCGCGGGCGACCAGGGCATCATGTTCGGCTTCGCCTGCGACGAGACCCCGGACCTGATGCCGGCGACGCTCGACTACAGCCACAAGATCCTGGAGCGCATGGCCGCCGACCGCCACTCGGGCGCGGCGCCCTTCCTCCAGCCCGACGCCAAGAGCCAGGTGACCCTGCGCTTCGAGAGCGGCCAGCCGGTGCGCGCGACGGCGGTGGTGGTCTCGACCCAACATGTCGAAGGATATGACGAGGGCGAGCGCGAGACCGAACTGCACGACTATGTGAAGCGAGTGGTGGGGGAGGTGCTTCCGGACGGACTGCTGAACGGGGAAACGATCTACCACATCAATCCGACCGGCTCGTTCGTGATCGGTGGGCCCGACGGGGACGCCGGCCTGACCGGGCGCAAGATCATCGTCGACACCTATGGCGGCGCAGCCCCGCACGGCGGCGGCGCGTTCAGCGGCAAGGACCCGACCAAGGTCGACCGCTCGGCGGCCTATGCCGCGCGCTACCTCGCCAAGAACATCGTCGCGGCCGGCCTCGCGCGGCGCTGCACCATACAGCTAGCCTACGCGATTGGCGTGTCGGAGCCGCTGTCGCTGTACATCGACACGCACGGGACCGGGACGGTGGGCGACGACCGGCTGGAGGCCGCGATCAAGCGGATCGACAAGCTGGGCGGCCTCACCCCGCGCGGCATCCGCACGCACCTCCGCCTCAACAAGCCGATCTACGCGCGCACCGCCGCCTACGGTCACTTCGGGCGCAAGGCGGACGGCAACCTGTTCCCGTGGGAGCGGACCGACCTTGCGGAGGAGCTGAGGGCGGCGCTCCAGGTCTGACCGTCATCCCGGCGCAGGCCGGGATCTCAGGTCAACCGCGCGCTATCGCTGGGATCCCGGCCTTCGCCGGGATGACGCTTACTCCGCCATCTTCTCCTTTAGCACTTCGCCGCGGGGGACGCCCAGGCCGCCCTCGGCATGGCCGTCGTCGTAGCCGGAATATTCGTCGCGGGTTTCCTGCACTGCGACCCGATGGCGGTAGGTCAGCTCGCCGCCGAGCCAGCCCGAGTAGCCGACGATCGCCGCCGCCAGCCCGGACAGCCACGGCCCGCCTGCCGGCACCTCTTCCTGCCGGTTGGTCAGCCGCAGCCCGAGATTGGCGGTCTGCACCCCGACCAGCGCGAGGTTGGCGATCATGTGCTGGTTGGCGGACGGCAGCTTCTTCACCCGCTCGTCGCCGAGATAGTCGGTCATCCCCGTCGCCGCCGCGCCCAACGCCCCGACCAGCCCGGCGCCCAGCAGCCACTTGGTCGCCTCGCCCCAGCGCCGGTCGCCGGTCGCCGCGTGGGCCAGATCGGTGCCGAAGGCGAACAGGAAGCTGGTGATCGGGATCGGGATCAGCATGGGATGCAGCGGGTGCCCGCCGATCTGTGCGGTGCTGCGAGGGTTGTTGCCGTACATGCGGGAGTTCTCCTGGTCGGTTGCGGGGTGAACGCAGTTCGGCAAAGGGCGTTGCCATGACCGCGTTCAAGCCTGGCGATCCGCTGACCATCAACCGGCTTTACGGCCGCTCGAGCGGGCACAAACTGCGTGCCGGCCAGCAGGAGCTGGTCGATCGGCTGCTGCCGCAGCTGGCGGTGCCCGCCGATGGCGAGGTCACGGCGCCGGCCCTGTTCGGCGACGACCGACCGCTCCACTTCGAGATCGGCTTTGGCTCCGGCGAGCACCTCGCCTACCGGGCGGACCTGCTGCCCGACCATGGTTTCATCGGCGCCGAGCCGTTCGTCAACGGCGTGGCGACCGCGCTTGGGCACGTCCGCGACGGAGCGCTCCGCAACGTGCGGCTGCACATGGGCGACGCGCTGGAGGTGCTGCGGCGCGTGCCGGACGGGGCGCTGACCATGCTTTACCTGCTGCACCCCGACCCCTGGCCCAAGGCCCGCCACGCCAAGCGGCGGATGGTGAACGACGGGCCGGTGCGGCTGTTCGCCGACAAGCTGAAGCCGGGCGGCGAACTCCGCATCGCGACGGATCACCCGGTCTATCTCGAGTGGACGCTGATGACGATGCAGCGGCACGCGGACCGCTTCGAGTGGCTGGCGGAGCAGCCCAAGGACTGGCTGGAGCCGGTCGGCGGCTGGATCGAGACCCGCTACGGCGCGAAGTCGCGGCGGGAGGGCAGGCGGCCTTACTATCTGCGGTATCGGCGGCTCTAGCATCTCCCCCTTTGGGGGAGATGTCAGCGCAGCTGACAGAGGGGTCATTTACTTACCCCTCCGGCGCTTCGCGCCTCTCCCCCAGGGGGAGTAGCTAGGTTCGCGCCGGCTCGAGCCTCAACAGCCGCCCGGCGTCCTCCAGCAGGTACACCTCGCCGCGCGGGCCTTGCTCGACCTCGCGGATGCGGGCGTTCATCGGCCACTGGTTGCCCTTGCGCGCGACTGCGCCGTTCACATCGACCCGGATCAGCGCTTCGCCCGACAGCGCTCCCATCAGGATGTCGCCTTTCCACTGCGGGAACAGGTCGCCGTTGTAGACGATCAGGCCGCCCGGCGAGATGGCGGGGTTCCACCACACCTTGGGCTCCTCGAAACCGCGCGCCCGGTGGTCGTCGGGGATCGGCCGTCCTTCATAGTGGCTGCCGTAGGATGCCTGCGGCCAGCCGTAGTTCTTGCCCTGCTCGATCAGGTTCACCTCGTCGCCACCCTTCGGGCCCATCTCGCCGGCCCACAGCCGCCCATCGGGCGCAAAGGCCAGGCCGAGCACGTTGCGGTGCCCCATGGTATGGAAGCGCCGGCCGATGCGCTGGCCTTCCGCATCCAGGTGAATGATCTTGCCGAGGTCGACGTTCCGGTCCTGGGCCGGCTCCATCTTCTCCCGGTCCCCGGACGACACGAACATGCTCCCGTCCGGCGCAAAGGCGATGCGGTGCGAGAAGTGGCCGTTGCCGGTGACCTTGGGCGTTTGCCGCCAGATGACCTTGAAGCCGTTCAGCCGGGATCCGTTCCGCGCCATCTCCAGCGTGCCGTAGCCGACCGCGGCCCCGCTGGTGCCGTTCGGACCCGGCTCGACGAAGGTCAGGTAGACGCGCTGGTTGCCCGCGAAGTCGGGATGCACGACCACGTCGCCGAGGCCGCCCTGCCCCGCGACCTTGATGTTCTCCGGCAAGCCGGACACCGGCTGCTTCTGCCCGCTGGCGACGTCCACCAGCCAGAGCAGGCCTTCCTTCTCCGAGACCAGGGCCCGGTTGGTCATGGCCACGCCGCTGCCGGGGAGAAAGGCCATCGCCCAGGGGGTCGAGAAGCTCGCCACCGATTCGCTGCTGAACGGGCGTCCGGCGGTCTGCTGAGCGCTCCCACCCGTGGTCTGGGCGGTGGCGTTGTCGCTTTGCGGCGCCGGTGCGGCCTGCTCGTCGGCCGCGGACGAGGAGGCGGAGCAGGCACCAATCAGCAGCGCAAGAGTTGCAGCTTGCAATCGAACCGTACGCATCCAACCTCTCCCTTACTGCGCGTTTCCGGCGCTCCCACGTAGAAAGCAGCCAGCTTGCGCCCTGTTCCACTGCTCAGCCTCGCCACCGCCGTTCCGCCCCATACGCTGAGCCAGACCGATGCCAAGGCGATTGCGCGCGAGCTGTTCGCGGGGCGCACGGCGTTGTTCGACCGGTTGCAGGGCGTGTTCGACAATGCGGGCATCGACCGGCGCAACACGGTGGCACCGCTGGAATGGTATGCGGGCGACCATCGGTGGGAGTCGCGCAACCGGCTCTACCTGGAAGCGGCCGAGGCCTTGTTCATCGACGCTGCCGCGAAGGCCATTGCGGCGGCCGGGCTGCAGGCCGAGGACATCGACGGGGTGGTGAGCGTGTCCACCACCGGCATCGCAACCCCTAGCCTGGAGGCGCGCGCGGGTCCGGCGCTCGGCCTGCGCCCGAACGTGCGCCGGCTGCCCGTGTTCGGTCTGGGCTGCGCCGGCGGGATCAGCGGGCTGGCCACCGCCGCCCGGTTGGCGGCCGCGGAACCCGGCAGCCGCTGGCTGTTCGTGTGCGTGGAGACCTGCTCCATCTCCATCCGGCTCGACAGCGACGATCCCGCGGCGCTGGTTGCCACCGCCCTGTTCGGGGACGGCGCGGCGGCGGCGGTGGTCGAAGGCGATGCCGGCGGGTTGGGCGCGATTACCTCAGCCGGTGAGAAGCTGTGGCCGGACACGCTCGGGATCATGGGCTGGCGGGTCGAGGACCCCGGCTTCGCGGTGGTGTTCGACCGCGCCATTCCGCCCTTCGTCACTGCCGAGCTGGCGGCCGCGATCGCCGGTCTGCTGGAGGAATTCGGCATCACCCTCGACGAGATCGGGCGGCTGTGCTGCCATCCCGGCGGGGCCAAGGTGGTGGAGGCGATCGAGAACGCCATGGCGCTTGAGCCCGGCACGCTCGACCTTGAGCGGCAGGTGCTGCGCGAGCATGGCAACATGAGTGCGCCAACCGTGCTGTTCGTGCTGGAGCAGCTGCTCGCCCGCGGCCTGCCCGAGCGGACGCTGATGACCGCCTTCGGGCCGGGCTTCACCTGCGCCGGGCTGATGCTGGAGCGCGCCGCCGCATGATGTGGCCGGCCATCGCCCTGCTGGCCTTTGTGACCTTTCAGCGCCTGTCGGAGCTGGTGCTGGCACGGAGGAACACGGCCCAGCTGCTGGCGATGGGCGCGCGGGAGCATGCGCCGGGGCACTACCCGCTGATCGTGGCGGTGCACACGGCGTGGCTGGCGACGCTGTGGTGGCTGGCGCCGGGCCGGCCAATTCATGTGGCGCTGCTGGTCCTGTTCTTTCTGCTACAGCTTGGCCGGGTGTGGGTGCTGCGGACGCTGGGACCGCGCTGGACAACGCGGATCATCGTGCTGCCGGGCGCACCGCTGGTCACCGGCGGGCCGTTCCGCTTTGTCAGCCATCCCAACTATCTGGTGGTGATCGGAGAGATCGCGGTGCTGCCGCTGGTGTTCGGGCTGTGGCAGGTGGCGCTGCTGTTCAGCGTGCTCAACGCGATCGTGCTGGCGATCAGGATCAAGGCGGAGAATCGGGCCCTCAGTACCCCGGCGAACGCCGGGGTCCAGTCCTCAAGCTAGCGCGTCGAAGCGGCGGCTGGGCCCCGGCTTTCGCCGGGGTACTTGTTGTTGCGTCCCGCCGCTCGCTCCTCTATATGCAAGTGACTTCCTCGACATCGCCAGATGCTGAGGCTGGTCCGGGAGCCCGGGCCGGCGCCGAAGCCGCTTAGCCTGATGGAGCCGCATGGACCTGACCGCCCTTAACGCGCTGATCGAGCCCGAGGTGAAGAGCCTCGGCTTTGAACTGGTGCGGGTGGCGATGATCGGGGGCAAGTCGGACCCGACGCTGCAGATCATGGCCGAGCGGCCCGACACGCGGCAGCTCGACCTGGCCGACTGCCAGGCCGTCTCTCGCCGGGTGTCCGACCGGCTGGACGCGCTGGAAGCGGAAGGGCGCGATCCGATCGCGAGCTCCTACCGGCTGGAAGTCAGCTCGCCCGGGATCGACCGGCCGCTGACCCGGCTAAAGGACTATGACGATTGGGCCGGGCACGAAGCCCGCATCAATCTGGCCGAGCCGATCGACGGACGGAAGCAGTTCTCGGGCGAGCTCGCCGGGACCGATGGCGAGACCGTCAAGCTGACCGGCAAGGACGGGCGCGACTATGCCCTGCCCTTTTCCGCCATTCACTCGGCCAAGCTGCTGCTGACCGACAAGCTCATCAACGCCACCGCGCCGCTCTCGACGGAGGGCGCCGACGACATCCAGACTGTAGAGGACTGAACGACATGGCCACTGCCGCGACCGCTGCACCGACCGCCAACCGGGCCGAGCTGCTCGCCATCGCCGACAGCGTCGCCCGCGAGAAGCTGATCGACCGCGGCATCGTGATCGAGGCAATGGAGGACGCCATCCAGCGCGCCGCCCGCGCCCGCTACGGCGCCGAGAACGACATCCGCGCCAAGCTCGACGGCGAGACCGGGGACTTGCGCCTGTGGCGCGTGCTGGAGGTGGTCGAGGAGCCGGAGGACCATTTCAAGCAGGTCGACCTCAAAGGCGCGCAGAAGCTCCAGGCGGACGCGCAGCTCGGCGACTTCATCGTCGATCCCCTGCCCCCGATCGAATTCGGCCGCATCGCCGCGCAGGCCGCGAAGCAGGTCATCTTCCAGAAGGTCCGCGATGCCGAGCGGGAGCGGCAATATGAGGAGTTCAAGGACCGCGTCGGCGAGGTCATCACCGGCGTCGTCAAGCGGGTCGAGTTCGGTCACGTGGTGGTCGACCTCGGCCGGGCCGAGGGTGTGATCCGCCGCGACGCCCAGATCCCGCGCGAGATGGTGCGCGTCGGCGATCGCGTCCGCTCGCTGATCCTGCGCGTCGCCCGCGAGACCCGCGGCCCGCAGATCTTCCTGTCGCGGGCGCACCCCGACTTCATGAAGAAGCTGTTCGCGCAGGAAGTGCCGGAAATCTACGACGGCATCATCGAGATCAAGGCCGCGGCCCGCGATCCGGGCAGCCGCGCCAAGATCGGGGTGATCAGCCGCGACAGCTCGATCGACCCGGTCGGCGCCTGCGTCGGCATGAAGGGCAGCCGCGTGCAGGCGGTCGTGCAGGAGATGCAGGGCGAGAAGATCGACATCATCCCGTGGAGCGAGGACACCGCGACCTTCGTCGTCAACGCGCTCCAGCCCGCGACCGTAAGCCGGGTGGTGATCGACGAGGAGGAAGCCCGCATCGAGGTGGTGGTGCCCGACGACCAGCTCAGCCTGGCGATCGGCCGCCGCGGGCAGAACGTGCGGCTGGCTTCGCAGCTGACCAACTCGCAGATCGACATCCTGACCGAAGCCGACGCCAGCGAGAAGCGCCAGCGCGAGTTCGTCGAGCGCTCCGAGACGTTCCAGAATGAGTTGGACGTGGACGAGACTCTGGCCCAGCTGCTGGTGGCCGAGGGCTTCACCAGCCTGGAGGAGGTCGCCTACGTCGAGGCCGACGAGATCGCCTCCATCGAGGGGCTGGACGAGGAGATCGCGGCCGAGCTGCAGAGCCGCGCGTCCGAAGCGCTGGAGCGGCGCGAGGCGGCGTCTCGCGAGGAGCGCCGCGCGCTGGGCGTCGAGGATGCACTGGCCGAGCTGCCGCACCTTACCGAGGCCATGCTGGTGACCCTGGGCAAGGCGGGTATCAAGACGCTCGACGACCTCGCCGACCTCGCCACCGACGAGCTCGTTCAGAAGAAGCGCCAGGAGCCGCGCCGCCGCGCCGAGAACGCGCCGCAGCGGACGGAGGACAAGGGCGGCGTGCTCGCCGAGTACGGCCTCAGCGAAGAGCAGGGCAACGAGATCATCATGGCCGCCCGGGCGCATTGGTTCGAGGACGAGGGCGCCGAGACCGAGGAGGCCGCCGATGCGGAATCCTCGCAATGATACGGCGTTAGCCAGCACCCCGGCGAAGGGCACCCACCGAAGTAGTACTTCGGTCGGACCCAAGGCCGGGGCCCAGCCCTCCACTGGGGCGGCTGGACTCCGGCGTGCGCCGGAGCACAAATCCGAACGCACCTGCATCCTCTCGCGCCGGCATGGCTCGCGCGATGAGCTGATCCGCCTTGCCCTTGGCCCCAGCGGGGAAGTGCTGCCCGACGTGCGCGCCAAGGCGCCGGGCCGCGGGGCGTGGATCGGCGTGCCGCGCGCCGACCTCGACGCGGCCAATGCCAAGGGCAAGCTCAAGGGCGCGCTTGCCCGCGCGTTCAAGACGGGCGACCTCCTCATTCCCGCCGACCTTGGCGAGAAGACGGAGGCCGCGCTGCGCCAGGCCGCGCTCGACCGGCTCGGGATGGAAGCGCGCTCGGGCAACCTCATCAACGGGGCTGATCGGGTGGAGCAGGCTGCGCGCTCCGGCAAGGTCCGCCTGCTGCTCCACGCCGCGGACGCGGGGGACGACGGCCGCCGCCGCCTGGACCAGGCCTGGCGCGTCGGCGGGTCGGCGGAGCTGGGCTACGCAAGCGGACTGGCAATTCTGACGGACCGCACCATCTTGAGCATGGCGTTGGGGCGCGAGAATGTGGTACACATTGCCCTGACCGACGCTGCCGCCGCGGCGCGTGTGCTTCACGCGCTGTCCCGGTGGCGCGCTTTCATTGATCCCGAGGCTGGGTTAGGGCGCGGCGACGCTGCCCCGGCTGCCGCCTCGGCCGACGATACGAACGAAGGAACGAGATGAGCGAGCAGACCGACAAGCCGAAGCTGGGCACCCGGCCGCCGCTGGGCATCAAGCGCACGGTGGAGACCGGCAAGGTCAAGCAGAGCTTCAGCCATGGCCGCTCGAACACGGTGGTGGTCGAGGTCAAGAAGCGGCGCATCCTGGGCAAGCCGGGCGAGGCTCCGGCCGCCGAGGCGCCGGTGCCGGTCGCCGAGGCCCCTGCGCCTGCCGTTCCGCAGCGTTCGGCGCCCCAGCCGACCGCGCCCGCTCGCCGTTCGCCGGGCGACGACATTGCCGCGCGCAAGGAGATGCAGACGCGCCTGCTGCGCGAAGCTGAAGAAGCCCGCATGGCCTCGCTCGAAGGCGCGCGCCGGCGCGAGGAGCAGGCCAAGGTCAACGCCACCGAAGACGAGCGTCGCCGCGCCGAAGAGAACCGCCGCGCCGAAGAGGAGGCCGCGCGCCGCACGGAGGAAGAAGCCAAGCAGCGGATCGAGCAGGAAGCCGAAGCCCCCCCTCAGGCCGACGAGGTCAGGGCCGCGCCCGCGCAGCCCGCGCAGCCCGCGCAGTCGCCTCGTCCGTCCGGACAGCAGTTCACGCCCGTGCGCCGCCCCGAACCGGCCGCGCCGCCGCGGCGGCCGGAGCCTGCTCGCCCGACCCGCGGCCGCGGCGACGACCGCCGCCATTCGGGCAAGCTCACCGTCACCCGCGCCCTGTCCGGCGAGGACGACAGCCGCGCCCGTTCGCTCGCCGCACTGAAGCGCGCGCGCGAAAAGGAAAAGCGCGCCCACCTGTCGTCGGGCCCGGCGGCCAAGCAGGTCCGCGACGTGGTGGTGCCCGAGGCGATCACCGTCGGCGAGCTCGCCAACCGCATGGCGGAGCGCGGTGCCGATCTGGTGAAGGCGCTGTTCAAGATGGGGTCGGCGGTCACCCTGACCCAGACCATCGACCAGGACACGGCCGAGCTGCTGGTCACCGAGTTCGGGCACAACATCAAGCGGGTCAGCGAAAGCGACATCGACATCGACACGTCGGCCGACGTGGATGCGGCCGAGAGCCTGCAGCCGCGCCCGCCGGTGGTCACCATCATGGGCCATGTCGACCACGGCAAGACCTCGCTGCTGGACGCTATCCGCGGCGGCAATGTCGTCTCGGGTGAGGCCGGCGGGATAACCCAGCACATCGGCGCCTATCAGGTCACGGTTCCCAGCGGCGATAAGGTCACCTTTCTCGACACGCCGGGCCACGAGGCATTCACCGAGATGCGCGCCCGCGGCGCGGACGTCACGGACATCGTGGTGCTGGTGGTCGCCGCGGACGACGGTCTCCGCCCGCAAACGATCGAGGCCATCAACCACACCAAGGCGGCGGGCGTGCCGATGATCGTCGCCATCAACAAGGTCGACAAGCCCGCCGCCAACCCGCAAAAGGTTCGCGAGGAGCTGCTGCAGCACGAGATCATCGTCGAGGCGATGGGCGGCGACGTCCAGGACGTGGAGGTGTCCGCGCTGAAGAAGACCAACCTCGACGGCTTGCTGGAGGCGATCAGCCTGCAGGCCGAGTTGCTCGAGCTCAAGGCCAATCCGGTGCGCACGGCCGAGGGCGCGGTGATCGAGGCCAAGCTCGACAAGGGCCGCGGTCCGCTCGCCACCGTGCTGGTGCAGCGCGGCACCCTGCGCGTCGGCGACGTGTTCGTGGTCGGCGCGGCGTCGGGCAAGGTCCGGGCGATGATCGACGATCACGGCCGGCAGGTGAAGGAGGCGGGGCCGTCCTTTCCGGTGGAGGTGCTGGGGCTCGGCTCCGTGCCCTCGGCGGGCGACCAGTTCACGGTGGTGGAGAACGAGGCGCGCGCCCGCGAGGTGGCGGACTACCGCCAGGGCGTGCTCGACCGCAAGCGGACCACCAGCGCTCCGATGAGCCTGGAGAACATGTTCGCCAACCGGGCGTCCACAATCATCGAGTTCCCGCTGGTGGTGAAGGCCGATGTGCAGGGCTCGACGGAGGCGATCGTCAACGCGCTCAACCGCCTGTCCACCGACGAGATCCGGGTGCGGGTCCTGCACTCGGGCGTGGGCGCGATCACGGAAAGCGACGTCACGCTGGCCTCCTCGACCGGTGCGCCGATCATCGGCTTCAACGTTCGCCCCAACGCCAAGGCGCGCGAAGTGGCGGAGCGCAACAAGGTCGAGCTGCGCTACTACGACGTCATCTACCACCTGACCGACTGGGCCAAGGGCGCCATGGCCGGCGAGCTGGGCCCCGAGATCATCGAAACGGTGGTCGGCCGCGCCGAAGTCCGCGAGGTCTTCCCCGCGGGCAAGAAGGACAAGGCCGCCGGCCTGCTCGTGTTGGAGGGCGTCATCCGCAAGGGTCTCAACGCCCGCCTGACCCGCAACGACGTCATCGTCTCCAAGACGACCATCGCGTCGCTGCGGCGGTTCAAGGACGACGTGGCCCAGGTCATCGCCGGCCTGGAGTGCGGCGTGCTGCTGGCCGACACCAACGACATCAAGGCCGGCGACCGGCTCGAGGTGTTCGAGGTCGAGGAGCGCGCGCGGACGCTGTGAGCCGCCAAGCGTAAGCGGAGCGGAGCGGAGCAAGCGAAGCTTGCGCGAGAGACGGCGAACAGCGGACGGCCTGCGGGAAGCGACAGGACCGACGGCCTGGGATTTACTCCCACGCCGCTGCTGCAGAGAGCGAGATGAGGAAACCGGAAACACAAGAAGGCCGCTCCGTCCGCCTGCTCCGCGTGGGCGAGCAGGTGCGGCATGTGCTGAGCGAAGTGCTGGCGCGCGGCGACGTGCATGACGACACGCTGCAGAGCCATCTCGTCAGCGTCACGGAAGTGCGCATGTCGCCCGACCTGCGCCACGCCACCGTGTTCGTGAAGCCGCTGCTCGGCCAGGACGAGGATGTGGTTCTCAAGGCGCTGCGCACCAACACGGCCTTTCTGCAAGGCGAAGTCGCGCGGCGGGTGAACACGAAATACGCCGCCAAGCTGAAGTTCCTCGCGGACGAGAGTTTCGACGAGGGCGGCCGCATCGACTCCATCCTCCGTAGCCCCAAGGTCGCGCAGGACCTGGGCGAGGACGGCTGACTCGCACTGGACGCAGACCCGCGCGCAGTTACAAGCGCCGCGATGGCCAAGCTCTATTTCTACTATGCCGCGATGAACGCGGGGAAGTCCACCAACCTGCTGCAGGCCGATTTCAATTACCGCGAGCGCGGCATGGCGACCATGCTATGGACCGCCGCTCACGACAACCGCGCGGGTGTGGGAACGATCGGCTCGCGGCTCGGTATCGCTGCGCCCGCCCGCACCTACTCGAGCGATACGGACCTGTTCAGCGAGGTCGCAAGCGAGCTTGAGCGGCGCCCGATCCATTGCGCGCTGGTGGACGAAGCGCAGTTCCTCACGCGTGCCCAGGTCCTTCAGCTCTGCCGCCTCGCCGATGAGCTCAACCTGCCGGTGCTCTGCTATGGCCTCCGGACCGACTTCCTCGGCGACCTCTTCGCCGGCAGCGCAGCGCTGCTCGCGCTGGCGGATGCACTCGTGGAGCTGAAAGCCGTCTGCGAATGCGGGCGCAAGGCGACGATGAACCTACGGATCGGCGCGGACGGCCGCGCCATCACCAGCGGCGAGCAAACGGAGATCGGCGGCAACGACCGCTACCTGGCAATGTGCCGCCGCCACTTCTTCGCCCGGCTGCACGATGGCATGGCGGAGCGGGACAGCCCCTCACCTGCTCACTCGTCGTCTTCTTCGTCATCCTCGGCGACGACCTCGGCGTAGTTCCACCAGAGCAGCATGCTCCCCGCCGAAGCGGCTACGCGAAGCAGGGCTGCGCTGAGCAATAGTGCCACGGGCTCACGGCTGATCGACAATGCCGCAACGGAAATCGCCGCAGCGCAGAAGGTTAGCATCGCGATGCCGAAGCGATGTCGCGGGACGACCTTCGCCAGGCGGCTGTCGAGCCCCGCGCCACGTCCGGTCCGGGCGGCAAACCCGCCGACTGGGCCAAGCATGGCGGCAAGCAGTCCCTTGCTGATCCGATAGGTCAGCCGCGGGCGGGCAACACGGCCGGTCTGTCCGGCGGCCTCCGCGAACGACAATGGCTGGTCGGGAGCCGCCGGCTTGGGCTCTGCTCGGGGGCCAAACAGCAGGGTCGCCGCTAGTCCTCCCCAGTCGCGCAAGGCGAGCACCACCGCCGCTCCGACCCAGCCGAGTTCGAACAGCAGCACGCAGGCCGCGCCCACCGATCCGACCACCGCCGAGCCAAACCGCCAACTGACGTTCCGGATTCGGCCGACGGCAAGGAGTTGACCGGGGTGGCGGGCGACCAGACCTCCTCCCACCAGCGCCAGCATGGCGGCAGCCTTGGTCATCGAACGAAGGTCGAGCAACAGGACCAGACCGGCCAGGAGCGCGGCCATGGCCAGGAGACTTAGGAGGTCGATCCGCCAGGCCGTCCGGCGCGATACCTGGATGATCGCCGAATCCGCGCCGATGCGGCGCGCAAGCAGCGGTCGGACCTCAAGTGCGCACAAGGTGCGCACCGCCTGCACGAAGCCGTTGGCGGCCAGCAAGCGGACCGCATCGGCATGCCCCACCGCCAGGCCGATCAGCGTCCAGGTCAGCAGCCATGCACCGAAGGGAATATACTCCCTCGTGGCAAGACGCGTGGCGAGTGGCCCGACGGTCAGGCGAGCCAGGATCTGAGCGGTCCCGACCGCGACACGTGCCAAGCGGACAGATAGCGCCACCCTTGCACGAGAACCGACACCACGCTCCAAGCTGCCGCCACCAGCCAGCTTTCGCTCAGCATGCCGGTGAACAGCCCTGCCGTAAGCAGCAGCAGCAGAGTGTTGCGGCGGGAGACGATCAACCGGAAGCGGCTGTCGAACCGTTCCCAGATGAAGGCATTGAACCCGAACTGCCGCTTGAACCCTTCTTCAAGGAGGCGGCTCACGACATAGGTCGTCAGAATAATGGCGAGGCTGACCCATAGACTCCCCGCGGAACCCGGATCGAGCCTCACCAACCCCTCAGTCACGGCCCACCACCACAAGGGCGGATGAAGCATGTCGGTGCCGTGATCCAGCAGGTTGCCGAACTGGCTCGAAGTCGCGGTGACCCGCGCCAGCTTGCCGTCGACCGTGTCGAGAAAGGTCATCGCCCAGGCCGATGCCAGACCCCAGCCGAACCGACCTTCGTGGAAGAGGTAGGCGGCGGCGAACATCAGCAACACGCCGACGCCCGTTACCATGTTCGGCGACAATCCGAGCCGGGCACACAGCCTGGTCACGTGGAATGCCGGACCCGGCCAGAGGTATTTGGTGACTAGGTCGGTCACGCCCTTGTAGACGTTGCCGTAGAGCTGCCGCTCCACTCGGCCGACTGGCGCTTCCTCCAGCGATACGGCGAGCATCTCCACCTGCCGCCGGAGTTTGCGGATGAAGTGGCGTCCGCCGGCCACCGTCCCGGGCCCACCGGCGTGAAGCGCCGAGCGGGCATCGGCCACCTCGTCCATCCGAACTCCAACCGCCAGCGGAGCGCCGCCGGAGGACATCAGCAACTGCCCGGGATTGTCGAACAACCATTGCAGCGCCGCCTCGTCGAGGACGGCGCAGGCACTTGCCGCGACGCCCATGCGCGTTCGGCCTTCCCCGTTGCGCAACCGGTCGGCAAGCTGGAGCTGGCGCCGAAGTCGCTCTGCCGGGAACAGCCCGAAGATGCGCTTGTCGCACGTGCCCACAATCTCCAGCACTGAGCGGCCGATCCCTTTGCTGCGGGCACGGGGCCCGGTAGGCGGGGCTTATGCCGACCCCCTTGCACAACGTCCACCTTCACGGCTGGCTGGTCATCGACAAGCCGGTGGGAGCCAGTTCGACCGGCTGTGTGACGGCCGTCAAACGAGCGTTGCGCGTCGGCGGCTATCCCAAGCTGCGGGTCGGTCATGGCGGTACCCTCGACCCGCTGGCCAGCGGCGTGCTGCCGGTTGCGCTGGGGGAGGCGACCAAGCTGTGCGGGCGCATGCTGGAGGCGAGCAAGGCATATGAGTTCACGGTCCGGTTCGGCGAGGAGACGAGTACGCTGGATGCCGAAGGTGAGGTCGTGGCGAGGAGCGCCATTCGTCCCACGCTTGCCCAGGTCCAAGCTGTGCTGCCCCGCTTTACCGGCGAGATCGCGCAGGTTCCCCCGGCGTTTTCGGCGCTGAAGGTGGATGGCCGGCGGGCCTACGACCTGGCGCGGGCCGGTGAAGAAGTGACGCTGAAGGCAAGGCGAGTGACGGTCAGCCGGCTTCTCCCCCTTGGGGGAGATGTCGGGCGAAGCACGACAGAGGGGTCAGTCACCCCTCTGGCGCTTCGCGCCACCTCCCCCAAGGGGGAGGAGCTTGAGGAGCTTACCCTTGCCGCCACCGTTTCCAAGGGCACCTACGTCCGCTCCTTGGCGCGCGACATCGCGCAAGCGCTCGGCACGGTCGGGCACGTCACCATGCTTCGCCGGACGAAGGCCGGGCCGTTCACGCTCGACCAGGCTATTCCGCTGGACTTTCTGGAAGAAACCGCTAAGGCGCGGCGGCTTGACGGGGCGGTACTGCCGCTCGCGGCGGGGCTGGACGACATCCCGGCCCTCCCCGTCTCTCCCCTGGACGCCCAGCTGCTCCGCCATGGACAGAAGCTCCCGGGACCGCCCGTGCAACCGGGTCTCTATCTGGCTACCGAGGACAATCGTCCGGTGGCGCTGGTCGAGGTCTCCGGCGACGTCCTCCAGGTCGTCCGCGGGTTCAACCTGTAGACGAACAAAGGAGTGGATACGATGTCGATTACCGCGGAGCGCAAGCAGGCGCTCATCCAGGAACATGGCCGCGACGGCACCGACACGGGTTCGCCCGAAGTGCAGATCGCCATCCTAACCCACCGCATCAACACGCTGACCGAGCACTTCAAGACCCATGCCAAGGACAACCACTCGCGCCGCGGTCTCTTGATGATGGTCAACAAGCGGCGGTCGCTGCTGGACTATCTGAAGCGCAAGGACACTCCGGCCTACGCGGCGCTGATCGCCAAGCTGGGGCTGCGGAAGTAAGTTGGAGCGCCCTTCGCGGCGCCCTTGCTTCATGTACCCCTGCGAAGGCAGGGGTCCAGTACTGGGCTCCTGCCTTCGCCGGAGCACATCGTTCACGGGGCCTTACCGCAATTCGGCGGCCGGCCTTGGGGCACAAGAGGCCCCACCCCGCTCGCAGACCGGTTTGTCTGCCCAAGCCGCCCCGCCGGGATCCGCCCGCCGGGTGAAGGAACCCATATGTTTGACACCAAGACTGTAGAGATCGACCTCGGCGGGAAGACGCTGAAGCTTGAAACGGGGCGCATCGCCCGCCAGGCGGACGGCGCCGTCCTCGCCACCCTGGGCGAGACCGTGGTGCTGTGCGCCGTGACCGCCGCCAAGAACGTGAAGCCGGGCCAGGACTTCTTCCCGCTCACCGTCCACTACCAGGAGAAGTTCTCCGCCGCCGGCCGCATCCCGGGCGGCTTCTTCAAGCGCGAGCGCGGCGCGACCGAAAAGGAAACTCTGACCAGCCGACTGATCGACCGCCCGATCCGCCCCTTGTTCCCCGAGGGCTTCTACAACGAGGTTCTCGTGATCGCGCACGTCATGTCCTATGACGGCGAGAACGAGCCGGACGTGGTCGCCATGATCGCAGCGTCGGCCGCGCTCACCATCTCGGGCGTCCCCTTCATGGGCCCGATCGGCGGGGCCCGCGTCGGCTTCATCGACGGCGAGTACGTCCTCAATCCGAGCCCTGAGCAGATCAAGGAAAGCCGCCTTGACCTGGTCGTCGCCGCCACCCGCGATGCGGTGATGATGGTCGAATCCGAAGCCAAGGAGCTGTCCGAGGACGAGATGCTCGGCGCCGTGGTGTTCGCGCACGATGCATCGCGCAAGGTCGTCGACGCGATCATCAGCCTTGCCGAGCAGGCCGCCAAGGACCCATGGGAGCTGAACCTGATCGACGACAAGTCGGCCACGCTCGCCAAGCTGCGCGAGGTGATCGGCGCCGACCTGGAAGCCGCCTACAAGCTGACCGGCAAGCAGGACCGGCAGACGGCCATCGCCGAGGCCCGCACCAAGGCTCGCGACGCCTTCAAGGACCTCGAGGAGTCCGACCCGGCCCAGTACCTCGCCACGCTGAAGCTGGTGAAGAAGCTGGAGGCTGACGTCGTCCGCGGCGCCATCCTGCGCGAAGGCCGCCGCATCGACGGCCGCGACACCAAGACAGTGCGCCCGATCGAGTCGATGGTCGGCTTCCTGCCGCGCACCCACGGCTCGGCCCTGTTCACCCGCGGCGAGACGCAGGCGATCGTCACCACGACCCTCGGCACCAAGGACGCCGAGCAGATGATCGATGGGCTGGAGGGGCTCTCCTATTCGCGCTTCATGCTCCACTACAACTTCCCGCCCTACTCGGTCGGCGAAGTCGGCCGCTTCGGCGCTCCGGGCCGCCGCGAGGTCGGGCACGGCAAGCTCGCCTGGCGCGCGCTGCACCCGATGCTGCCGAGCGCGGAGGAGTTCCCCTATACCATCCGCGTCCTGTCCGACATCACGGAGAGCAACGGCTCCTCGTCGATGGCGACGGTCTGCGGCGGCAGCCTGGCGATGATGGACGCGGGCGTTCCGCTGAAGGCGCCGGTGGCGGGTATCGCCATGGGGCTCATACTCGAGGGTCAGGACTTCGCGGTGATCAGCGACATCCTGGGCGACGAGGACCACCTCGGCGACATGGACTTCAAGGTCGCGGGCACCGAGAACGGCGTCACCGCGCTGCAGATGGACATCAAGGTCGCAGGGATCACCGAGGAGATCATGCGCGTCGCCCTGGCCCAGGCCAAGGACGGCCGCGCGCACATCCTCGCTGAGATGGCCAAGGCGCTGGGCGAGACCCGCGGCGAGCTGTCGGCCCATGCGCCGCGCATCGAGACGGTGCAGATCCCCAAGGACAAGATCCGCGAAGTGATCGGCACCGGGGGCAAGGTGATCCGCGAGATCGTCGCGCAGACCGGCGCCAAGGTCGACATCGACGACGAGGGCCTGATCAAGATCAGCTCGTCCGACCTCAATCAGATCGAGGCCGCGCGCCAGTGGATCCACGGCATCGTCGCCGAGCCCGAGCCCGGCACGGTCTACACCGGCAAGGTCGCCAGCCTGGTCGATTTCGGCGCGTTCGTCACCTTCATGCCCGGCAAGGACGGGCTGGTGCACGTGTCCGAGATCAAGAACGAGCGGGTCGAGAACGTCCGCGACGTCCTGTCCGAAGGCCAGGAGGTCAAGGTCAAGCTGTTGGAAGTGGACCAGCGCGGCAAGGTCCGCCTGTCGATGCGGGTGGTCGACCAGGAGACCGGCGCCGAGCTGGAGGACACCCGTCCGCCGCGCGAGCCGCGTGGTGACCGGGGTGACCGAGGCGATCGTGGCGGCGGAGACCGGGGCGACCGGCGCCGGGGCGGTGGCGGCGACCGCGATCGGGGTCCGCGGCGTGACGGCGGCGGCGACCGCGGTCCGCGCGGCGATCGTGGCGGCGGAGATCGTGGCGACCGCGGCCCGCGCCGCGAGCGCGACGGCAACCGTGAGGACGGCCCCGCACCCGAGTTCGCACCAGCGTTCCTGACCGGCGGCAACAACGACGACTAAGCCGCTCGCACGATTATCGAAGATGAGAACGGCTCTCGCGGCAAACGCTGCGGGAGCCGATCTTCATTCGGTGGCGCCCGCTCCGCTGCGTTCGGCGACAAGGCGGCTCGGATCATCGGCACGCCTCCAGCTTCTTCCGGAACGGCGGCGGCGCTCCCTCATTGTTTCGCGCAAGCAGTCTTGAGGAGCAAACGCCATGGCCGACCAACCCGACACCAGCCCGTCCCAGCGGCTCGAGCGCCGCTACAAGGTGCGGCAGGTCACCGACTACCAGGCCTCGTGGGTCGAGGGGCAGCGCGGGCAGAACGGCACCTTCACCCTCCAGCTGATCCTCGACAAGGGCGTGGAGGAATACATATTGGACGTCAGCTCGGACGACATCGACGTACTGCTGAAGCTGCTCAAGGCGAGCGACTACGCGATGTTCGATCTTGAGCGAAAGGTATTGATGTTCGAGAACCTCAACGTCGATTGAGGCTGCGGAGGCTCGCTTCAGGGCGCCTCCGTCCTACAGCGGGACGCTATGGTAGCTGCTCTCCCATTGCGGACGCCGCGGCGACCCTCCAGAAGCCGGACCTGGTTACGCGTCGCTAAGAAGGTCCGCCGCTGCTCCCTCGCCTCCTCGCTGCCGGCTTCGCCGTAGCCCTGGCTGGGCTGGCAGCAGCACCGTCCGCCGCGGCGCCGGTGAGCGGGACGGAGGTCCGATTCATCAACGGCAGCTGCGCCGCACTGGTGGTGGCGGGACGGCGCGGCCGAGGCGGCTGCAAGCCGCAGCTCGTCAGCCTGACCTACCGCTCAGGCCTGATTTCCTTCGTGTTCCGCGGCGGCGACGGGCAGCTGATCAGCTTCCGCGGCCGGATCGGGCATCAGGTCGGCAGCCAGACGACGCTGAAGGTCGGTCACGTGACAACGGTCGCCGGACGGGCAGGCCGCGCCCTCGTCATGCCCGCCAGCGGCTCATGCGTCCTGACCGCCTTCTCCGCCGCCCGCAGCCGCCTGGAGTGCGCAGCCCAAGCCCGCGGCCGCCGCTACGCCGCCCTGTTCCAGGCCAGCGCCGAGCCGCACGTGCAGGTTGTTCTGTGAAGGCTTCCACAGCGGTTCGAGCTGGCGAGGTTCGACCTCGAGCGTAAGGTGCTGATGTTCGGGAATTTGGACGTGGATTGAGGCCGCGCAGACCGACAAAGGTGTCCGCTCTTGGCCGTAAGCGGAAGGTCTTCTCTTAGCGTGAGGAGCACCATCGGGCCTGCGCTCAAGAGCTGTAAATGTCTGCCTTTGACCCGGTTGCGGACACTGGTCCGCAGCACGTTCTAGACTTTGTTCTGGTAGGAAAGGGCCGCTGACATCGCCCGCCTGGCTCGATTTCTAAGCAGTTGATTCAACGGCTTATTGCGCCAGCTTCCCCAGCATAGATGGACGCCCACCGTGTCCTCATGCTTCGTAGCGGTCAGATTTCCGAGGCGAAGGTTCGGGAAGAGGACGTGGTCCGGTAGGATGGTCGCATCACCTTGGGCTTCCTTTCGGCTCTCCAGATAAATGGAAAGAGCGTGCGGTCCAGCCAAGTAAAGGATGTCCCGCTCGCCGGCACGAGAGCGCTCGAAAACATCCACCACGAATCCGCGCCACATCTCCACACCGGGCTCCGATGCCAGGAAGGCGTTGCCGATCTTCTGGCCTTCTCCGACGCCCGCAGTTCCATCATCCACGAACATCTGCGACTCTCTGCCGACAACACAGCGGTTATCCAGGAAGTCATGACTCAGGGGTTTAAAGAACCGGTAGTCCGTGTCGAAGTACACCCCGCCATGAACGTACATATAAAGACATCGGGCGACATCCGTTCGCGCAACCCCGGCCGGGAGATTGGCGTAGTCGTCGGTGAATTCGGGAAGTACCTTCCTGACGATGGCGGCATTGTCCTCATCGCACCATAGACGATAGTCCCATTCAGGCATGAGCGACCGTGCATGTCTGGCCAGCCTCCGCTCCTCCCAATCCATTCTCAAGGAGGTCTGGTGTAGTTTTTTAGGGATCATACCGGACGCTATCCCAAGTCACGTGAGCGACGCGTCGGCATACGCCTGCGGCTCAAGGACACGCATGGCCACCTCCGACCAGTCGGGAAAACTGCGGGACTCCGTTTTTCCCGTCAGTGCCAGCGCTGCTTTCACGGCGTCGCGGATCGACTGCTCGTTGCCAGGCTCGTAGCCGATGCGTGAAGAGGACGTGCCAACCGCGAAGTGGGGGCAAACCGCCGGGATCCCGAAGTACTCGAACTGGGCCAGCTTGAGGCTCGTGTCCGCCAGGTAGTTGGCGGCCGGAGCTGGACGGTACGGCGCGATGCCAATCGATGCGTGCTTCACGAAAGGAAGCGTATCGGCAAAGGGCATCTCCGGATGGACCCGGAGATTGGGCGCGGGCTGCAGGTCTGCGCCGGAGCCGATCACATGGACCTGAAGGTCGGGAAAAGCCGGTGCAGCTACATCGAAAAAGGTTTCGTCAAAGAGCATGGACCCGACGGACACGGCGGCCTGGCTGCCAACCGCATAGGGGCTTGGGCCGATGTTCTCGAACTCCGGCTCGTGGATGCCGAACCCCGTTCGATAAAGGCGGCCGCGTGCGAAGCCGAAGTAATCGGCCATCATGGACGAGCGCAGAATGAAATGGTCAACTAATTGCTGATCCTCCATCAGCCTGCGGCCAACGAACGGGTGGGAACCGACGGTGTCTGGCCGGTCAGTACAATAGCAGATGATCTTGGCTGCCGGATTTAGGCGGCGAAGCCGGCGCAGGTAGATGCCGGGCACACCTGCTTCAAAGACAATGTAGTCGGCGTAGCTGACGAGTTGATCGAATTCGCTACTGGGTAGGTTGGAGTAGGCCGGGAACAGCCTGCCCATGAGGGTATCGAGCGGCCCGACGCTGGAGCGGAACGGATGCAAAGTCGTGCGCCACAGCAAGCATTGGACGTCGTTGACCGTCACCACCTCGTTGGCCTTGTCCCATAGGAACAGGCGAGAGTCCCCCTTGGTTCGTGACAAGTTGCTGAAACGTGTGGATATAAAGGCCACCTCGTAGCCGCAGCGCACCAGGCCATCCGCAATCTGGTGAATGCTGGCTCGCTTCGGGGTGCGATAATCGTGATAGCCCGAGATGAGCACGACCCGCTGCTTCTTTCGGACCCTGCCTACAGTATCGTGGATCATCGCATCGGAGGCCCGCAACACTCGCGCAACGACGCACCAACCGTGCGATACGTAGGATCAACTTGTGATCGGAAGCGCGAAACGTTGTCCGGCGGATCAGCGGCCGGAATAGCCACCCGGAATTGCACCGGATCCTTGCGAGTGACTGTTTCCTAGCGGCCAAGAAGGTTCAACGCAACAGCCAGCGCACAATGCTCATCGCGGGAAACTTTCCGCTTACCTTGAAGCATGCCAGCAGGTCGGCTCGGCAGTACGTTCGGTCCGGAGATCAAGCTTCCTCATCATGAGTGATCAGGAAAGACGCTGAGCAATCGTTTTCCCCTAAGTGATGCTGTCCTACACCCTCCCTTGTCGCATATGCGAGCTGCCTTTTACGTCGGTCGAACTTGGCTTTGCCCGGGGGAAACGGGGATGGGAGGCGGAATGTCCAAGAAGTTCTCGGCCGCGCGCGAGCGGGCGTTCCTGCGGGCGTTGGAGCAGTCGGGAAACCAGACGCTTTCGGCGGAGAAGGCGAAGGTGTCGCGGTCGTGGGTCAAGTTGCACCGGAAACAGGATCCCGCGTTCGATGCTGCTTGTCGCGAGGCCGTGGCGGTGGCTGGGCGGCACCTTGGCGAGCTCGGATCGGATGCCGCGACCAAGCCGCCGAGCGGGTGGCGCTATCTCGAAGGAGCGGAGCTGGTGGTGCGTTCGACCCGCAGCGGGCAGGTGCGCATCTGCCGGGCTAAGCTGCAGCAATGGTCGCCGACGGCCGAGAAGCGCTTCCTTGCCGCGCTTGCTTCGACCTGCAACGTCCAGGCGGCTTGCGCGGAGGTCGGCATGTCGGTCGGCTCGGCCTATCGGCACCGCAAGACCTGGGTGGCCTTCGCCCGCGCCTGGGACGAGGCGGTGGTGGCGGGTTACCGGCATCTGGAAAGCGCGCTGGTGCTGGCGGGGCGGAATCTGTTCTCGGATGGGGCGCCGGCGGTGCTCTCGCCGATAACGGAGATGACGGCGGCGCAGGCGCTGCACCTCTTACACATGCATAAGCACCATGTGCATGGGGTCGGCAAGGGCCCGCACGTGGCGCTGCGCAGCCCGCTGCCCGAAGCGACGGCGCGGCTGGAGAAGGTGATGCGGGGGATGGGGCTGATCCCGCCGGGCGGGCTGGACGCGGGCTCGGGGGAGGAGAGCGCCTAGCCGCGGCTGATCACGGCGCCCACCGCGGCGATGCGCTCGACCTCGGCTTCGGCGTAGGCGGGCTGGTCGAGTTCCTCGCCGAAGATGTCGGGGTCGAGCTCTTCGTAGCGGAGGGTGCAGCCGGCCTCGTCCATCGCCTCGATGAGCCGGCCGAGCAGCCGGTCCTCGCCGCTAACGATGGGGCTGCCGGTATAGAGCAGCATGCGGCCGCCGGGGTTGAGGCGCGCGGCTCCCTCGACCGCCCATTGCAGCGACAGGTCGGTGCCGAGCCCGTCGCCGCCGTCGCGATAGGAGCGGCCCTCCGGGTCGGCGATGAAGGGCGGGTTGCTGATGATGAGGTCGGCAGGCGCGATGCCCTCGAGGGAGCCTGCTTCCACCGTCTCGACCGGGAGGCCCGCGGCGGCGGCGTTGGCCTCGGCCAGCAGGAGCGCGCGCGGGTTCACGTCGACGAGGGTCACCTCCGCCGCCTCGAGCAGGCCGCCGGCCAGGATCCCGCCCGGCCCGCTGCCCGCGCCCATGTCGACCACCCGGCCACCGGGCGGGAGGTCGCGGGTCTCGGCCTCGATGAAGCGGGCGAAGCGGTAGGTGTCGGGGCCGAAGAAGACCGAATCCTCCTCCTCGGTGGGCCAGGCGGAATGGAGGAACAGGCGGCCCGACAGGGCGGAAACGCGCAGGCGGCTGCGGCGGCGGCCGTCGGGGCGGCGCTCGATCGCGCCCGCTTCGTCCAGCAGGCGTTCGATCTCCGCTCCGAGCAGGCCGGGGGCGAAGGGCAGGCTCCAGCCGAACACGTCGCGAAGGTCGCGCGCGGGTTCGCCCCCGCGCCGGTCGACGGCGCCGCGGTGAGTTTCGGGCGTGACGGTGACGAAGTGGTAGCCGGCCTCGTCGAGCGCGCGCAGCAAGCCGGCGAGCGGCTCGACCTCTTCCCCCCGCATATGCCTAGTGGAGTTCGCGGCGGTAGCGTTCGAAGCAGCGCGCGCCGCAGGTGAGCCGCATCAGCGCGCCTTCGGCGATGGCGGTGGCGCGCCTTCCGTCCTCGGCGACCAGCGGCAGGATCGCCTCCTTGTTCCACTCCGCGCTGTGCTTGACGTCGAGCACCGCGTGGAGGTCGAAGTAGCGGCGGGTCCTGGCGTCGAGGCCGAGCCGCTTCATCCCCTTGGCGGTGGCGGCCGAGCGGGCGGGCGCGGTCAGCTCGATCGCGCCCAGGGCCCCAACCGAATGCCAGGCATAGTTGCGGTTGGCGGCCATGGCGGTCATCGCGTTGGCGAGCGCCAGGCTCTCCCACACGGTGGCTTCGATCCCGGGCTGCAGGCCGAGCACTTCCACCACGAAATGGAGCATCGGGCCGTGCATGCCCTTGGGATTGCCGCGGCCCATCTCGTCCCAATAGTTGCGCGCGAGCTCCAGCTTGGCGCGGTCGGGCACGCGGACCTGGGTCAGCGCGACCAGGTCGTCGAACCCGGCCTCGCCCGCGGCTTCCTGCGTCAGGTACCATTTCAACTGGTCGAGGGTGGCTTCGTTCTCGAGCCAGTCGAACAGCGGGTCGTGCTGGCCGGGACCGGTGCGCTCCAGCTCCTCGAACCAGGCGATGAAGCCGGCGGGATCGGTCGGCGCGGCGGCGGCCGCGGCGCGGACCTCGGCACGCAGCTCCTCCAGCATGCCGAGCTCCAGCCGCGCCATGCGGGTGTTGCGCTCGATGGCGCCGGCGGCGTCCTCGTCGGGGAAGGCGGGCGCCAACCGGTCGCGGTTCCAGTGGGCGAGCGCCTGTTGAAACTGGTCGTTGAGGAACTGCGAGCCCTCCGCGGCGCCCGCATCAAGCCTGGTGGCCATGAACCGTACCTATTTGCAATCGATTGTTGCGAGACAAGCGGACGGTGGCGCGGATTGTTCCCGGGACGCATACACGCTCAGCCGCGAGAAGCGGTCCTCCTACGCTCCTTCGGAGCTACGGCGGACAGCCTCCACCCTTCGGACCCCGGCTGGCTAGCCAGCCGAAGCCCGCAGGGCGAAGGCTGGTGGAGCTGAGGGGAATCGAACCCCTGACCTCTGCAGTGCGATTGCAGCGCTCTCCCATCTGAGCTACAGCCCCGCGCCGTGGGCAGCGCTCCCTTAGCGGCGCTTTGGCGGACGCGCAACGCCGCTTCGCACATCGCATCATCGCATCGTCGGCCCGGCTTTCCCTCGTCTCGGCTGACCTTGCGGAGCCGGAACAAGCCCCTCTTTCTGCTCGTTTCCAACCTCGATCGCTCCGGGCACCCGTCCGGCGCAGTTGAACTTTCGTGGAGGAGTGGCAATGGCTTACGACCGGTACGACAACCGCGGCGGCAGGCGTGACGAGCGCCGCGACCATGGCGGTGGCGGCGGCGACGACGACCGCGGCTTCTTTGAGCGCGCCCGGGACGAGGTGCAGAGTTGGTTCGGCGACGAGGAAGCCGAGCGGCGGCGGATGGGGGACGAGCGGATGGGCCATCCCGGGTCGGACCGCTACAGCCGCGATCGGGACGACCGCGGCGCCGCGGTCAGCGGGCGCGACCGCGATCAGCATCGCAGCGAGTACCAGGGCGGCCGCGACCGGACGCGCGAGGGTGAAGGCGGCTTCTTCGGCGGCGGCGGACGCGACCGCTACGACCGCGACGACAGCCGCAGCCGCAGCTACGGCGGTGGCCAGTCGGCGAGCTACGGCCGGGGCCGCGACGAAGGCGACTATCGCCAGTACGGTCGCGGCGGCGGCGAGAGCGGCGGGTTCGGCGGCGGACGTCACGAGAGCGAGAACCGCTATCCCGGCTCCTACGGCCAGACCGGCGGCGGCAGCTTCAGCCCGCGCCAGAGCAGCCGGGATTATGGCTCGGGCCGCGACGACGACCGCTCGGACTTCGGCCGGGGCAGCTTCGGCAATGAGCAGCGGGGCGGCTGGAGCGGGCGCGGAGACGAGGATCACCGCTCGTCCGGCGAGTACGGCGGGCGTCCTCAAAGCCAGCGCTCCGGCATGGGCGGGCAGGACTTCAACCGCAGCCAGTACGGCCGGCAGGAATTCAGCCAGGACCAGGACCGCGACCGGGGCGATCGCGACCGCGACCGCGACCGCGGCGATCGCTACAACTACGGCGGCTGGGGCGACGACGACAGCCGCCGCCAGAGCTCGGGCGGACGGGGCATGGGCGCGGCCGCGGCCGGCGCGGCGGCCTATGGCGCGAACCGCATGGGCAGCCACCACGACGAGCATTATTCGAGCTGGCGCCAGCGCCAGATCGACGAGCTCGACCAGGACTATGACGCCTACCGGCAGGAGCATCGGTCGAAGTTCGAGAACGAGTTCTCCGGCTGGCGCCAGCAGCGGCAGACCAAGCGGCAGATGCTGCAGTCGATTCGCCCGCATGACGAGGTGGTCGACCAGAACGGTGAGCATATCGGCACGGTCGACAAGGTCCATGGCGACACGATCATCATGACCAGGAACGATCCGGAGGCCGGCGGCGTGCACCGCAGCTTCACCTGCTCGTTGCTGGAGCGGGTCGAAGGCGGCCGGGTGTACCTTGGCGGGAGCAAGGAGACGATCCGCAGCCAGCTGCATGAGGAACGCGACGACGGAGGCCGCAGCGGCGGCGGCGGCGGCTTGCTGAGCGGTCTGTTCGGGACGAGCCGGGACGACGAGCGCGGGGAAGAGCGTCGCGAGCGGAACAGCCAGCCGCTGGGCGAGGAGGCGGGCACTTCCGAGCAGGGCGGCAAGGGACCGCACGTCCTCGACCGCAGCTTCTCGGGTACTTACGAGGACGAGAACAAGAAATCCTAGGGCATAAGCCTGTCGAGGGAGGAGGCCCGGCTGCCGACGCGGTGGCCGGGCCTTTTCTTCGCCGACATTCGTCATTCCCGCGAACGCGGGAACCCAGCCTTGAAGGTGCGGCCTCGTCTGGGTTCCCGCTTTCGCGGGAATGACGATGAAGGGGGTCGCTGTCACACCGAGGAGAGACTCACGATGCCCCGCGCCTGGCACCTCAAGAGCCGCCCGAGCGGCATGCCGACCCCCGACAATTTCGAGCTGAAGGAGATTGGCCTACCGCTACTCGCCGACCGGCTGGTCCAAGTCCGCAACCGCTGGCTGTCGGTCGACCCCTACATGCGCGGGCGGATGAACGACGTGAAGAGCTATGTGCCGCCGTTTGCAGTCGGCGCCCCACTGGAAGGCGGCGCGGTGGCGGAGGTGGTGGAAAGCCGGGCGGACGGCTTCGAACCGGGCGACCTGGTGCTGCACATGGCCGGGTGGCGCGACGAGGCCGTGCTTCCGCCCGAGGCGCTGACCAGGCTGCCGCGCATCCCCGGGGTCGAGCCGCAGGCGTTCCTGGGCAACCTCGGGCTGACCGGCGGCACGGCCTACTTCGGGCTGCTGCAAGCGGCGCAGGCCAAGGCGGGGGACGTGGTGTTCGTCTCCGCCGCGGCGGGCGCGGTCGGCTCGGCGGTGGTGCAGATCGCCAAGGCCAAGGGCATGACGGTGATCGGCTCGGCCGGCGGCGCGGAGAAATGCGAGTTCGTCCGCTCGCTCGGGGCGGATGCGGTGATCGACTATAAGGCCGGGCCGCTGGTGAAGAGCCTGGCCGAGGCGGCCCCGAAGGGCATCGACGTATACTTCGACAATGTCGGCGGCGACCACCTCGACGCCGCGCTGGCCCACGCCCGGCGCGATGCGCGGTTCGCGATCTGCGGGATGATCGAGGGCTACAACGCCGCGGAGCCGATGTGCCTGCGCTACATCATGCGGGTGATCGCGATGCGGATCACCCTCAAGGGCTTCATCTACACCGATTACCTGGACCGGATGGGCGAGTTCCTCGGCGAAATGGGTCCGTGGGTGGCGAGCGGGCAGGTGAAGAGCCGGGACACGGTGCTGGAGGGGCTCGAGCGGACGCCCGAGGCCTTCCTCGGGCTGTTCACGGGGGCGAACACGGGCAAGATGCTGGTGCGGCTTTAAAACCTGCCTGTCCTCGCCCAGCGAGGATGGGGAGGTGGCATCCGCGGAGCGGATGACGGAGGGGCCAGGCGGAGCGGCGTTGGCCCCTCCACCACTCGCCTTCGGCGAGCGGTCCCCCTCCCCACCGACTATGTCGGCAGGGAGGTTCTAGACTCGCGAGAAGTTGCAGCTTGCCGGGTTGCCGCTCTCCAGGCCGGTGCGCAGCGCGTTCATCCGCTGGGCCGAGGAGCCGTGGGTGAAGCTTTCGGGCACCACCGTGCCCTGAGCCTGCCGCTGCAGCGTGTCGTCGCCGATCGCCTCCGCGGCGCGCAGCCCCTCCTCCGCGTCACCAGGCTCCAGCGCGCGAGTGCCGTCCGGGGCCTTGGCGTTGGCCGCCCAGACGCCGGCGTAGCAATCGGCCTGGAGTTCGACCCCGACCTGGATCTGGTTGCCCGCTGCTTCACCCGCGCGACCCTGCGCGGACTGCGCGCGATCGAGCGTGCCTTCCAGGTTCTGGATATGATGGCCGACCTCGTGCGCAATGACGTAGGCAGCGGCGAAGTCGCCGGGCGCGCCGAACTTGCGGCTCAGCTCGTTGAAGAAGGTCGGATCGATGTAGATGTTGCCGTCGCTCGGGCAGTAGAACGGGCCCATGGCGGCCTGGCCCGCTCCGCAGCCGGTCTGGGTTCCACCAGTGTAGGCGACCAATTTGGGTTCGCGATAGGCCGCTCCGCTCTGGCGGAAGGCGTCGGTCCAGACAGCGTCGGTGCTCGACAGCACGGCCGGCAGGAACCTCGCCATTTCCGGGCTGAGACGTGACTGGCCGGAACCGGCCTGCTGCTGCGCCGGAGCGCCGCCGCCGCTCAGGATTCCGCCACCGCCGCCGAGGCTCGACAAGGCGCAATAGCCAAGCGCAAGGATCAGGATGCCGACAATGCCGAAGCGGCTAAGGATTAGGGGGATGAGCAGCCCCAGCATTCCGCCGCCGCCGCCCAGGATCGGACCTCCGCCCGACTGACCGGTACGGTCGATGAAGTCGCTGTCGTTGCCGTCGCCGAGCCGCATTCGCCTGATCTCCTTACGCTCGCGACAAATGCCTGGGCGAGCGTAACGGTTGCAATTGCCCCGCGCGCCCGCAACAGCGCGGCGGAGGAGGAACGCGCATGCTGCTGAACGACAAGGTCGCGCTGGTGACCGGCTCCACCTCGGGCATCGGCCTGGCCATCGCCCGGGCGCTGGCCGCGGAGGGCGCGCGGGTGATGCTGAACGGCTTCGGGGACCGGGCCGAAATCGAGGCCATCCGCGCCGAACTGGCCCAGCTCAGCGAGGATTGCGCGGCCTACTCGGACGCCGACCTGTCGAACCCGCAGGCGATCGACGCCATGGTCGCGCAGTGCACGGACGAACTGGGCTCGCCGTCGATCCTGGTCAACAATGCCGGCATCCAGCACGTCGCGCCGGTGGACCAGTTCCCGGCCGAGAAGTGGGACGCGATCATCGCGGTCAACCTGTCGGCGGTGTTCCATACCACCCGCCTGTGCCTGCCCTCCATGCGGCAGCGCGGCTGGGGGCGGATCATCAACACCGCCTC
>NZ_CADCWA010000159.1 GCF_902806285.1 uncultured Sphingomonas sp. | reverse complement strand
ACTCGCCCATCCTGTTCTTCGACTCCGGCGTCGGCGGCCTGTCGGTGCTGGCTCCGACGCGGGCCCTGCTGCCCCATGCGCCGATCGTCTACGTCGCCGACAGTGCCGCCTTCCCGTACGGCACCCGCACGGAGGCGGAGATCGCGGCACGGGTGCCGGCGCTGCTCGGGCGGCTGGTGGAGCGGTACCGTCCTCGGTTGGCGGTGATCGCCTGCAACACGGCCTCCACCATCGCGCTTGCGGCGGTGCGGGCGGCGCTGGAAATCCCGGTGGTCGGCACCGTCCCGGCGATCAAGCCGGCCGCCGAGCAGTCGAGGACCCGAGTCATTGGTGTGCTTGGCACGCAAGCCACCGTCCGTCAGCCCTATGTGGACGACCTCACCGCGCGCTTTGCCGCCGACTGCACGGTGGTCCGCCATGGTTCGGCGGAGCTGGTCGCGCTGGCCGAAGCCAAGCTTGCAGGCGAACGGATCGAGCCCGCCGCGATCGGCGCGGCAGTGCAGCCGATGCTCGATCACCCGCAAGGGGCGAGGATGGACGCGCTGGTGCTTGCCTGCACCCACTTTCCGCTGCTGGCGGAGGAACTTGCCGTCGCCCTTCCCAACGCCCGTCAGGTCGACGGCGGTGCCGGGATCGCCCGCCGCATCGCCCATCTCACCAGGGGCCAGCGGTGGTCGCCGGAGCCGCGGCCTGGCACGGCCGTGTTCACCGGCGCGCCGCCACCGCCGTCGCTTGCCGAAGCGCTCGCGGCTCGTGGTCTCGCCGAGTTCCGCAGCCTGTAGAATTGCGAGTCGTTAGCATTGGCATTCGCCTGACCAAGGCGGTAAGGGCGCGCCAGCGAGGGAACAAACGAGAACCTTGGACTACCACCGCATCTTCCAGGCCGCGATCGACCGGCTGCACGACGAAGGCCGCTACCGCGTCTTCATCGACATCCTGCGCGAGCGCGGGCGCTACCCCAACGCCAAGTGCTTCGCCGGCCATAACGGCCCGAAGCCGATCACCGTGTGGTGCTCCAACGACTATCTCGGCATGGGCCAGCACCCCGCCGTCATCGCCGCGATGGAAGAAGCGCTGCACGATGTGGGCGCGGGCTCGGGCGGCACTCGCAACATCGGCGGCAACACGCATTACCATGTCCAGCTGGAGGCCGAACTCGCTGACCTCCACGGCAAGGAAGCGGCCTTGCTGTTCACCTCGGGCTATGTGTCGAACGAAGCGGCCTTGTCGACGCTGGGCAAGCTGCTGCCGGGCTGCGTCATCTTCTCGGACGAGCTCAACCATGCTTCCATGATCGCGGGCATCCGGACCTCCGGCTGCGAGAAGCGGGTGTTCCGCCACAACGACCTCGAACATCTTGAAGAGCTGCTCGCCGCCGAGGACCCGGACGTGCCCAAGCTGATCGCGTTCGAGAGCGTCTATTCGATGGACGGCGATGTCGCCCCGATCGCCGCCATCTGCGACCTCGCCGACCGCTACGGCGCGCTAACCTACCTCGACGAGGTCCACGCCGTCGGCATGTACGGCGCGCGCGGCGGCGGCATCTCGGAACGCGACGCCGTGGCGGACCGCGTGACGATCATCGAAGGCACGCTCGGCAAGGCGTTCGGGGTGATGGGCGGCTACATCGCGGCCGACCGCAACATCGTCGACTGCATCCGCAGCTACGCTCCCGGCTTCATCTTCACCACCTCCCTGTCGCCCGTCCTGGTCGCCGGCGCGCTGGCAAGCGTTCGCCACCTCAAGGCTTCCGATGAGGAGCGGCGCGCACAGCAGGCCGCGGCCGCCACGCTCAAGCGCAAGTTCGCCGCCGCCCGCCTGCCCGTGATGGACACTACCACCCACATCGTGCCGCTGCTGGTCGGTTGTCCGCTCAAAGCCAAGCGGATCAGCGACATCCTGCTCGCCGAGTACGGCCTCTACGTCCAGCCGATCAACTACCCGACCGTCCCCCGCGGCACCGAGCGCCTGCGCTTCACCCCGGGGCCATGGCACGACGAGGCCATGCAGGACGAGCTCACCGGCGCGCTGGTCGAGGTTTGGGACCGGCTCGAGCTGAAGGTCGCCCTCGCAGCCTAGTGGTCGATGGCACGCATACCGGAACCCGCCTCGCCCGATTTCCGCCATTCACTGCCCGACGACCTCCGTGCGGTCCTGGATGACAGTGCGCCACTTGCGAACAAGTGGAACGATCTCACGTCCTTGGCGCGCAACGAATGGATCTGCTGGATGACCTCGCCCAAGACGGCGGACACACGGGCCAAGCGCCTGGCAAGGCTCCAGCAGGACCTTCTCGGCGGCAAGCGACGCCCCTGCTGCTGGCCTGGCTGCCCCCATCGTCGCGAGTCGGCCCGCAAGTGGGTGTCGCCATGAGGCGATTGGCGGTAGCGATCGCGCCCCGTTTCGCTTAGTCGGTGGCAATGCGCATCGCCCTTGCCGCCGACCATGCGGGATTTGTCCTCAAGGACGAGCTTGCCGCCTGGCTGCGGGAGGCCGGGCACGACATCGTCGACCTCGGCACCAACGGCCCGGACAGCGTGGACTATCCGCAGTTCGGGACCCGCCTGGCCGAGGCCATCGCCTCGGGGGCGGCCGAGCGCGGGATCGCGGTCTGCGGGTCGGGCATCGGCATCTCCATCGCCGTCAACCGCAATCCGGCCTGCCGCTGCGCGCGGGTCGACGATCCGCTCTCCGCCGCCCTTGCCCGGGAGCACAACGATGCCAATGTGCTTGCGGTCGGCGCCAGGCTGATCGGCGGCGACATGGCCAGGGCGATCGTCTCCGCCTTTCTCGGCACCGACTTCGCCGGCGGGCGCCACCAGCGCCGCGTCGATATGCTTTCACTTGACCTGCAGGACAGCGACTGATGGCCACCGTTGCCAAGCTCCACGACGCCCAGCCCGACGGCTTCTTCAGCCGCAGCCTTGCCGAAGCGGACCCGGCCGTTGCCGATGCAATCGGCTCCGAGCTCACCCGCGAGCAGACCCAGATCGAGCTGATCGCGTCCGAGAACATCGTCTCGCGCGCGGTGCTGGAGGCGCAGGGCTCGGTCCTCACCAACAAATATGCGGAGGGCTATCCGGGCCGCCGCTACTATCAGGGCTGCGGCCCGTCCGATGCGGTGGAGCAGCTCGCGATCGACCGCGCGAAGCAGCTGTTTGGCTGCGGCTTCGTCAACGTCCAGCCGCATTCGGGCGCGCAGGCGAACGGCGCCGTGATGCTGGCGCTCGCCAAGCCCGGCGACACTATCATGGGGATGAGCCTGGCCGCGGGCGGTCACCTCACCCACGGGGCTCCGCCGGCGCAGTCGGGCAAATGGTTCAACGCGGTGCAGTACGGCGTGCGCGAGGACGATCACCTGGTCGACTTCGACGAGGTCGAGCGGCTCGCCGCCGAGCACCGCCCCCGCATCCTCATCGCCGGCGGCTCGGCCTACCCCCGCCATCTCGACTTCGCCCGCTTCCGCACCATCGCTGACAGTGTGGGCGCGATCTTCATGGTCGACATGGCTCACTTCGCCGGGCTGGTCGCCGCGGGGGAGCACCCCTCGCCGTTCGGCCATGCGCATGTGGTCACCACCACCACCCACAAGACGCTGCGGGGGCCGCGCGGCGGCATGGTCCTGACCGACGACGAGGCGGTCGCCAAGAAGATCAACTCGGCCGTCTTCCCGGGGCTGCAGGGCGGTCCGCTGATGCACGTCATCGCCGCCAAGGCGGTGGCATTCGGCGAAGCGCTCCGGCCCGAGTTCAAGAGCTACGCCAAGGCCGTCGTCCGCAACGCGCAAACGCTCGCCAACCGCCTCAAGGAGCGCGGCGCCGACCTGATCGCCGGCGGCACCGACACCCACCTCGCGCTGGTCGACCTGCGCCCGCTCGGCCTGACCGGCCGCGACGCCGACGAGAGCCTGGAGCGCGCCGGGATCACCTGCAACAAGAACGGCGTCCCCTTCGATCCGCTGCCCCCGATGAAGACCAGCGGCATCCGCGTCGGCTCACCCGCCGGCACCACCCGCGGCTTCGGTGAAACCGAGTTCCGCGACATCGGCGACATGGTGGCGGACGTGCTGGACGGGCTTCAGGCGAATGGCCTGGAGGGTAACGGCGAGGTGGAGCGGCGGGTCAACGGCCGCGTCCGCGAGCTATGCGCGCGCTTCCCAATCTATAGCTGATGCGCTGCCCCTTCTGTGCCCACGAAGACAGCCAGGTAAAGGACAGCCGCTCGTCGGAGGACGGCGCGGCGATCCGCCGTCGCCGCCAATGCGAAGGCTGCGGCGCGCGCTTCACCACCTTTGAGCGCGTTCAGCTACGCGACCTCACCGTGGTCAAGAAGGACGGCAAGCGCGAGGCGTTCGACCGCCGCAAGCTGGAACGAGCCGTCGCCCTCGCCTGCCGCAAGCGCGACATCGCGCCCGACCGGATCGAGCGGCTGGTCAGCGGCATCCAGCGCCAGCTCGAAACTCGCGGCGACGAGGTCCGCACCGCCGAGATCGGAGAGGCGGTGATGGCCGGGCTCAAGACGCTCGATCACGTTGCCTACATCCGCTTCGCCAGCATCTACAAGGACTTCAGCGAAGCCAGCGACTTCGCGGAGATCGCGGGGGAGGTCGGGGAGAAGGTGGCCCAATCTTCTCCAGCGCCCACGCCTGCCCAGCCGGACAAGCTGCTGTAGGTGCGCGCTCCGCCGCCCACCATCGTGCTCGTTCGCCCGCAGCTTGGGCAGAATATCGGCAAGGCGGCGCGGGCCATGCTGAACTTCGGCCTGACCGAGCTCAGGTTGGTCACGCCCCGCGACGGCTGGCCCAACCCGGAGGCGGGGCCGGCTGCGAGCGGGGCGGATATCGTCCTGGAGCGGGCGCAGCTGTTCGATACGGTGGCGGAGGCCGTAGCGGACTGCAGCCTGGTCCTCGCATCCACCGTCCGCCGCCGCGAGCTGGTCATGCCGGTGGTCGGGCCGGAGAAGATGGCGGCACAGATCGGGAGCAACCCGGGGCGGTCGGCGATCCTGTTCGGGCCCGAACGCTCGGGCCTGGAGACCGAGGAGGTGGCGCTTGCCAACGCCATCGTGACCGTGCCCATCAACGCCCGATTCGGCTCGCTCAACCTGGCGCAGGCCGTCATCCTGCTCGCCTACGAGTGGTCGAGGATCCAGCAGCTTGCGCAGCCGACGCTGAGGGACATCGAACCGCCGGCTACTCACGGCGAGGTCGACGGGCTGATCGGGCAACTGGAGGGCGCGCTGGATGCCGCCGGCTATTTCCATCCGCCCGAGCGCACGCAGGCGACCCGCAACACCATCCGCACCATCTTCACCAAGACCGGCTGGTCGAGCCGCGAGGTCAAGGCGGTGCGCGGGATGCTCCGGGCGATCGCTCAGCCGCGGGTGCGGTCGAACAGCTCCAGCTCATAGGCGATCGACGCTTCGATCAGCTCTTCGTAGAGGCGGCTGATCAATGCCCGGTCGATCTCTGCCGCGGCGGCTGCCCGGTCGACCTTGGCCTTGACGTCGGCCTTGCGCCACTCGTCCCGCACCGCATCCCGGTCCGGCTTGATCCGCGCCGCCGCCGCCATGTAGCCGAAGCGGCGGGCGATCAGGTCCACGATCTTGCCGTCGACGTCGTCCACGCCGGCGCGGACCTCGGCCATGGTGGTGCAATCGGCGGGGTCGCGGATGTCGCTCATGGCCCGCCTGTGCCCGCCCCACCTTGACCTTCGCAAGTGCGAAAGCTATCGGCGCGCCATCGCAATTGACCCCGCACCCTCGGTGAAGCGGTGGTCCTGCCCGGTCTCCCGATCGACGTAGCGCGGCTCCGAGGACGAACACGCATCGCAATTGAGGAAGTAAACATGTCGAAGCGCACCAGCGCCAAGTACAAGCTCGACCGCCGCATGGGCGAGAACGTCTTCGGGCGTCCGAAGAGCCCGGTCAACCGCCGCGAGTACGGCCCCGGCCAGCACGGCCAGCGCCGCAAGAGCAAGATGTCCGACTTCGGCATCCAGCTGCGTGCCAAGCAAAAGCTCAAGGGCTACTACGGCGACGTCACCGAAAAGCAGTTCAAGAAGACCTTCTTCGAGGCCAGCCGGATGAAGGGCGACGCTTCGCAGAACCTGATCGGCCTGCTCGAGCGGCGGCTCGACATGATCGTCTACCGCGCCAAGTTTGCGCCCACGATCTGGGCCGCGCGCCAGCTGGTCAGCCACGGCCACGTCCGCGTCAACGGCGTCAAGTGCAACATCGCCTCGCGCCGGGTGAACGTCGGCGAAGTGATCGAGCTCGGCCCCAAGGCGCAGGAGATGGCGCTGGTGATGGAAGCGCAGAGCCTCGCCGAGCGCGACATCCCCGAGTATGTCGTTGCCGACGGCACCGCAAAGGTCACCTTCAACCGCGTCCCCACGCTGGACGAGGTGCCTTACCCCGTGCGGATGGAACCAAACCTGGTTGTCGAGTTCTACAGCCGATAGCACCGAGAGCAGGAGCGGGACCGCACCAGCGATCTCGTGCCTGGTCGAGAGATGCTTCGGCTCGGCCGGCCTGCGCCCGAAGGGTGACAGGACCGACGCCGCGGATTAACTCCGCGGCGCCGCTCACGCTGGAGACCCCGTGCCGATCAACCCTCCCCTGCCCGAGTGGGCGCCGCACCAGGCGATGTGGATCGGCTTCCCGAGCGATCCCGAACTCTGGCTGGACGACCTCGGACCCGCCCAGGCCGAAGTGGCGGAGCTCGCCCGGGCGCTGCACGCGAACGGCGCGGGCGAGGAGATCCGGCTGGTGGCGGCGAACGAGAGCGCCGCGGAGGTCGCCGGCCAGCTCGCACCGTTCGCCAGCGTGCTCCCCGAGCCGTTCGGCGACATCTGGCTGCGCGACACCGGACCGATCGTGACGGGCTCGGCCGTCGAGCGGTGGGCCCAGGGCTTCGGCTTCAATGGCTGGGGCGGCAAGTACGACCTGCCCGGCGACGACAGCATCGGCGAGCGGCTCGCCGCCACGGCGGAGCTGCCCTTTGCCAAGGCCGGCTGGGTGCTTGAAGGCGGCGCGATCGACGGCGACGGGACGGGCACGGTGCTCACTACCGAGCAATGCCTGCTCAACCCCAACCGCAATCCCGACCTCGGACGGCAGGAGATCGAGGAACTGCTCGCCCGCGACCTCGGCGTCGAGCGGGTCGTCTGGCTTGGCGAAGGGCTGCTCAACGATCATACCGATGGCCACGTCGACAACCTCGCCCGCTTCGTCGCGCCCGGGCGTGTCGCGCTGCCGCAGGCGACGGACGATGACCCAAACGCAGCGGTGTACGCCGATGCCGCGGCCCGGCTGCGGGCGGCCGGGCTCGAGATCGTGCCCCTGCCCTCCCCCGGCCGGGTCGAGCGTGAGGGCGAGGTCGTCCCGGCGAGCTACATGAACTTCCTGATCGGCAATGCAGCGGTGGTGGTGCCGATCTACGGTGCGGCGAACGACGAAGCGGCTGTCCGCGCAGTGCAGCAGCTGTTCCCCGACCGGCTGGCAATCGGCCTGCGCGCCGACCATATCCTCACCGGCGGGGGCAGCTTCCATTGCATCAGTCAGCAGCTCCCGGCCTGAGGACGCCATGACCACCCTGACCGTCGCCGCCCTCCAGCTCGCCTTTGGCGAAGACACCGCGGCCAACATCCGCAACGTGTCCGACCTGGTCCGCGAGGCCGCCGGCAGGGGCGCGAACGTCGTGCTGCCGCCCGAGCTGTTCGAGGGACCCTATTTCTGCCGGGTCGAGGACGAAGGCCTGTTCGCGACGGCCAAGCCCACCGCCGAACACCCGTCAGTGCTGGCCATGCAGCAGCTCGCGGCCGAGCTGAACATCTGGGTCCCGACCAGCTTTTTCGAGGCTGACGGGCCGCATCATTACAACAGCCTTGCGATGGTCGGTCCGGACGGCAGGATCGCGGGCGTTTACCGCAAGAGCCACATTCCCGATGGGCCCGGCTACGAGGAGAAGTTCTACTTTCGCCCGGGCAACACCGGGTTCAAAGTGTGGCGCGCGGCCGGGACGACGCTGGGCGTGGGCGTCTGCTGGGACCAATGGTACCCGGAGACCGCCCGCGCGATGATGCTGATGGGCGCGGAGATCCTCTTCTATCCCACCGCGATCGGCTCCGAGCCGCACGACCCCGACCTCGACACCTCGCGGCTGTGGCGCCGCGCGATGGTCGGCCATGCGGTGAGCAACGTCGTGCCGGTAGTCGCGGCCAACCGCATCGGCACCGAGTGCGGCCAGCGCTTCTACGGGCACAGCTTCATCTGCGACGAGCGCGGCGACATGCTTGCGGAGTTTGGCGCGGAAGAAACGGGCGTGCTGGTCGCGGAGCTCGACATCGCCCAGGCGCGCCGCCACCGCGCCGCCTTCGGCTTCTTCCGCGACCGGAGGCCCGAGCTTTACGGGCGGCTGGTGGAGGACGTCTGATGCGGACCGCCGCCGCTCTCCTCGTTGCCCTGACGCTGACCGCTTCGACGCCGGCCAGCGCGCACCCGCAGCTGACTGCGGCTGTCGAGGAGGCGGAGAAGCAGGCCATCCTCCAGGTCATCACCCGGATGGAGGCGGCGTGGAACCGCGGCGACTTCCGCGGCTACATGGACGGCTTCGCCAACCCGGACGTGAAATTCGTGTCCAAGGGCCGGTTCCAGCGCGACTGGCAGGGCACGCTGGACCACTACATCCGCGACTACGGCGGCTCACCCGAGCGGCGTGGAGCCTTGCGCTTCTTCGACATTCGGATTGAGATGCTGGCGCCTGATGCGGCCCAGCTGATCAGCCGCTATCAGCTCGACCGGCCGAAGGACCCCCAGGACGGCGTGAACACCCGGCTGATGCGCAAGCGGGATGGCCGCTGGGTCATCTGGCTGAACCACGTCTCCTCGGCAGAGCCGCCGCGCTAGACGTTTCAGTCCGCCGGAGCAGCGCGGCCAGTTCGTTCTTCCAGAACCTGGCCCAGGTGTGGGTGGAGTGGCCCCGCGTCTCGTCGGTCGCCTTGATCAACACGTACCGCGCGTCGGGCAGCCGCGCCGCCGCCTTCTCGGCGATGCCGTAGTCCCATGGGTTGATGAAGTCGTCGCTGCTGTTCACCCAGGTGGTCGGCACGCGGATGCGCTCCAGCGCGGCCGATGGATCATAGTCGTAGGACGCGGCCAGCTGGTAGATGAGGTCGTTGGCGTCCCGGGTGGGCAGGTCCTTCGCGACCCGCTCGGTGATGTAGGTGTCGGCCGCCTCAGGTGTGCCATAAGCTTTTTGCAGGTAGAGCGGCGCGAAGCCCGCCACCTGCAGCAGGCTGACCGCGGTGCGCAGTCCCTGAACGGGCTGGGTGCGGTACTCGCCGCCTTGCCAGGCCGGGTCGGCCTTGATTCCCTCGATTGCGGCCTTGCGCCACATGCGGTTGTGCCCGGCGATCCGCACCGGCAGGCAGGCCATCGGCATCATGGCCCCGAGCCGCTCCGGGTAGCGTGCACCCCAGACGAAACCGTGCATGCACCCCATCGACGTGCCAATCAGCAGCCGCAGGCGGCCCACGCCCAGGCGTTCGAGCAGCCCGCGCTGCGCCTCGACCATGTCGGCGTAGTTGTACGCCGGGAAGCGCATCCTCAGCCCGTCGCTCGGCTTGGCGGAGCCGCCATGGCCGATGTTGTCCGGCAGGATAAGATAATAGCGGCGGAGGTCGAGCGGCTGGCCGGGGCCGAACAACTCGTCCGCGAACTGCGGCTGCAGGAACTGCTTCCCGCTGCCGCCCGTGCCGTGAAGCAACATGACCGCATTGGAAATCCGCCCGGCCCGATCGCGCTGCGGCGTGCCCAACGTGAGATAGCGGAACTTGAGCTCGGACAGAACCTTGCCGTCGCTGAACCGGAAGTCGCGCAGGATGATCGTATCTTCCTTTGCCTGCCCCGCATAGTCCGCCCCGGCTGCTGGCACCGTGAAGAATAGGGCAAACAGGGCGGAAAGCAGTCGCATCACGCAAGCTCCTCAGGCGGCCGGCCGGCCAGGGCCAGCGCCCGCTCGAACACGCGTTCGAACATGGGCGCGTCGAGCTTGCCGGTATTCTGGTTGTAGCGCGAGCTGTGGTAGCTCGACAGCAGCACGCGGCCGTCCGGCGCGACGACCTCCGCCGCGTGCCCGAACCTGGCGGCGCTCGGCTTCATGTCCAGCGCACGCACCGCGGCGACGTGCGCGATCTGGCCGAGCGCGACCAGCACCCGCACCGTCGGCAGCTCGGCCAAGGCAGCTTCGAAGTAGGTGCGGCAGGTACCGATTTCGCTCGGCTCCGGCTTGTTGGCCGGCGGCAGGCACTTAACCGAATTCAGGATCACCGCGCCCTTCAGCCGCAGGCTATCCGCAGGGTCGGCGCGATACTCGCCTTCAGCCAGCCCATACTTCAGCAGCGTCGCATAGAGCAGCTCACCCGCGAAGTCGCCGGTGAACGGCCGCCCGGTACGGTTGGCGCCGTGCTTGCCAGGCGCGAGGCCTACGACCGCAAGCCACGCCTGCGGGTCGCCCCACGCCGGCACCGGAGCGTTCCACCAGCCTGGATGTTCGGCGCGGCACTCCTCGCGATACCGCACCAGGCGCGGGCACAAGGGGCAGTCGCGGGGTGCTTCGGCCTGCGGAACTGGAGAGAGGGTAGCGCGGTGAAGCATCGAACTTCGTCATTGCGAGGAGCGTAGCGACGAAGCAATCCAGTTGTTCAACCACAAGCGAACTCCATTGCTTCGCTGCGCTCGCAATGACAGGGCGCCCGCCGTGCCGCACCTCTACGCCATCGCAATCGGCTCCAACCGCCCGCACGGCCGCCACGGCCGCCCGCGGCAGGTGGTGCTGTCCGCGATCGCCGAGCTCGACCGGCGCTTCGGCCTGTTCGACGCTTCGCCGATCCTGCTCAACCCGGCCAGCGGCGGTGCCGGGCGCAACTTCGCCAACGCGGCCGCGCTGATCGAGACGGAGATGGAGCCGCGGGCGCTCCTCGCCGAGCTGAAGCAGCTCGAAGGACAATTCGGCCGCCGCCCCGGCCGCCGCTGGGGCGCGCGGGTGCTCGACCTGGACATCCTGTTGTGGAGCGGCGGGCGGTTCCGTTGCCGCCAGCTCACCGTTCCCCATCCCCGCCTGCCCGACCGCCCCTTCGTGCTGCAGCCGCTGCTGGCGATCGCACCCGGCTGGCGGGTGGCCGGCCCGCAGACCGTCCGCCACCTCGCCCACCGTCTTGCCCGCCGCCGCCCGCGGAGCTAGGGCGAGCGGCAGTGGGCCGTTAGCTCAGTCGGTAGAGCAGCTGACTTTTAATCAGCGGGTCGCTGGTTCGAACCCAGCACGGCTCACCACCTTTCCAAACACTTAGACCTACCGACACTTACTGCGAAGTCCCTCAAGGTAACCGA
>NZ_CADCWA010000158.1 GCF_902806285.1 uncultured Sphingomonas sp. | reverse complement strand
GTATCGAGAAGCGGCTGGAGACCCGCTACCTCGACCGCCGCGCCGCGACCATCGACGAAGCGCTGGAGATCATTCGGAGCGCGGCCGAGCCGACCAGCGTCGGCCTGCTCGGCAATGCCGCCGAGATCATCCCCGAGATGCTCGCCCGCGGCATCCGCCCCGATGCGCTGACCGACCAGACCAGCGCCCACGACCCCGCCAACGGCTATCTGCCGATCGGCTGGACCGTCGCCAAGTGGCAGGAGATGCGCGAGCGCGACCCGGCCGCGGTCGCCCAGGCCGCGCGCATCGCCATTGCCCGCCATGTCGAAGCGATGCTGTCCTATCGCGAGATGGGCGTGCCCGTCTTCGACTATGGCAACAACATCCGCCAGGAAGCGCTCGACACCGGCGTCACCCACGCGTTCGACTTCCCCGGCTTCGTGCCGGCCTACGTCCGCCCCTTGTTCTGCCGCGGCATCGGCCCGTTCCGCTGGGTGGCGCTGAGCGGCGATCCCGAGGACATCTACCGCACCGACCAGCGGGTCAAGGAGCTGATCCCCGACGACCCGCACCTCCATCGCTGGCTCGACATGGCGCGGGAGCGGATCGCCTTCCAGGGCCTGCCCGCGCGCATCTGCTGGGTCGGCCTCGGCCAGCGCCACCGCCTCGGCCTCGCCTTCAACGAGATGGTGCGGAATGGAGAGGTCAGCGCCCCCATCGTCATCGGCCGCGACCACCTCGACAGCGGCAGCGTGGCCAGCCCCAACCGCGAAACGGAGGCGATGAAGGACGGTAGCGACGCGGTCAGCGACTGGCCCCTGTTGAACGCGTTGCTGAACACGGCTTCGGGGGCGACGTGGGTCTCTCTCCACCACGGCGGCGGAGTCGGCATGGGCTACTCGCAGCACGCCGGCATGGTGGTCGTCGCCGACGGCACGGACGAGGCCGCGCGGCGGCTGGAGCGGGTGCTGTGGAACGACCCGGCCACCGGCGTGATGCGCCACGCGGATGCGGGGTATGAGGAGGCGGTGGACTGCGCGCGGGAGCAGGGGCTGGACCTGCCGATGCTCTAAGCCGCCGAGCGCAGCGCCGCCGACGCGGAACGCGTCGCCGAAGTAGCGCGAAGAGACGGCGTGAGCCGGCCAGCCTGCCGCGCAGCGGACAGGACTGACGTCACGGGATTCACTCCCGTGACGGCTCTGCCGAGTGGGACTTTCCTAAGCTTTGGCAGCAGCAGCGGACAGCCTGTCCGCTGGTACCTTCACGGTGCTCGATCGCGACTTGATGATGTTATAACCAGGAACGAAGAAGCGAACGCAAATGTCTCGGTTTGCGTCCGTAAGGTTATAAGCTGGAATGATGTCGTCGGAGTTGCTGATTAGCTTGCGTGGGGCTGAACGCGGGACGAGATAAACGAAGTAATGATAACGCCCGTCTCCGCTCGGCTTCAACTCCCGCTCACGCCGGTAGTCCTCCACTGCTTTCTCGTCGCTGGCCACTGGGCCAAACGCGATCAAGCGATGAGGATTCGAGAGAGGGCAGAAGTCTGCGTCAGTGTACAGGCCAGGCCCGGTCTCCGCCGCATACAGACTTGTGTCCGAAGAAAGCTCGACCCGGAAGAATTGACGCCCGTCCGGCACAAATTTGCCGTCGAGCGCGTCCGCAGGCAGCTCGTTGGTGAGCCGCACGTCTTCTAAGCGGTACTCTCCGAGGTAGTCTCCGCACCCACTGAGGCAAACGGTGAACGCGGCAACGAGAAGCAATGCTGGACGGCTCACTAATTCAGCATGCGACTTTTCGATGCATGTTGCTACCCCGGACGTATGCTGGTCCGGTCTTGCTGAATCTGCCAAACGCTGCACCCATGCTCACCCTCAACCCCGAAGCCATTAACCTCCCCACCCTGCGCCAGCTCTGGACCGGCGCGCCGTCGCGCCTCGACACGACCAGCATGGACCGCGTGCGCGCCTCCGCGGCGGCGGTAGAGCGCATCGTCGCCGGCGGGGAGACGGTGTACGGCATCAACACCGGCTTCGGCCTGCTCGCCAACGAGCGCATTCCCGCGGATCGTCTCGCCGAACTGCAGCGCAACCTAATCCTGTCGCACAGCTGCGGGTTGGGGGAGGCGCTGCCGCGGCATGTCGTGCGGCTGATGATCGTGCTGAAGCTGCTCGGGCTCGGGCGCGGCTATTCGGGAGTGCGGCCGGAGGTGATCGCCGCGCTGCAGGCGCTGCTCGACCGTGACGCCATGCCGGTCATCCCGGCGCAGGGCTCGGTCGGCGCGTCCGGCGACCTCGCGCCGCTCGCGCACATGACGGCGGCGCTGATGGGCTTCGGCTCCATCGACCTCGCCGGCGAGCACATTGCGGCGGGCGAGGCGCTGCAGCGCCTTGGGATGGAGCCGCTGGTGCTCGGCCCCAAGGAAGGTCTCGCCCTCATCAACGGCACGCAGTTCTCGACCGCCATCGCGCTCGATGCGCTGTTCGCTGCCGAGCGGGTGTTCGGTGCCGCGCTCGCCGCCGGGGCGCTGTCGGTCGATGCGCTGAAGGGCAGCGTCAAGCCGTTCGACCCGCGCCTGCACGCGCTGCGTGGCCAACCCGGGCAGATCCGCGTCGCCGCCGAGCTCGCCCGGCTGCTCGACGGCTCGGCCATCGTCGCCTCACACGGCCGCTGCGGCCGGGTGCAGGACCCCTATAGCTTCCGCTGCATGGCCCAGGTGATGGGCGCCGCGCTCGACCTGCTGGAGAACGCCGCTCGCACGCTGACCATCGAAGCCGCGGCGGTGACCGACAATCCGCTGATCTTCGACGATGAAGACAGCGCCATCAGCGGCGGCAACTTCCACGCGCAGCCGGTCGCCTTCGCCGCCGACACGATCGCGATGGCGCTATGCGAGGTCGGCAGCCTCTCCGAACGCCGCAGCGCCATTCTGATCGACCCCAAATTGAGCGGCCTGCCCGCCTTCCTCACGCCGGACGGGGGCATCAACAGCGGGCTGATGATCACCCAGGTGACCCAGGCCGCGCTGGTCAGCGAGAACAAGAGCCTCGCCTTCCCGGCCAGCGTCGACTCCATCCCCACCTCGGCGGGCCAAGAGGACCATGTCTCGATGGCGCCGATCTCCGCGCGCAAGGCCGGCACAATCGCCCGCAACGCGGCGGGCGTGGTCGCCATCGAGCTGATCACCGCCGCGCAGGGGGTCGACTACCACGCGCCGCTCGAGACGTCGCAGCCGCTGCAGAGGCTCTACGCCAAGGTCCGCGCGCTCAGCCCGCATCTGACCACCGACCGCTATTGGGCCGACGAGATGGCGGCGCTGCAGGCGGCGGTGCTGGCGGGCAGTCTAGCGGAGTTCAGCCTGAGCTAGCTTCTCGCCGCTGGGAGAGATGTCATGCGCAGCATGACGGAGGGGTGACGCGCACGACCCTTACCCCTCCGGCGCCACGCGCCTCACCCCCGAGGGGGAGTAGCTGGTCAGCCGACCCGCGACCAGGTCTGGCTCTTGCACAGCATGCTGAGCACACAGCCTTCCACGTTCAAACGGTTGCGTGCCGTGAGGCTGAGGTTGGCCGCCGCCCGGCGGTTGGCCTTGGGCATGAACACCCGGCCGCGCCACTTGTTGGCTCCGGCTGGCGACAACCCGCTGAGAATGGTGGTGCCGACCAGGCTGCGCGTGCCGCCCCGCGCCGCATCGGTCCTGGCCTTGGCCGAAGCGGCGATCACCCGGCCGCACAGCTGCTGGCCGCACGGCGCGATGCGCACGGTGACGCTGCGCTTGGGGTTGGTCCACACGCCCTCCAGCGGGGAGGGAGCGGCGGCTCCGACCGGGGCGGCGGCAAGCAGCGCCGCGGCGGCAAGGACAAACTTGTTCATCGTGGTTTCCCGTGGTTCGGCAGTAGCTTGGTCTCGCCATTAACCTGCCGAAGCTGAAACCGGGGTGTATGGACCGTGACCGAAATGAGGCAGCTTCCCGGCCCGCTGACGCCTAGCGCGGGCGGGACGATCGCTCTATATGGCGCGCGCACCATGTCCGCCCTCCTCGCCGCCCACCACCTGCCCGCCGACTGGCGGGACCTGTTCGCGCTGACCAAGCCGCGGGTCATGACGCTGGTCGTGTTCACCGGCCTGTGCGGCCTGCTTGTTGCGCCCGTGGCGATGAACCCGGTGCTGGCCTTTGCTTCCGTGCTGTGCATCGCGCTGGGCGCGGGCGGGGCGGCGGCGCTCAACCAATGGTATGAAGCCGACCTTGATGCCAAGATGCGGCGCACTGCGGACCGGCCGCTTCCCGCAGGCCGGCTGAACCGCGACACCGCGCTGCACTTCGGCATCGGCCTGTCGGCCGCGTCCGTGATGCTGATGGACCTGGCGGCCAACCATCTGGCGGCGGCGATCCTTGCCTTTTCCATCTTCTTCTACGCGGTGGTCTACACCGTGTGGCTGAAGCGGCGGACTCCGCAGAATATTGTGATCGGCGGCGCGGCGGGGGCTTTTCCGCCGCTGATCGGCTGGGTCGCCGCGACGGGCGAGCTGGCGCTGTTGCCGATCCTGCTGTTCGGGCTGATCTTCCTGTGGACCCCACCGCACTTCTGGGCGCTGAGCCTGTTCGTGCGCTCGGACTATGCCGCGGCGGGCATTCCCATGCTGCCCGTGGTGGCGGGGGCGGCGGCGACGCGGCGGCAGATCGCGCTCTATTCGCTGCCGATGGCGGCGGTGGCGGTTGCGCCCTGGCCGCTGGGGCTGGCCGGTGCCCTGTACGGGGTGGTCGCGGCCGCGCTGTCGGCCGTGTTCGTGTTCCTGTCCTTCGCGGTGCTGGCCAACCGCGCGACCGAGCCGGCGGCGATGGGGCCGGAGAAGCGGTTGTTCGCCTTTTCGGTCCTGTACCTGTTCCTGCTGTTCGGCGCGCTCGTGGCGGACCGCTTCGCGCCGGCCTTGCTCGGGTGGTGAGCGATGGTTGACCCGCCCCGCCCAGAGCAGGAGCTGATCCGGCAGCGGCAGCGTAGCGGCGCCCGGGCCACGGCCTGGGTGCTGGCGGCCTTCATCATCCTGGTGTTCCTGATCACGATCGCCAAGATCTGGGTCAACCGGTGACGGCGCTCGCGCAGAAGAACCGCGCAACCGCGCTCAAGGCCGTGCTGTTCGTGCTGTTCATGGCCGGGTTCGCCTTCGCGTCCGTGCCGCTGTACCGCATCTTCTGCCAGGTCACCGGCTTCGGCGGCACCCCGCTCCGCGCGGACACAGCCCCGGGTGCGGTCGCGGGCCAGGTCGGCATGCGTTTCGACGCCAACATCAATCCCGCACTCCCGTGGGAGTTCAAGGCCGCGGAGCGCGTCACCGTCCGGCCGGGCGAGCGAACGGTGGTGAACTACACCGCCAAGAACCTGGTCGCCCGCCCGACCACCGGCCGCGCCATCTTCAACGTGTCGCCGGCCAAGGCCGGGCAGTATTTCAGCAAGATCGAATGCTTCTGCTTCACCGAGCAGACGCTCCGCCCCGGCCAGCAGGTCGAGATGCCGGTAGTGTTCTTCGTCGACCCCAAGATCCGCGAGGACGAGAGCACCCGCGACATCGACGAGATCACCCTGTCCTACACATTTTACCCGGTGGAAAATCGGACAAGCGCCAGCTAGAGCGCAGCGCGAGACAGAGGAAAGCTGCACGAATGGCCGCGACCAAGAACCACCCCTACCATATCCTTCCGCCCAGCCTCTGGCCGATCGTGGGCAGCTTCTCCGCGCTGGCGCTGACCGGCGGCGGCATCATGTGGATGCACGACAATCCGTACGGCAAGTTCGTGTGCCTGGCCGGCCTCGCGGGCGTGCTGTTCACCATGTTCGCCTGGTGGCGCGACGTGGTGCACGAAAGCCGCGCGGGCGACCACACGCCAATCGTGCAGCTGCACCTGCGCTACGGCATGATCCTGTTCATCGCCTCGGAGGTGATGTTCTTCCTCGCCTGGTTCTGGGCGTTCTTCGACTTCGCGCTGTTCCCGTCGGCGGTCGACGCCGTCGGGGCGCAATGGCCGCCCAAGGGCCTGGAGACGATCAATCCGTTCGGCTTTCCGCTGCTCAACACGCTGATCCTGCTGTGCTCGGGCACCACCGTCACCTGGGCGCACCATGCGCTGATCAACGGCGACCGGGCCGGGCTGAAGAAAGGGCTGCTGGCGACCATCGCGCTGGGTGTCATCTTCACCTTCATCCAGGGCTACGAGTATCTCCACGCGCCCTTCGCCTTCTCGGTCGAGAACGGCGGCAACGTCTACGGCTCCAGCTTCTTCATGGCGACCGGCTTCCACGGTTTCCACGTGCTGGTCGGCACCATCTTCCTGATCGTCTGCTACCTGCGCGCGGCCAAGGGCGACTTCACGCCGCAGAAGCACTTCGGCTTTGAAGCGGCCGCCTGGTACTGGCATTTCGTCGACGTGGTGTGGCTGTTCCTGTTCATCTCCATCTACGTGTGGGGCGGCTGGGGCGCGCCGGTCCACGGGTGACCGAGGCTCCGGCCGGGCCCCACACGCCACCGCTGGTCCAGGCGCTGCGGGGCAGCTGCCCGTGCTGCGGAGAGGGAAAGCTGTTTCGCGGCCCGGTGCAGTTCGCCGAACGCTGTTCGCATTGCGCTCTGGACTTCACCCAATTCAACGTCGGCGATGGTCCCGCGGCGTTCCTGATCCTGATCGTGGGCGCCGTGCTGACGGTCGGCGCCCTGCTGCTCGACGCCGCGGCCGAGCCGCCCTGGTGGGTGCACCTCATATGGCTGCCGGTCGGGCTCCTGCTAACGCTCGGCGGACTGCGGCTCGCCAAGGGCTGGCTGCTCGGTGCCGAGTACCGCAACCGCGCGCGGGAAGGACGGCTCGTCCGGTGATCCGCAGGCTTCCGGTTGTTCCGACGGCCATCGTGCTCGCCGCCGTCGCCACCATGATCGCGCTGGGGGTATGGCAGCTCGGCCGCGGGCGGCAGAAGGATGCACTGCTCGCCCAGTACCGCGCTGCGCAAGGGCTGCCGCCCGTCGGCTGGCCCACGCAGCCGATGCGCGAAGAGCAGCTGCCGCTCTTCCGCCAGGCCAGCGGCATCTGCCTGGAGCCGGTCGCGACCAAGCTGATCGCCGGCCGCAACCGCGATGGGGTGAGCGGCTTCAGCCACCTGGTCGATTGCCGCACTGGCGCCGAGGGGCCCGGCATGCGGGTCGATACCGGCTGGTCGCGCGATCCGAAGTCGGGCGTGCCGTGGCGCGGCGGCCCGGTCAGCGGCGTAATCGCCTCCGACGGCGAGATGCGGATGCGGCTGGTCTCCGCCGAGGGCTTGGGCGGGCTTGAGCCGAGTGCCCGGCCGAACGTCGCGGACGTGCCCAACAACCACCGGTCCTACGCCGTGCAATGGTTCCTGTTCGCGGCCGCGGCGCTGGTCATCTACCTGCTGGCGGTGCGGGCGAAGCTCGGGGGAGCGGCCAAGTGACGGCCCGGCTTCACCGTCTGCCGAACGGTCTGGCGATCATCGTCGATCCCATGCCCGGCGCCCAGTCGGCCGCGGTCGGCCTGTACGCCGCGGTCGGCTCCCGCTCCGAACCGGAGGGCAAGGGGGGCCTGGCGCACATGGTCGAGCACATGGTGTTCAAGGGCGCCGGCGCCCGCGACGCCCGCGCCATCGCCGAGGCCATCGAGGACGTCGGCGGCTCGCTCAACGCCTGGACCAGCCGCGACCAGACCGCCTTTCACGCCCGCACCCTGCCGGACGACGTGCCGCTAGCCGTCGAGCTGATCGCCGACCTCGTCCGGGCGCCGCGCTTCGACCCCGACGAGCTGGAGCGCGAGAAGGGCGTGATCCTGTCCGAACTCGGCGAGTGCCGCGACGTGCCGGAGGACCTTGCCGGCGACCTGCTGTTCGAAGCGGCGTTCGCCGGCCAGCCGCTTGGCCGGCCGGTGATCGGCACGGAAGCCTCGATCCGCGGGTTCGAACGGGACGACCTTGCCGGCTGGAACACGCAGCAGCTGGTCGCGCCGCGGTTGCTGCTGGTGGCTACGGGGGTGGTGGACGAAGGCAGGCTGCTTCGCCTGGCGGACGCGCGGTTCGGCGACATGCCTTGTGCAGTCACACCGCCTGCAAAGCCAGCCGAGTTCACCGGCGGCGAGCGGATCGATCGCCGCTCGTTCGAGCAGGCGCACTGGAGCTTCGCCATGGCCGCTCCGCCGGCTGCGGATCCGGCCACGCCCGCCACCAGCCTGTTCGCACAGGCCGTGGGCGGTGGCATGTCGTCGCGCCTGTTCCAGCAGCTCCGCGAGGAGCGCGGCCTCTGCTACTCGGTCTATAGCTGGATGCAGGGTTTCGCAGATACGGGTGTGTTCGCGGTCAGCGCCGCTACCGATCGCGCGGACGCGCCGGCGGCGCTTGGCCTCGCCCGCAGCATCGTCGCGGACGCCGCGGAAACGCTGAGCGAAGCGGAACTCGCCCGCGCCCGCGCCCAGCTCGAGGCGCAGCTCAGGATGAGCCTGGAAGGGGTCCAGGGCCGCGCCGACCACCATGCCCGCGCTTACGAGCTGTTCGGCCGCATCGTGCCGCTGGAAGAAGCGCTGGCCGAGCTGCGCGCGGTCGACCTTGCCGCAGTGCGGGCGGCAGGCGAGCGGCTGCTGGCCGGTCCGGTCGCGCTGGCGTCAGTCGGCGGCGGAGCGCTCGCCCTGGCCGCATGAACGACCTCCTCACCCTGGTTGCGGAGCCTTGGGACGACTGGGGCCTGGTCGACAGCGGCAATGGCCGCAAGCTCGAGCGATATGGCCCGGTACAGGTGATCCGGCCCGAACCGCAGGCGATGTGGTCGCCAGCCGCGTTCGACTGGCAGGCCGATGCCGAGTTCTTGCCCGGCAGCGACGAGGAGGGCGGCGGCCGTTGGGTCCAGCACCGGCCGGTGCCACAGATTTGGCCGCTGGCCCGCGGAGCCGTCCGCTTCCACGCCTCGTTGACGCCATTCCGCCACCTCGGCTTCTTCCCCGACATGGCACCGCAATGGGATTGGATGCGCGCCCGGGCGGATGGCGCGGAGATCATGAACCTGTTCGGCTACACCGGCGTCGGCACCCTGCTGCTGAGCGAAGCCGGCGCGCGCATGGTCCATGTGGATGCTTCCAAGAAGAGCGTGGAGGGCGGCCGGGCCAACGCCGCCCTGTCCGGTCTGGCCGACCGGCCGCTCCGTTGGCTCGTCGAGGACGCCGCCAAATTCACCGCGCGCGAGGTGCGGCGCGGCCGGCGCTACGACGGCATCCTGCTCGATCCGCCCAAGTTCGGCCGCGGCCCGACGGGCGAGGTGTGGCGGCTGGAGGAGCATCTCGCGCCCTTGCTGGCCGACTGCCGCCGCTTGCTCGACGAGAACAGCCGCTTCCTGGTGCTAACGGTCTACGCCGTGCGCATGTCGGCGCTGGCGATTGGCGAGCTGGCGCGGCAGACCCTCGGCGATCTCGGCGGCACGGTGGAATGCGGCGAGATGGCGGTGCGCGAGGAACGTCGCGGCCTGCTGCTGCCGACCGCCATCTTCGCGCGGTGGAGCCGCTAGCGCCTAGCTGCGCAGCGCCCGGAGCGCCGCTCCGGAAACGAAGGGCGCACCGATCAGGATGAACAGCGCGACCGCAGCCTGGAGCTTGAGCGCCCCCGGCTCCCCGCTGCCCGCAGCCGACGCGCCGAAGATCAGCAGCGGCACGGCTAGCGGCAGCAGCAGCAGCCCGCCCAGCGCCGCACTGCCGCGCAGGCCCGCGGTGAGACTGGCGACCGCTACCGCCAGCGCCGCCAAGGCCGGCGTGCCGATCGCCAGCGTCAGCAGGGTGCGGCCGAGCGCCCCGCCGCCCAGCCCCAGCAAGGCCGCTCCGAGCAGCGAGGCCAGCAGCAGCAGCGGCCCGAAGGTCAGCCAGTGCCCGACGATTTTCGCGAGCGCGATCTCCTCCCCGCTCATCCCGCGCAGGCTGAGCTGATCGAGGACCCCGTCGGCCCGGTCCGGCTCGACCAGCCGCTCGATCGGCAGCAGCGCGGCGGTGAGCGCCGCAACCCACAGCGCACCCGCCCCGATCCGCTCCAGCAGCCGCGCGTCGGGACCGACCGCGAACGGCACCACCGTCGCCACCAGCAGGAAGAACACCGGCGGCAGCCAGGCGGCTCCGCCGAACGCCCGCCGCACCTCGCGGGCGATCAGCGGCCCAATCATCCGGCCAGGTCCAGGGTGCGCCAGCCCGTGCCCGGCAAGGGCGCGTGCGACGCGGCGAGAACGGCTCGGCCTTCCTGCCGGTGGCGGTCGAGGGCGGCGCCGAGCTGCTCGGCACCGGCCCCGTCGAGCCCGTTCAGCGGCTCGTCAAGCAGCCACAGGGGCGCGGCGCTGGCCACCGCCCGCGCCAGCCGCGCGCGCCGCAGCTGACCCGTCGAGAGCATCCGCACCGGTACCGAGCGGAGCTGCTGCAGCCCCATCGCTGCCAGCGCGTCGGGCAAGCCGCCGCTGCTCGCGTCCAGCCTGGCCCAGAAAGCCAGCGCCGTCTCCAGCGGGAGCTCCCGATCGAGCGCCAGGGCGTCGTCGGCCAGCGCGGCCGGAGCCGCTTGCACCTTGCCGGCGGCGGGCGAGAGCAGCCCGGCAGCCAGGCGCAGCAGGCTCGACTTGCCGACGCCGTTGGGACCGCGGACCCACAGCGCATCGCCGGGCTCAAGAGTGAAGCTCATGCCTTCGAACAACAGGCGTCCGCCGCGCCAGCAGGCCACGTCCTCGAAGCGCAGCAGCCCGGTCAACGCGCCTCGGCTTCCAGCGCGTGCATGTCCCCGTCGCTGAGCCCGAAATGATGCCCCACCTCGTGCACCAGCACATGGGCGACCAGATGCTCCAGCTCCTCCCCGCCATCCGCCCACTCGTCCAGGATAGGACGGCGGTAGAGGATCACCCTGTCGGGCAACGCGCCCGGCTCCTCCACGCTCCGTTCGGTCAGGGGCTGCCCCGTGTAGAGCCCGGTCAGCTCGAAGGGGTCTTCCAAGCCCAGTTCCGCGAGGACGTCGGCCTCCGCAAACTCCTCCACCCGCAGCACCAGGGCGCCGCGATTGGACGCAAATGGTTCGGGCAACCGCTCCAGCGCGCGCCGGGCGAGCGCCTCGATCTCGGCGGCGGAAGGGGGCGGGCCGAAGCTGCGCATGGGTGCCCGCATAGGGGACCGCCGCGGGCCCGAGCAAGCTTCCTTGCCCCGGCGCGGCGACCCGACTAAACGGCCGCGTCCAGGCGTTTTGGTTGAGCACCTGATTCACGCCGATGCTTCGCATCGACGATCAGGTGCAGTGCGGAGCGGTGGCCGAGTGGTCGAAGGCGCTCGCCTGGAAAGTGAGTATACGGCAAAACCGTATCGAGGGTTCGAATCCCTCCCGCTCCGCCATCTCTGCCCTGCTTGACCGGGAGCGCAGAG
>NZ_CADCWA010000157.1 GCF_902806285.1 uncultured Sphingomonas sp. | reverse complement strand
CCCTCAGCAGGACCCTGGTGACCAGGCTGTCGGTCTGGACTTTGAGGTTCGCCCGATCTTCGGCCGGGTGAAGGTAGGCATGGGCGGAACTGCATCGTTCGGCGTCGGCGATGTTGAGCTGGCACGGGCTGACGCCCCGCTGTTCAGCACCGTTGTAGTCGGGGTTGTAGGGCAGCCCGACCTGCTGGAACGCCTTCAGGACCGCGTGATTGATCGGTGCGATCGACAGCGGCTGCGACACCTTCATCGGCCCGTCGGTGCCGTGCAGCGGGCCGGCGAAGGTGTCGTTGCCCTCCAGCGCCCGGAAATGCGGGAGCATGTCGGCAAACGACCAATTGCCCGTATTGCCGACCGCCACCTGCCACGCGTCATAGTCACGGGGCTGGCCGAGCATCCACACCATGGCGTTGATCGAGCCGCCCCCGCCGATCCCGCGGCCCTGAGTGAGCGGGATGCGGCGGCCGTCCAGATGCTTCTGCGGGACCGTTTCATATTGGTATGAGAACTTCTTGGCGGCGAGCAGTCTGGTGAAGCCGGCGGGTATGCGGATCAATGGCGAGGAGTCTTGTCCGCCGTCCTCCAGCACCAGCACGCGGGCGTCGGTCTCGCTCGCGAGCATGCCGGCGACGATGCTGCCCGCCGATCCGGCGCCGACGACAATGACGTCATATTCCTTCCCAAGGTCTTCGGGCGGTGTCGTCATCATGCTTCCCCATACATGAACGTCATGGCGCCTGGCGCGTCCACCCGGCTCGGCCGCACGCGCGAGGCCACCTCTGCCGCGACCTTCGGGATCGAGGAAAGCGCGACATCCAGCGACCGCCGGTGACGGGCGTCGCCAAACTCCTGGTACTCGACGCCGAGGTGGTGGATGCTGCTGACCCCAAGATAACCTTGGACGGTGGCAAAGTGCGGATTGAGGTGGTTCATGGCGCCGCGCACGCCGCCTGGCTCAAACCCGAACTCGCCGGCGGAGGTCAGCAGCACCAGCGCCTTGCCCGACAAGATCGGCTGAATCGCGAAATCTCCGCGTGCCAGGTCGAAACAGAAGGTCCGGCCGACGCGCACCACCTGGTCAAGCCATGCCTTCAACGGTGCAGGCATGCCGTAATTGTACATCGGCGTGCCCACCACGATCACGTCGGAAGCTTCGAGCTCGCCGATCAGCTCTTCCGACACAGCCAGGGCGTCGTTCATCCCGGCCGTTCGGGAGTCCGCTGCGGTGAAAGCGGCGGCGATCCATTCCTCGTCGACGTACGGTGGCGGCAAGGCCCCAAGGTCGCGTTGCAGGACGCGCAGATTGGGCACTTCCCAGGTCAAGGCTTCGACAAACTCTCGGCTGAGACGGCGCGATAGGGAACGCTCACCGCTGCGAACGCTGGCGTCGATATGAAGCAAGGTCGTCATCAATGGATCTCCATCGCAGGCTGAGCGATGTTTGGCCCTATGCGATCGCGACGTAGAAGCCGGGCGGCCCCGGGAAAGACCGCCCGGCTCCCCCTCGCGTCACCGCGGGGGAAGGTTGGGCTGCGCGATGACCGGGCAGTTGATGATCGCCTGGGTCGAGCGGAGATTGGCGACGTAGCTGTTGGCTGCCCCGGGCGGGTTGATCGAAGCATCGGTCATGTGACCGGCGCGGACGAGCTGCCCGAGTTCGCCCAGGGAGGCGACCCGCTTGACCTTGCCGCTGCTGACCGCGGCCGGGGTCCACATGCTGACATGCGCGTCCCACAGCGGGCTGTAGTTGTTCGACTGCGACGCATCTGTGTTCCGCGGCGGGATCGGGAAGACGTTGATCGGATCGATCCCGCCGTTGCGCAGCGAGGTGGAGAACCCCTGGTCCTTGCCGGAGCCCTCGTCGGTCCGGCCGTTGAGCACGGGCGAGAAGCCGAGCAGGGCCGAAGCATCGCCCGGCCGCGACTTGCCATAGGCCGGCACCATGGCCAGACGCGGCGTGAACACGCCCTTTTCGAGTACCGCCGGCAAGTCCGCGGACACATCGGTGACCAGGTGGTAGTAATATTGCTTGCCGTTGTGCATGCCGTCGAGGAGCGACATGGTCACGGTGCGGCGCTGGAGGTCGATCGACTTCAGCCGGTCGTGCGCTCCGCTGTCGTTCTGCACCATCTGGACGTTGAGCACGGTGCCGCTCGGCAGCACGGCCATCGACGACCATTGCGCGTCGCCCACCGCGCCGGGCTTGAACGACTTGGGCGGAAAGTAGGTCGGGCCGTCGCCGGGGGTCACCTGGTACTCGGGCGAGAAGTCGACATTGCCCTTGAAGCGCATCACGCCATTTTCAATCATCACGTCCTGCGCGCCGGGCGTCCCGGCCGCCTTTGCCATCTTGGGCGCATAGTTGAGGCCCATGGCCCGTGCGACCGCGTAATCGGAGGCGTCGGTAACGATGTAGTAGACGTTCCCGCCGGTCGGGCTGAGCCCGCGGAACAGCGGCAGCGTCACGGTCGCCGCGCGATAGGTGAAGTCCACCGCCAGCGCGCTCTTCAGGAAGACGTTGTCGCTCTTCTTGAACTTGACCCCGGACGATGGCGAGTAGGCCGGACGCCCGGACTCGCGGGCGGTCGCGGCCTGCAGAGTGGCGACTTCAGAAGCTCCGGCACGGGAGTTGCTGCCCTGGGCCAGTGCGGGCGTCGAATGGAGGGCGGTGCCCAGCAGGGCGCCGAGCAAGATAGGGGTGGTACGCATGTGCATCTCCAGCAGGTCAGGCGATCCGGCAGTGCGATTGCCTCGCCTGTCCTCTTCGCCCCGCGGCCGCGAAGGATACGGTTACGCCGTCGTGCCATGCCGACTTGCGCAATCGAGCGCCGCCACCGGCAAGAACAGCGGCAATCGCCACCGTGCGGGGAGACTACTTCGTCCCTGCTTGAACGGACCTCCTGTCAGCCTGTACATGTGAGCGGATTGCCAAGCGGAGGAGCAACATGCGTCTTAGTGCACGGAACCAGTTTGCCGGCACGATTACGGCGGTCCAACCGGGTGCGGTGAACGCCACGATCAAGGTCGATATCGGCGGCGGACATGTTGTCACCTCCAGTATCACCAACGAAGCGGTCGCGGATCTCGCACTCGCGGTGGGCGACCGCGTCACCGTCCTGGTGAAGTCCAGCGACGTGCTGATCGGGAAATAACGGGGGCCCGTAGCGACGCGTCCAGCGGTACGCTTCAACGCGCCGGCATGGTTACCACCTGACCCGCGATACGCTCGACCTCCGCCTCCTGGTGGCTGACGTAGAGGATCGGCAAGGCGAAGCGGTCGCGGATGCGCTCCACCGCGGACAGGATGTCCTCGCGCCGGCCGGGATCGAGCGAGGTCAACGGTTCGTCGAGCAGGAGAAAGGCCGGGCCGCTCAGCAGGGCGCGGCCGATGGCGACCCGGCGCGCCTCGCCGCCCGACAGGGTCCGCGGCCGACGGGCAAGCAAGGGCTGGAGGCCGAGGAGGTCGATCACCTCCCCCGGGTCGGTTTGCCTGGCTTCGGCAGGCGCGAGCCGGTGGCCGTAGAGCAGGTTCCGGCGCACCGGCAGGTGCGGGAAAAGTCGGTCATCCTGAAACACATAGCCGCAGCGTCGCTCCTCCGGCGGCAGATCCACACCGCGAGCGCTATCGAACAGCAGCCTCCCGCCGACCGCGATCCGGCCTCGCCCGGGGCGGATGCTGCCCGCGATCATGTTGAGAACCGTCGTCTTGCCCACGCCCGAGGGTCCGGTCAGCGCCGTGACCCGCGCATCGGAGGCGAAGGCCAAGGCGATCTCGCTGCTGCCCACGGCCTTGGCGACGTCCACCTCAAACAAGATGCACGTCTTTCCCGCTGAGCCGCGCCAGCAGCTCCGAGCCGAGCAGCGCCAGCAACGACAGCAGCACCGACAGGACCGCCAGCCGCGTCACCATCCCCTCCCCGCCCGGCACCTGCAGCGCGGCATAGATGGCCAGCGGCAAGGTTTGGGTCTCGCCCGGGATGTTGGACACAAAGGTTATGGTCGCCCCGAACTCACCGAGCGAGCGGGCGAAGCCGAGCATTGCACCGGCGATCACGCCAGGCAGGCTGAGGGGAATGGTGATAGTGAGAAACGTGCGCAGCGGCGTCGCGCCCAGCGTGCGCGCGGCGTCCTCCAGCCGCCGATCGACGGCCTCGATCGACAGCCGCATGGCCCTGACCATCAGCGGCAGCGCCATGATCCCGGCGGCGAGCGCCGCGCCCGTCCAGCGGAACATCAGGGTGAAGCCGAACTGCGCCTCCAGCCACGAACCGACCGGGCCGCCGCGGCCGAACAGGATCAGCAGCAGCCAGCCGGTCACCACCGGCGGGATCACGAGCGGCAGGTGGACCAGCGCGTCGAGCAGCACCTTGCCGGGCACCCGGCTGCGCGCCAGCACCCAGGCAAGACCGAAGGCGAGCGGCATCGTGACCGCGACCGCCACCAGGCTGACCCGCAGGGACAGGCCGACGATCGCCCACTCGGCTGGCGTCAGCATCAGCCGGGAGGCGGCGCGGTGAAGCCGTGGGCGGCGAAGATCGCCCTGCCCCGGTCGGACAGCAGGAAGCGGTAGAAGGCCTCGGCTTCGCTGGAGGCATCGGACAGCAGGGCGATCGGGTAGGTGATCGGCGGATGGCTGTTCGGTGGGAAGGTCGCGGCGACCCGGACCTTTTCGGAGGCGTTGGCATCCGTCGCGTAGACGATCCCCAGCGGCGCTTCGCCGCGCTCCACCAGCGCGAGCGCGGCGCGGACGTTCTCGGCGCGGGCGACGCGCTGTTCGACCGCGCTCCACAGGTCGAGGCTTTGCAGCGCGGCCTTGCCGTACTTGCCGGCAGGCACGCTGTCCGGGTCGGCCATGGCGAGGCGGCCATCGCCAAGCGCGCGGACGAGTTCATTTCTGCGCAGCGCGGCCGGGGGCTGGCTCTTGCTGCGGGGCGCGATCAGCACAAGCGCGTTGCCGGCCAGGTCGCGCCGGCTGTCCGGGCGGATGCGCCCGGCCTGCGCGACGTGGTCCATCCATTCACGATCGGCGGATATGAACAGGTCGGCCTCCGCGCCGCTTTCGACCTGGCGCGCCAGCGCCGAGGAGGCGGCGAACGAGAGGGTCGGTCGCCGATGACCCTCCGCTGCCCAGGCGTCCGCGGCAGCGTTCAGCGCCTCCTGGAGGCTGGCAGCCGCGAGCACCAGCGGCGCGCGCTCCTGAGGCTGCTGCGCGCACGCTCCGAGCAGGAAAGTGAGGGCGACGACCAGGCCGGCGAGAAGGGAGTGCAACGGGCCATCTCCATTGTTGATGTGCGCGGGACGCGATGTGACTGGTAAGCGGTCTATATGGCTGTTGGCGGAGTTCAAGCTGCTGGCCACCCGCTCGCACGCGCAGCCTGTAGCCCTCTCCCGGCTCGCTGCGCCCCGCGGGCGCGTCTCGGCGCGAACTAGCTTTTCGTCCGCGCCCGATCATGAGCGGCGCCGGCCTCCTCCACCGCATCGCCGTGGTCGACCGCCCAAGCGCAGAGCGCCTCAAACGGACCGCGCAACGAGTGGCCGAGCGGCGTGATCGCATATTCCACGCCTACCGGGGCGGTGGGCAGCACCGTGCGCGTCACAAGACCGTTCCGCTCGAGTCGTTTCAGCGCGTCGGAAAGCGCCTTGTGCGTGATGCCATCGAGCCGTCGTCTGATCTCGTTGAAGCGGGACGGCTTGGGACAAAGCACCGTCAGGATCATGATCGTCCATTTGTCCGCGATCTTGTCCAGCACGCCGCGCACGCGCGCCATGTCGGAGAAGGCCTGCTCCGAGAGGAGTTCGAGATCGGTATCGTCTTCCATATCTAGGCTAGTCCCGGTGCGTTCTTGATACGAGGTATACAGGTTATATCTACAAGCCCGTGGCCTCGAAAACAAGGACAAGGCAATGGCGGGAATGACGAACAAGATTGCGCTGGTGGTGGGCGGCGCGAAAGGCATTGGCCTGGCCATCGCGGAACGACTCGCCGCGGAGGGTGCGGCGGTCTATCTCACCGGACGGCGCGCCGACGAGGTCGGGCAGGCAGCCGAGAGCATCGGCCGGGGTGCGCGCGGCCTGGTCGCGGATGCAAGCGACCGGGAGGATCTCAGGCGCGTCGTCGCGACCGTTCGGGAGGCGCATGGCCGGATCGACGCCTTGGTGCTGAATGCCGGGATGTCGGAACCGGCGACCCTGGCTGAAGAATCGGCTGAGCACTTCGACCGCCATTTCGCGGTGAATGTCCGTGGGCCGCTTTTGGGATTGCAGGCCGCGTTGCCCGCGATAAGCGACGGCGGCTCGGTCGTTCTGATCGGATCGGTTGCAGATGCGGCCGGCATCTCGCCTTACGGGACCTACTCCGCCACCAAGGCCGCGCTGCGTTCCTATGCGCGCACCTGGACCGTCGAACTTGCACCGCGCGGCATCCGCGTGAACGTGGTGGCTCCCGGGCCGACGGACACGGACATGATGGCGGTTCTGCCCGAGGAGGTACGGGCCTCCTTGATCGCGCCGATCCCGCTTGGCCGGATGGCGCGCCCGGCCGAAGTGGCTGCCGCCGTGCTGTTCCTGCTGAGCGACGAGGCCAGCTTCATCGCCGGAGCCGAACTCTATGTCGACGGCGGCATGGGCCAGGTCTGAGGCCCGCCGTTTCGGCTTCACGCCCAACCAGCTGTCGTGAGGCCGTTGGCTCAAAAACGATGGCTCACCGACCCGAAGATGCGGGTCGAGCAGATGTTCTGGCCGCCGCCGCATTCGCGCCGGGCGATGTCGGTCCCGATCACCCCGACGGAGCCGACCAATTTGGCGGGGAGCGGGTGCGAGACCGTAAGGCTCCAGTTCCACCACGTCGGGAAACCGAAGCGCTCCGGCTTCTCGATCCAGTTGCGTCCGGCAAGAGCGGAGACCGTGAAGCCGGACTTGGTGGTATAGGCGGCCACCCCTTCCGCATAGTGCGACTTGCCGCTTTCCCCCACGAAGTTGGGCGAGAACCAGTAGGACAGCGCCAGCGCCGCCGGCTTGGCATCGTATCTCACGACGCTGCGGACTTCGAAATAGTTGATCCGCCGACCGTTCGGCAGCTTGCCGTAATCGGGATAGTCGACGAACAGCGCACGGGTATCGGCCGAGAACCGGCCACGCTTGAAGCGATAGCCTGCCTGGTAGTTGATCTCCGCACGCGTATCGATGCCGGCGAGCTTCACGTTGGCGATGAAGCCGCCGACGTAGAACCCGCTCGAGGAGGCGACGTCGAGGACCATCAGCACCGCGGGACGGTTCTGCGTCTGGCTCAGCCCCTTGGCCCGATACTGCGACGAAAGGATGACCAGGAGACTGACGTCCGGGTCCGCGATCTTCTCCTCGGGCGGCAGAGCCAGCTTCACGGTCGGCATCGTCACCGCTTCGGTGTCGTCCGGGTCGGCGGCATCTTCCGGGCCCGCAGGCGTCTGGGCGCGTGCCGGGGAAGTCGCCACTGGCGAAACAGCAAGCAGGATGGCCGACGCACAAAGCCATGCAGCGCGATCAGACCGGTCTTGCTTGCTGGCGCTCCGGCAGGCTTCCCATGCACGGAACTTGCGCACTAGCATGGCTCAGGACGCCGGCGTTGATGGCACTCGGCACTCGGGCGTGGCGCCGGCGAGCACAGCGGGCTCCGTCCTATGCTGTTCAGGCATGTTGCATCACCTTCCGGATCAGGACCACGCCTCAGGCCATTGCAGCATCAAAGGTGCATCCACTCAGGCAAGACTTTCGGCACAAGCGGAAGGTCCAAGCCGAAGGATTATGAGCAGGAAACTCAGATAAAGAGCAAGCAAAGCCGGACTGGCGCTATGCTGTACCAGTCTCCGTGGAACATTGGCCAACTGAATAGTGGGTAATGCAGTCGGATCACGTCTTAGTAGCGGAAGGATAACTGGATGTTACTAGTCGCACGGAAACGGACAATCGTGTCTCTTTTGATCGCATCTTGCTTATGGTTGCTGGGCAAGCATCAGTCTTGTTGAACAACAGACCCCATCGGGGCATTCCTCCAATTGTCTCGGATGCCAGCGACTCTCTCGTCGGGAAATCGATCATAGAACGCGTGCACAGACACATCTCGATTGGACTTCTCCGGTCCCCAAGGAGGGCTAGATGCTCACGAACTCGAACAAGCTTCTCGGCACCGGCCTCCTGTGCTCGCTCGCCCTTCTCCCCGCGTCGGCACAGGCGCAGTCGGCCACAGGCGAAGGCGATTGGACAAGCTACAATCGAACCCTCAGGAGCGACCGCCACTCGCCGCTGACCCAGATCACGACCGCCAACGTCAATTCGCTCAGGCCGGTCTGCTCCGCGGAACTGGGTGTGCCGGCAGCCTTTGCGAGCGGGATCATCGTCGCGGACAACACCCTGTTCGTCACGACACAGGTTGCCACCTACGCGTTCGACCCCGCGACCTGCGAGCAGAAGTGGAAGCATGCGCTGGCGTTCACGCCGGCGCCCGGCCACCTGAACACCAGCCGCGGCGCCGTCTATGCGGACGGCAAGCTTTATCGCGGCAGCGACGACGGCCACCTCGTCGCGATCGACGCCGCTACCGGCAAGGAGGCATGGCGGACGAAAGCCGCCGATTTTGCGAGGAGCGAGAGCCTGTCCGCGGCGCCCGTGATCTGGAACGGCACCGTGTTCATCGGCACCGCCGGCGGCGACTATTTCGGCAACCGTGGCCGCATGATGGCCTTCCGCCAGTCCGACGGGCAACCGCTATGGAGCTTCGACCTCGTTCCGCTGACCGGCCCCGGCTCGGAGACCTGGCCCGCGAGTACGCCGGAGGTGCCGCGCCAGGGCGGCGGATCGTACAGTTCCTACACCATCGATGTCGACAAGGGGCTGGTCTACGTCGGAACCGGCAACCCCGGCCCGGACTGGGACAAGAAGAGCCGCCCCGGACTCAACCTGTACACCAGTTCGGTCGTGGCCCTCGATGCCAGGAGCGGAGCGTTCCGCGGCTATTACCAGCTCGATCCCAACGGATACCACGACTGGAACCTGGCGGCGGCTCCGAGCCTCGTTCGGACGGCGGGCGGCAAGAACCTCGTCCTGGCGGCCGGCAAGGACGGGTATGTTCATGGATTGGACCAGGAGAGCCTGAAGCCGATCTACAAGACCGCGGTGACGACGATCTCGAACATCAAGGCACCGTTCAATTCGACCCGCAACACGCGGTTCTGCCCGGGCACCCATGGCGGGGTTCAGTACAACGGCCCGTCCTTCAATCCGGCGGAGAACGCCGTGTTCGTCAACTCGGTCGACTGGTGCGTCAGCATCAAGCTCGCACCGCAGATACCTGCACCGGGCGTGGTCGGGGAGCCGTACACGGGCGGGGTCGAGGATGCCAAGTTCGGCACCGACGATCCCAAGAGCAAGTGGGGCGGCTGGCTGACCGCGCTCGATGCCGACACGGGTGCCATCAAGTGGAAGTACAAGTCGCCCACCCCGCTGCTCGCCGGCGTGACCACCACCGCCAGCGGGCTGGTGCTGACCGGCGACCTGAACGGCAGCATGATGGCGTTCGATGCGCGCAGCGGCAAGCAGCTGTGGAAGCACAACGCCGGTGCGCCGATCGGCGGCGGGGTCATCACCTATCTCGCGGGCGGCAAGCAGTATATCGCCGGTGCAGTCGGCCATACGTCCGGCAACTGGAAGACGACGGGCGGGAACGCCAAGGTGGCGGTCTATGCCATGCCCTGATCGCCGGAGCAGAAGCTTTGCCGAATTCAATGACTGGGCCGATGCTGACCGGTAAATTGAGTAGCCGGCGGGACATGAAGACGACAGCAAGATCGTCCCCGCCGGCGTCCTGCCGCAGCGGTTCGATGCGCCTGCTTGTTCTCCTGACGGCTTGCACCGCCGCTCCTGCTCTCGGCCAGACCCAGCCGCCCGCGACAGGCGAAGTCATCATCGTCACTGGGCGAGGGCTTCCTGAGGCGCTCGGCGAGAGCGTCTATGACACGACCCTGATCGATCGCGAGCGGCTGACGGAGTCGGCCAGCAATCGGCTGGAAGACATCCTGCGCGACGTGCCGGGGTTCCAGCTATTTCGGCGCTCGGACTCGCGGTCGGCCAATCCGACCAGCCAGGGCGCGACCTTGCGCGCGCTGGGCGGCAATGCCTCGAGCCGTGCGCTGCTGATCCTCGACGGGGTGCCGCAGACCGACCCGTTCGGTGGCTGGGTGAGCTGGCCCGCTTACGACCCGCAGCGGCTGGGCCTTGTCCGGGTAACCCGCGGCGGCGGAACCGGGGCCAACGGCGCGGGGGCGCTTGCCGGGACCATCGAGCTGTTCAGCGCGACGCCGGCGCAGCTCCGCGGCGTCCGCGGAGGCATCGCCTACGGCAGCCGCGACAGCCTCGATGCTCATGCGGGCCTGGGCGTGCCGCTTGGGGCGGGCTTCGTCTCCGCGGCGGCGAGCTACGCCCGCGGCGACGGGTTCATCCCGGTCTCCGAAGAGCAGCGCGGCGCCGTCGATCGCACCTCCCCCTATCAGCAGACGAGCGTATCGTTGCGAGCGGTGGCGCCGGTCTCAAGCACGGTCGAGCTCCAGACGAGCGGGCTGTGGTTCTCGGACAAGCGCGAGCGCGGGACGGCGTTCAGTGGGATCTCGACGCGGGGCCTGGATGCTTCGGCGCGGCTGGTCGGGAACGGAGCCTGGCGCTGGTCGGCGGTCGGCTATGTGCAGACGCGGCGGTTTCGCAACAGCTTCGCCGGCGTGAACGCGGGCCGCACGGCGGCTTCGCGCGTGTCCGAGCAGTATAGTGTGCCTTCCACCGGCTATGGCGCGCGTGCCGAAGTGCGGCCCCCGCTCGGTGACCTCGAGCTCAGGCTCGGCGGCGAATGGCGCGAGACCGAGGGGGAAACGCGCGAGCGCTTCAGCTTCCAGAACGGCGCCGCAACCCGCAGCCGCAAGGCCGGTGGACGCACCCGGACGCTCGGCGCCTTCACCGAGGCAGCGTGGCAGTCCGGCGCGCTGACGCTGTCCGGCGGCGCGCGCATGGACCGCTGGCGGATCAGCGGCGGCTTCCTGGACGAGCGCGTGCTGGCGACTGGCGCGACGCTGAACGACGTGAACTTTGCCGATCGTTCCGGCTGGGAGGGAACTGCGCGTGCCGGGGCGTCGTGGCGCCCGGCCGAGGCGATAACCCTGCGGACCGCAGCCTATCTCGGCTGGCGGCTGCCGACGCTGAACGAGCTCTACCGCCCCTTCCGCGTCGGGCCCGACGCCACCGCAGCCAACGCCAGGCTTGCGCCCGAGCGGCTGCGCGGCGTGGAGGCGGGAGTCGAATATCGCCCGACCGACAACGCCCGTATGGGCGTCACCGTCTTCGCCAACCGCCTCGGCAGCGCGATCGCGAACGTCACCCTGGGCCGC
>NZ_CADCWA010000156.1 GCF_902806285.1 uncultured Sphingomonas sp. | reverse complement strand
GCGAGTGCATCCGGCAGGCGGTGCGGACGGGGATGGCGCTGGAAGCGCAGATCAACCGCTGGTCGCGATTCGACCGGAAGAACTATTTCTACGCGGACCTGCCGCAGGGTTACCAGATCAGCCAGCTCTACCATCCGCTGGTCGGCGAGGGGACGGTTCATGTCCTGCTCGACGATAAGGACGAGGGCAGCGCCAAGGCGATCGGCATCGAGCGCATCCACGTCGAGCAGGACGCGGGCAAGCTGATGCACGACCAGCACCCGACCATGAGCTACGTCGACCTCAACCGCTGCGGCGTGGCGCTGATGGAGATCGTGTCCAAGCCGGACATGCGTTCTCCCGCGGAAGCAGGGGCTTACCTCAGGAAATTGAGAGCGATCCTGCGCTACGTCGGCTCGTGCGACGGCAACATGGAGGAAGGCTCCATGCGCGCCGACGTCAACGTGTCGGTGCGGCGGCCGGGCGAGGCGTTCGGGACTCGGACGGAGACCAAGAACGTCAACTCGGTCCGCTTCGTGCAGGCGGTGATCGAGCATGAAGCGCGGCGGCAGATCGAGCTGCTGGAGGAGGGCGGCGCGGTCGTGCAGGAAACGCGGCTGTACGATCCGGACAAGCAGGAAACGCGGTCGCTGCGGTCCAAGGAGGATGCGCACGATTATCGCTACTTCCCCGATCCGGACCTGCTGCCGCTGGAGCTGGACGAGGCCTTTCTGGCGGACTGCCGGGCGAGCCTGCCCGAGCTGCCGGACGCCAAGCGGAAGCGGTTCGAGCTGATGGGCATGTCCGCCTACAACGCTTCGGTGCTGACCGCCGAGGTCGAGACGGCGAGCTGGTTCGACGTGCTGCTAAGCCACGGCGTCGATCCGAAGCAGGCAGCGAACTGGGTGGTGGCCGAGCTGTTCGGGGCGCTGAACCGGCTGGGCGTGAGCATCGCCGAGTGCCCGGTCTCGCCGGCGCACGCGGCCGAGCTGCTGAAGCTGGTGGCCGACGGGACCATCAGCGGCTCGATCGCCAAGACGGTGTTCGAGAAGATGCTGGAAAGCGGCGAACCCGCGGGCGCGATCGTCGAACGCGAGGGCTTGAAGCAGACCAGCGACACCGGCGCGATCGACGCTGAGATCGACCGCATCCTCGCTGCCAACGCCGACAAGGTCGAGCAATACAAGGGTGGGAAGCAGCAGCTGTTCGGCTTCTTCGTCGGCCAGACCATGAAGGCGATGGCGGGCAAGGCCAATCCGCAGGTGGTGAACGAGCGGCTGCGGGCGAGGCTGGGTTAGTTCTCGGGCGAACGCCGGAGTCCAGCGGCTTGAGGGCTGGACCCCGGCTTCCGCCGGGGTACATGGAGGCATGCGTTCCATGCTCCTCGCCGCCGCCGCTTCCGCCGCCACCCCCGCCGCCGCCCAGACAGCCTCGCCCAAGCTGATCATCGCGATTTCCGTTGACCAGCTGTCGTCCGACTTGTGGGAGGCATACCGGCCGCTGTTTACCGGCGGCCTGGCGCGGCTGGCGAACGAGGGCACCGTCTTCGCCAACGGGTACCAGAGCCATTCGGCGACCGAGACCTGCCCGGGGCACTCGACGCTGCTGACGGGCCGGCACCCTGCGGCGACCGGCATCATCGCCAACAGCTGGATCGACCAGGGCGCCGCCCGGCCGGACAAGCATGTCTATTGCGCCGAGGACGAGACGGCGCCGGGATCGACCTTCGCCAACTACCAGGTGAGCGCAACGCACTTGCGTGCGACCACGCTCGGCGACCGGCTTAAGACCCTCAACCCGCGGAGCCGCAACGTCGCGGTCGCCGGCAAGGACCGGGCGGCGGTGATGATGAGCGGCCGCAGCGCCGACGAGCGCTGGTACTGGGACGGCAAGGCGTGGGTCACCGATCTTCGAGGCAAGACGGCGCCGCGGACTATCTCCGCGCTCAAGCAGGTGTTCGCCGCGAGCCTGGCCGCGCCGCGCGAGCCGCTGGAGCTTCCGCCGCAGTGCCAGGCCCGGGCGCGTCCCTACACGGTCGCGCCGGGCCTGACCGTTGGCGCCGGGCGGCTTGCGCGGGCAGCGGGCGATGCGCGCGGCGCGCGGGCGCATCCGGAGTTCGACGGGGCGGTGCTGGCCGCCGCGGCCGGCCTGGTGGGGGAGATGCAGCTCGGGCGCGGGCCGGCGACCGACCTGCTGTCGCTCGGCCTGTCGGCGACCGACTATGTCGGCCACAGCTTCGGTAGCGGCGGGGCCGAGATGTGCCTGCAGGTGCTGGCGCTGGACCGTTCGCTGGACGACTTCTTCAAGCGGCTCGACGGGACGGGCGTGGACTATGCGGTGGTGTTGTCCTCCGACCACGGCGTGATGGACCTGCCCGAACGGCTGCGGGACCGGGGCAACTCCCAAGCCGCGCGGGCGGACCCGGCGCTCGCCGCCGGGCAGGTCGGCAAGCTGCTGGCGCCCCGGTTCGGCCGAACGGAGAGCGTGCTCAGGGGCGAGGGAATCGGCGGCGACGTCTGGCTCGACCGGGGCCTGCCGGTCGCAATTCGTCCTCAGGTTCTGCGCGCCGCCGCCGAACGCTATCGCGCCCACCCGCAGGTCCATGCGGCCTACACCGCGGACGAACTCGGCCGAGTGGCGATGCCGCGGGGCCGGCCGGACAAGTGGAGCGTCGCCGAGCGGGTCCGCGCCGCCTTCGACCCGGCGCGCTCGGGCGACCTGATCGTGGTGCTGAAACCCTTCATCAGCCCGATCGCCGCCCCTGCCAAGGGCTATGTCGCGACGCACGGCAGCCCGTGGGACTACGACCGCCGGGTGCCGCTCGTCTTCTGGCGCAGGGGCGTGGCCGGAGGCGCGCGCACTGAAGCGGTCGACACCGTCGATATCCTGCCGACCCTCGGCGCGATGGCCGGGCTGCGGCTCCCTGCCGGAGCGGTGGACGGGCGCTGTCTGGACGGTGCCGCAGGGGTGCACTGCCCGCGCTAGGTGCTGCGGGTCGTTCATGTCCTAGAAAGCTGGTTCAGAATAGCTGAATTGTTTATCTAAAGCGTTGAAGTGAGCGGCTTTTCGGTCTGGAAAAGCTGGCGCAAGCGGGAGAAGTGCATGCGTCGTTCTATGTTGCTTGGTGCCGTGGCGGCCTCTCTCGCGACGACCGGCTGCGTGCAGACCCGGCAATTCGCGGACCTTCAGTTCGCGCCGCCGCAGGGCGACTACAAGCTGCTGGTGCTGCGGCCGGACGTGCAGGTGAGTTCGATCACCACCGGCGGCCTCCCTGAGCCGCGCGCCGACTGGACGGAGCAGGCGCGGACCCATGTGATCGCGGCCTTGCGCGAACAGCAGGCCGGCCGGGGCGGCAAGACGCTGGTGCTGGAGCGCCGCGACGCGATTCCCGGCGTAACGGCCGATCAGGTCGCGGATATCGAGCGGCTGAACGCCGCCGTCAGCCAGTCGGTCGCCTTGCACAAATATATCGGCGTGACCCTGCCCACCAAGCGCCGCCGCGGGCTGGAATACACGCTGGGCCAGGACGCCGTCCGCTTCGGCCAGCGGACCGGCTACGATTATGCGTTGTTCATGCATGCGGAGGACAGCTTCGCCAGCACCGGCCGGGTGGCCTTGCAGGTGCTGGGCATCGCCGGTTGCTTTGTCGGCTTCTGCGCGCCCAATATCGGCGGGGCGGGGCAGTCCGCCTACGCCAGCCTGGTGGATCTGCGCACCGGGGACGTGGTCTGGTTCAACGTGGTGCAGGCCAGCAGCCAGGTCGCCGGCATCAAGTTCGGCGACATCCGCAGCAAGGAAGGCGCCGCGCAGCTGGTGGACCGGCTGCTTGGCCGGATGAAGCCGGGCAAGGACATCCGGCGGCAGCAGCGACAGCAGCGGGCGCAGCGTTCGCAAGGAGGCACACAATGAGCACGGAGCTTTCCCGCCGCGCCCTGCTCGCCGGCGGCGGTGCCGCGACGGCGGCGCTGGCGACCGGCATGGCCGAGGCCCGGATTCCCCCGACTTCGCTCAACCCGCTGATCGGCCCCGGCTATCGTCCGACCGACCGCGACGAGCTGGGCCTGTGGGCGCAGATGCAGCGGGTCGAGGAGGAGGTCGCGGGCTCCAACATCCTCCTCAAGGACGACAAGCTCAACCGCTACCTGCAGGGGCTGATCGGCAAGGTCGGCGGCCCGGCGGCCCGCGACATGCGGATCTATCTCGCCCGCATTCCCGAGTTCAACGCCGTCATGTTCCCGACCGGCTTCACCGTGATCTTCACGGGGTTGCTGCTGCGGATGCGCGACGAAGCGCAGCTCGCCGGGGTGATCGCGCACGAAGGTTCGCACTTCCTGCTCAAGCACCAGATCCGGCAGTACCGGAGCATTCGCGGCAAGACGGACATCCTGAGCTTCGCGGCGATGCTGGGCGGGATCGCCGGCGGCGCGGCGGGCTACAACACGGGCGACCTGACGCAGCTGGCGCAGCTCGGGACCATCCTGTCCATTCTTCGCTACAGCCGCGACCTGGAGGCGGAATCCGATGCGCTGGGCCTGAAGCTGATCAGCCAGGCAGGCTATGCGCCGCTGTCGATGTCGGAGACTTGGGAGCAGCTGATCGGCGAGAGCGAGCTCAGCGCGCGCGTGCGACGCAAGCGGCCCGACCGGGGCTACTCGATCTTCTCGACCCACCCGGCGCCGCGCACCCGCATGAACGACCTGCGCGTATCGGCGACGGAGCTGACGGTGCCCGGCCGCGCCTACGATCGCGGGCGGGAGCGCTACCTGGCGGCGATCGGCGATATCCGGCCGACCCTGCTGGATGATCAGGTCAAGCTGAACGACGCAGGCTCCACCCAATATGTCATCGGGATGTTGGCCAAGGACGGTTGGAACGGGCTGCTGCGCTTCTACGAGGGCGAGTCGCTGCGGCTTCGCAACAGTCCGAAGTATCACCAGCGGGCGGCGCTGAGTTACAATGCGGCCGTCGCCTTCCCGGACGCTCCGGCCGACGCGTGGCGGTGGCACGGCATCTACCTGATGAAGGACGGACGCCAGACCGAGGGCCGTGCCGCGTTGCAGCGCTATCTGGCAATGGCGCCTAATGCGCCGGACGCGCCGTTTGTCCGGCAGATGCTGGTCAGTTGAGCAGGAGCCTAAGCTTGAAGTCGAACCGTCTTCTCCTCTCGGCCGCGGCCGGGATCACGTTAAGCTTGTCGGCGTGCACCGGCGGTGCTCTTGGCGGCCTTGGTGGCTTCGGGGTGTACCAGCTGGTCCGGCCAGCCAAGGTCATCAGGGTCGGCAATGGCGCCATGGCGGTGGTCGCGCCCCGCGAGTGGAACCGGACTCGCCGCAACGGCTTCACCGACATCCGCTATGTCGAAGACTGGACGCTCAACGGCCCATACCTCGACGGCGTGACCTTCGTGTCCGGCCTGCCGGACGACCGGCGGATCATCCGGCAGGAGCGCCAGGCCGACCGGCAGGTGCCCAAGTTCCGCTCCAACATGACGGCGCCGGAAGTCGCCTCCCTGCTGGAGACGCTGTACCGAGTCGAGGGCGGCACGGTCGACTGGCGGACGCTGGCGCTGACCCCGCGGCCGTTCCTGGGCCATCCCGGCTTTCAGTATGATTTCGAGCACCTCGACGGTGACGAGCTGTGGCGCAAGGGCCGCGCGGTCGGCGCGATCATCGACGGGCGGCTGTACATGATGCTGTTCGATGCGGCGCGCTCGCACTATTACGCGGCGGCGCTGCCCGACTTCGAGGCGATGGTCGCCTCCGCGCAGCGTCGCCGCTAACGGCCGGCCGGAGGAACCGGCGGGAGCGGCCCTCGGTTGAGCCCGTCATGACCAAGCTCGAACTGCCGGATGTCGATGCGTCCACACCGATCGAGGAAGTGGACGCCGCGGTTGCGCAGGTGCTGGTACCGCACGCGGAGCGCGGGCTGGTACAATTGGTCGGAGATCTCAGCGACTTTACCGATCAGGAGCCGCTCTACGCCGCTGGGGGTGCGGTGATCGGGACCGGGCTCGTCCTGCGCGACGAACGCACGGTGCGCGCGGGAACGCGGATGCTGGCGGCGCACCTGCTGGCGACCGCACTACGCGGCGTGGTGAAGCGGCTGGTCGTTCGCACCCGCCCGGACGCGGCCGCGCGCCGCGGCGAGTATCGATTCGCCCCGGGCGAGCGGCGCGAGTCGGAGTTCAGCAGCTTTCCATCAGGGCACACCGCCGGCGCCATTGCGGCGGCCCGGGCGCTCGGCCGGCACTACCCGGGCAGTTATCACGCCTGGCTCGGCTTGGCGGGGGCGGCGTCGGTGACTCAGGTCCTGCGCTCCAAGCATTATGTCACGGACGTGGTCGCCGGAGCAGCGATCGGGGTCTTCGCCGAGGAGCTGATTGACCGGCTGATCCGCCGCGCCGAACGGATCTAGCGAACGACTGGATCGGGCAGCGGCGGGGGCTCCGGCTCGCCGGGCTCGGCCGGCGGGATCTCCGGCTCGGGCGGACGCGTCGCCATCACCCGACCGGCGAGATGGGCGTAGGCGAGGGATCGTTTCCGGGGGAGGCGGGCGAGGGCACGTCGATCGACGGCACCGTGCCCGGATCCTCCGACGGGGCCGGCGTAGGCTGGCCAGGCTCGGACGGCTGGGCCGGCTCGAACCCGGGCGCGTCGTCCGGAAAGGGGGGGAGTTGCTGCATCGACGGATCTCCTTCGCCGCATCAACGCGCTGCCTAGGCCCGCGGTTGCTCCGCCCGGCGCGGCTTGCTCCCGCCCCCAGCCTTGCTATAGGCGCGCCACCTTCTTTGTGGTCCGCGCGCGCGTGGCGGAATTGGTAGACGCGGCAGGTTTAGGTCCTGTTGTCGAAAGATGTGGGGGTTCGAGTCCCTCCGCGCGCACCATCTTCGCGGCCGGGCGGGGCAGCCAATCAACGGAAATAGTGACGGGACATCATGCACAGCGTCGAGATCGAGAACCAGGGCCTGAAGCGGGCTTACAAGCTGACCATCCCGGCCACCGACATCGACGCCCGGGTCGATCAGGAGGTCAAGCGCCTGGCCCCGCAGGTGAAGATGCCCGGTTTCCGCCCCGGCAAGGTGCCGGCGAACCTCATCCGCAAGATGCATGGCGAAAGCCTGCAGGGACAGGCGCTGGAGAGCGCGGTGCAGCAGGGCGTGCAGCAGCTGCTGGCGGAAAAGCGGCTGCGTCCGGCGAACCAGCCGCAGGTGGAGCTGGCGGAGGATTATGCTCCGGGGCAGGACGCGGAGGTCAGCGTCAGCCTGGAAACGCTGCCCGACGTGCCCCCGCCGCAGATCGAGGGCTTGAAGCTGGAGCGGCTGACGCTGGAGGTGGACGAGAGCCAGGTCGGCCAGCAGTTGGGGCAGCTTGCGGCAGGCCACAAGAATTGGAGCCCGGCGGAAGAAGGCCGCGCGGCCCAGACCGGCGATCAGCTGGTGATCGATTTCGTCGGCAAGGTCGCTGGGGTGGCGTTTGAAGGCGGCACCGGCACCGACATGGCGGTGGAACTCGGCTCGGGCAGCCTGATCCCGGGCTTCGAGGACCAGCTGGTCGGCGCCAAGGCAGGGGAGAGCCGGACGATCGAAGTGACGTTCCCGGCGGACTATCCGACCGAGAACCTCAAGGGCCAGGCGGCAACCTTCGACATCACGGTGAAGGCGGTGAACATCGCCGGTGAGGTCGAGCTGAACGACGAGTTCGCCAAGAGCCTCGGCCTGCAGGACTTGGAGCAGCTGAAGGGATTGCTGCGCGACCAGCAGAGCCAGGAGCTGAACGGCCTCACCCGCACCCACATGAAGCGGCGCCTGCTCGACCAGCTGGCGGACACGCATCAATTCGAAGTGCCGCCGTCTATGGTCGAGGCCGAGTATGGGAACATCATGCGCCAGCTGGAGCATGAGGCGAGCCACGAGGCGGATCCCGAGGCGGCCAAGGCCGAGATCGAGAAGGAAGCGGACGACTACCGCCGCATCGCCGAGCGCCGAGTGCGGCTGGGCCTGCTGCTGTCGGAGATCGGCCAGGCCAACGGCGTCGAGGTATCGCAACAGGAGATGCAACGGCTGGTCGCCCAGGCGGCGCAGCAGTACCCGCCGGCGGATCGCGACAGGTTCGTCCAGTTCATCCAGAACGAGCCGATGGCCGCGGCCCAGCTGCGCGCGCCGCTGTACGAGGACAAGGTGGTCGATTTCCTGTTCGGCAAGGCCGAGATCACCGACCGGGCTGCGACCCGGGCCGAGATCGAGGCGGACCTAGAGAGCGAAGAGGGCCATGTGCACGGTCCGGGCTGCGGCCACGACCATGCCGCGGAGGCGGCTCCGGCCGCCGCCAAGCCGGCCAATGCCAAGAAGGCCAAGGCTGCCGCGAGCGAGGTTGATGCGGTCGAGACAGCCGCCGAGGTCCAGCCGGGCACGGCCAAGCCGAAGAAGGCCAAGCCTGCGCCCGCGGCCGAGGGGGGAACGGCGAGCGGAGCCGAAGCTGAGCCTGCGCCGCTTGAGGCCGATGCTGCAGCCCAGGCGGTGAAGCCGGCCAAGAAGCCGCGTGCGGCCAAGCCGGTCAAGGGCGCGGTCGAGGAGGAGCCGGCGACGCCCGAACCCGCCGAGCCGGCGAAGGACCACCCTCCGGCCAAGCCGGCGGGGAAGAAGTCGAAGAAGGCGGAAGCCTGATGCGTCACCCCGGGCATGGGTGCCCATCAAAGTACTACTTTGATGGGTTCCCTGACCCGGGGTCTGCCTTTCTTAACCCGGTACAGGCAAAGGAAGGCGGATCCCGGCTCGAAGCCGGGATGACGGGGGCTCAAGCATGACTGACCAGCGACAGCCGCGCATCGCCGTGCTGCTGCCTTGCTACAATGAGGAAGCGGCGATCGCGCAGACGGTGGCCGGCTTCCGCGCCGCCCTGCCGACCGCCACCGTCTACATCTACGACAACAACAGCCGCGACCGGACGGTAGAGGTCGCCCGCGGCGCCGGCGCCGTGGTCCGGACCGAGCGGCAGCAGGGCAAGGGCCATGTAGTCCGGCGCATGTTCGCCGACATCGACGCCGATGTCTATGTGATGGCGGACGGCGACCTCACCTACGACCCCGCCGCCGCGCCCGCCATGGTCGACCAGCTCCTCACCGAGCAGCTCGACATGGTGGTCGGCACCCGCCAGCACGAGGCCAAGGCGGCGTATCGCGGCGGGCATGTGCTGGGTAACCGGCTGTTCACCGGCATTCTGGCCGGCTTGTTCGGGCGCAGCTTCAGCGACATCTTCTCCGGCTACCGGGTGTTCTCCCGTCGCTTCGTGAAGAGCTTTCCGGTGCTCTCTTCGGGGTTCGAGATCGAGACGGAGATGAGCGTCCATGCGCTGGAGCTGCGCATGCCGGTCGGCGAGGTGACCAGCCGCTACCTCGCCCGGCCGGAAGGCTCGGCGTCCAAGCTGTCGACCTTTCGCGACGGGTGGCGCATTCTGTCGACGATCGCCACCCTGTACCGGATCGAGCGGCCGGTGCTGTTCTTCGGCGGGATCGGCGCGGCGCTGCTGGTGGCGGCGCTGGTGCTGTCGGTTCCCCTGGTGCTGACCTACATCGACACCGGCCTGGTTCCGCGCGTGCCCACCGCCATCTTGGTCACCGGCATGGCGATCGTCGCCACCTTGAGCTTCTTCGCCGGCGTGATCCTGGACACGGTTACCCGCGGCCGGCGCGAAGTGCGGCGGCTGGCCTACCTCGCCTATCCGGCGCCCGGCGGTAGCGCTTGAACAAGCGAACGGACCGCCCGATGTAGGCGCCGCCACCACATAAGGATAAGTCACCCGTCATGGATCATCAGGACATCGCTTCCGCCCTCGTTCCCATCGTTATCGAACAGTCCAACCGGGGCGAGCGCAGCTTCGATATCTACTCGCGGCTGCTAAGGGAGCGGATCGTCTTCATCACCGGTGCGGTCGAGGACCATATGTCCTCGCTGATCACCGCCCAGCTGCTGTTCCTGGAGTCGGAGAACCCGAAAAAGGACATCTTCATGTACATCAACTCGCCGGGCGGCGTGGTGACGGCGGGCCTCGCGATCCACGACACCATGCAGTATATCCGCCCGCGGGTCGGCACCGTGTGCATCGGCCAGGCGGCTTCGATGGGCAGCTTCCTGCTGGCGGCCGGCGAGCCGGGCATGCGGGTCGCGCTGACCAACAGCCGGATCATGGTGCACCAGCCCTCGGGCGGCGCGCAGGGCATGGCCTCGGACATCGAGATCCAGGCGCGCGAGATCCTGCGCATGCGCACGCGTCTGAACTCGCTTTATGCCAAGTACACTGGCAAGCCGATCGAGGAAATCGAACTCGCGATGGACCGGGACAAGTTCCTGGAGGCCGACGAGGCCAAGGAGTTCGGGTTGATCGACGAGGTGTTCGAGAAGCGTCCGGAAGCCGGCGACTTTGAAGGAGCCGGACTGACCCCGGGTGCAGGGACGGACGCTCCGGCCTAAGTGCAAATCGACAGCTGACCTACCTGGCAGCGGGGAGCCACTTGCGCTCTCCGCTGCTTCTGTCATGGAACCGTCACATTTCCTCGCCGAGTCATCCTGAAGGGCGATGGTCCGCGGGGTAGAACGACATCCGTCAGATTGCAGCATTGCCGTACCGCTCGCGCGGAACCGCTTTAGACGCGTCCGTCAGCGTCTTGCTGGTGACCTCTCGCGAGTCGCGCCGCTGGGTGGTGCCCAAGGGTAATCCGATGGGCGGAACAAGTCCGCACCTCGCCGCTGCCATCGAGGCGGAGGAAGAGGCGGGCGTTCGCGGTGCCGTGTGCCCGATTGCGTTGGGCTCATATCGCTACCGCAAGCGGCGCAAGAACGGCGCGTCGCTGATGGTCGATGTGGAAGTCTATCCGCTGGCGGTCAGCGACGAGTTGACGGACTGGAAGGAGGCGGCGGAGCGTGAGCGCCGCTGGTTCAGCCTGGCCGATGCGGCAGAGGCGGTCGAAGAGCCGGACCTGTCCAATCTCATCCGGTCGTTCAATGCGGCGGAGTTCAACGGGGCGGCCCGGCGCAGCTCCATGCTGTCGATCGTGGCCGAGAAATCGAAGGTGGGTCCGATGTTTGCCTGGTTCCAGCGCCTGTTGCCGAAGACCGGCGGCTTCTTTGAACTCTTCGAAGCGCATGCCACCAGCGTGGTAGCTGCTGCGAGTGCGCTTGGGCGGCTATTCGAAGGCGGCGCGGGGCGAGCCGAGCATATTCGTGAGATTAACGAGCGGGAGCATGACGCGGATAACATCATCCGCGAGATGTTGCTGACGGTCCGGCGTACCTTCCTGACCCCTTTCGATCGCGGTGCCATAACATCGCTGATCGGATCGATGGACGATGCTATCGACGAGATGCATGCGGCCGCCAACGCAGTTGACCTGTACGAGGTTGCGACGTTCGAGCCGGAGATGCGCGACATGGTCGGGATCATCATCGACTCGGCTCGCCTGATGGCTGAGGCGATCCCGC
>NZ_CADCWA010000155.1 GCF_902806285.1 uncultured Sphingomonas sp. | reverse complement strand
AAAGGACAGCAGCGTCATGCTGCACCTGGCGCTCAAGGCCTTTTACCCCTCGCCGCCGCCCTTTCCGTTCCTCCACATCGCCAGCGGGTGGGACTTCCGGGCGATGCTGGAGCACCGCGACCGGATCGCGCGCGAGCACGGGCTCCAGCTGATCGTCTGGCACAATGAGGAAGCCGCCGGGCGGGGCGTGAACCCGTTCGATACGCCCACGCCAACCTACACCCGCCTGATGCTGACCGAAGCCCTGCGGGACGCCTTGGACGCCCGCGGTTACGACGCAGCGTTCGGCGGCGGCCGGCGCGACGAGGAAAAGGCGCGCGCGAAGGAGCGCATCTTCTCCTTCCGCAATCAGCACCATCGCTGGGACCCGAAGCTGCAGCGGCCCGAGCTGTGGAACCTGTACAACGCCAAGGTGCACGCGGGCGAGAGCATGCGGGTGTTCCCGCTGTCCAATTGGACCGAGCTCGACATCTGGCAATACATCCGGCGCGAAAGCATCCCGATCGTCCCGCTCTACCTGGCCGCGCCCCGCCCGACGGTGGACCGCGACGGCACGCTGCTGATGGTGGACGACGACCGGATGCAGCTCAGGCCCGATGAGGAGGTCGTGACCCGCACCATCCGCTTCCGCACCATGGGCTGCTACCCGCTGACCGGAGCCACGGTGAGCGAGGCCGCCTCCCTGGACGAGATCATCGCCGAGATGGCGGCGGCGCGGACCTCCGAGCGCGAAGGCCGGGTCATCGACCGCGACGAGAGCGCCAGCATGGAGCGCAAGAAGCAGGAAGGCTATTTCTAGTGGACCTGCTGCGCTTCATCACCTGCGGCAGCGTCGATGACGGCAAGTCGACCCTGATCGGGCGGCTGCTGTACGACACCAAGCTGATCTTCGACGACCAGCTCACCGCGCTGACCGCCGACAGCAAGCGGGTGGGCACGCAAGGGCAGGAAATCGACTTCGCGCTGCTGGTGGATGGGCTTGCGGCGGAGCGGGAGCAGGGCATCACCATCGACGTCGCCTACCGCTACTTCGCGACGCCCAGGCGCAAGTTCATCGTCGCCGACACGCCGGGGCATGAGCAATATACCCGCAATATGGTGACCGGCGCGTCGACGGCGGATGCGGCGGTCATCCTGATCGATGCGCGGAAGGGCGTGCTGACCCAGACACGGCGGCACAGCTTTCTCGCGCAGCTGATCGGCATCCGCCACTTCATCCTGGCGGTGAACAAGATGGACCTGGTGGACTATGATCAGGCCAGGTTCGACGCGATCGTCGCCGATTACGCCGGCTTCGCGCACAAGGCCGGCATCAAGGACTTCGCCGCCGTCCCGCTGTCGGGGCTCAAGGGCGACAATATCCTGGAGCGCTCGCCGGCCATGCGCTGGTACAGCGGTCCGGCGCTATTGGTTCTCCTGGAGACCCTGCCGGTCGATGCGGATGTCGCGGTGGCGTCGCCATTCCGCATGCCGGTGCAATGGGTCAACCGGCCCAGTCACGACTTTCGCGGCTTCGCGGGCCTGATCGGCACCGGGCAGGTCAGCCCGGGCGACCCTGTCCGGGTGCTGCCGTCGGGCCGCACGAGCCGGGTCGAACGGATCGTCGCCATGCCGCAGCCGGGGAGCGACGACGGCGACCTCCCGATCGCTCGGGCGGGCCAATCGATCACCCTGACCCTGGCCGATGAGGTCGACTGTTCGCGCGGGTCGGTCATCGCGGCCGCGGACGCACCGCCGCAGAGCGCCGACCAGTTCGAGGCGAGCCTGGTGTGGCTGGGCGAGGACGAGCTGCTGCCCGGCCGCGGCTACTGGCTGAAGCTCGGCGCGCAGACGGTCACCGCCACCATCCAGCCCCCCAAATATGAAATCAATGTCAACAATCAGGAGCATCTCGCGGCCAAGACGCTGACCCTCAACGCCATCGGCGTCGCCGAGTTCGCTACGGACGCGCCGCTGGTGTTCGAGCCCTACAGCGAAGACCGCGCGCTCGGCGGCTTTATCCTGATCGACAAGGCCAGCCACGCCACGGTGGCGTGCGGAACCATCCACTTCGCGCTCCGCCGGGCGGCGAACATCCACTGGCAGGCGCTGGAGATCAGCCGCGAGGCCCACGCCGCGCAGAAGAACCAGAAGCCGGCGGTGATCTGGCTGACCGGCCTCAGCGGGGCGGGCAAGTCGACGGTTGCCAACCTGATCGAGAAGCGGCTGTTCGATCTCGGCAAGCACAGCTTCCTGCTGGACGGCGACAACGTCCGCCACGGCCTCAACCGCGATCTCGGCTTCACCGAAGTCGACCGGATCGAGAACATCCGCCGCGTCGGCGAGGTCGCCAAGCTGATGGTCGACGCCGGCTTGATCGTGATCACCGCCTTTATCTCGCCGTTCCGGGCGGAGCGGGAGCTGGTCCGCGGCATGCTGGGTGAGGGCGAGTTCGTCGAGGTGTTCGTGGATACGCCGCTGGACGAGGCCGAGCGGCGCGACGTCAAGGGGCTTTATGCCAAGGCGCGGCGGGGCGAGTTGAAGAACTTCACCGGTATCGACAGCCCGTACGAGCCGCCGCAAACGCCGGAAATTCACATCGATACGCTACGCATGTCGCCGGACGAGGCGGCGGACACCATCGTCCGGGCCCTGCTCGAGCGCGGCACCGCGTGACGAGGCTCACGCGCGGTGCGCGGACGCTGGCGAGGTCTGTCTGCATGAAGCAAGGCTGACGGCGCCGTTCACCTCCGATTTCCGGTTAATGCCGTAACGCACTTGGCAGCAGGTGAGTGGTTCAGCCGTTTGTTTCTCATCCGGAACCCTTGCACTGGCATGGCGTTTGAAAGTCGCTGACTTCGTGCGTCCTGCCACGGGGCACGGTCTGCCGTCTAAGTATTCGGGAGAAGGCAAGATGAAGAAGACTGCAATGGCCGTGCTGCTCGCCGGCTCGATTTCGCTTGGTGCTTGCACCACCACCGGCAACAACGACCAATTGTCGGATGCCGCGACCGGCGCCGCAGTGGGTGCCGCCGGCGGTGCCGCGGTTGGCGCGGTGATTCCGGGCATCAGCCCGATCGCCGGTGCTGCCGTTGGTGCCGCGATTGGCGGCCTTTCGGGTGCCGTCTGGTCCGACAGCAACAACGACGGTTACGCCGACGGTTACGTCCAGAACGGTCAATATTATCAGGGCCAGCCGCAGGGCTATGATCCGACCCTTGGTCGCGTGGCCACCGGTGCGGGTCTCGGTGCCGCTGTTGGTGCCGGTGCCGGTGCGCTGATCCCGGGTCTCGGCCTGCTTGAAGGCGCGGTTGCCGGTGCGGTGATCGGCGGCATCGCCGGCGCCATCTGGGCCGACCAGAACAACGATGGCCGCGTCGACGGCTACGTCCAGAACGGCCAATATTACCCGGGCGCTCCGGCGGGCTACACTGGCCAGTCGACCAGCACGATGCCGCAACAGCCGGCCTACACTGCGCCGGTGCGCAGCGGTGAGCGCGGCTAACCGGAACGGAGTCTCAATGATCAGCTTTCGCGTAACTGAAGCTGTTCAGCGTGTCGGCCGCCCCGTGCGGCCGGCACGTTTCTTTGCGGGCAGCGGAGCGGTGCTGACAGCCGCCGCCCTGGCGATGGCGCCAGCGTCCGCTCCGGCTGCTACCAATGTTTCCCTAAGCTCCGCCGCAGCCGCGGTTGCGGCGCCCCGTGGCGCGATCGGCGGCCAGTCGGTCGCCGACTTCTACGCCGCGCGCGGCGGCCGCCCGCTGTGGTTCGCGCCCGGCAACGAGCAGGCCGCCTCCGACCTGCTGATGCTGCTCAACACCGCGGCGCTCGATGGGCTCAATCCCAAGCGCTACCGGGTTCGCGATCTCCAGCGGGCGATGCGGTCTGCGTGGGGCGGCAATCCGGTCGCCAGGCAGCGGGCCGAGATGCTGCTGTCGCAGGCGTTCGCCACCTATGTGCGCGACCTCCGCCATGCTCCGAACGTCGGCGTGATCTATGTCGACCCCCAGCTCCGTGCGCAGGCACCGAGCCCGCGTGCCGCTCTGCAGGCGGCCGCGACCGCGCCGTCCCTTCCTCAATATGTGGCGGCCATGGGATGGATGCACCCCTTTTATGGCCAGCTGCGGGGCACGCTGACCCATACGCGCGACCCGCGCGAGCGGGCGCTGCTGACCGTCAACATGGAGCGGGCCCGGCTGCTCCCCGCCGCCAACTCCGGCCGGTATGTGCTGGTCAACGCCGCCGGGCAGCGCCTCTACATGTTCAACGGCAACGAGGTGCAGGACTCGATGCGGGTGGTGGTCGGCAAGCCGGCCCAGCCGACGCCGATGATGGCGGCGCTGATCCGCTTTACCAGCCTCAATCCCTACTGGAACGTGCCGCCCGACCTCGTCGCCGAGCGCATTGCGCCCAATGTGCTCAAGCAAGGTACGCCCTACCTTCGGGCGAAGGGCTATCAGGTCCTGAGCGACTGGGGCGACAAGGCCAAGGTGATCAGCCCGGCGACGATCGACTGGCGGGCCGTGGCGGCGGGGCGCAAGGAGATCCGCGTGCGCCAGCTGCCGGGGCCGGCGAACTCGATGGGCGACATGAAGTTCATGTTCCCCAACGCGCAGGGCATCTACCTGCACGACACCCCCTCGACCGAGCTGTTCGGCGAGGCCGCCCGCTTCTTCAGCGGCGGCTGCGTCCGACTGGAGGCTGCGCCGCGGCTCGCGAGCTGGCTCTACGGCAAGCCGCTGCGGGCCAAGGGTGCACGGCCCGAGCAGAAGGTCAGCCTGCCCCAGCCGGTGCCGGTGTACCTGACGTATCTGACGGCCGTGCCCAGCGGCGGCGGGCAGGTGGCCTTCTTCGACGACAGCTATCGGAAGGATGCAACCCGGCTTGCCCAGCTCCATGGCAGCAAGCGCGCGCGTGGGCTGTTCGGCGGCCGCTAGGTCCAGACCTCAATAGCGGTTCCAGGTTGCGGTATACTGCAGCTGAGCGCTGATCGGCCGCCCGCTCCCGTCCAGCGCAGGAACCCAGCGGCTTCGGCTCAGCATCAGGCGGCAGAGCTCGACGTCCAAGTCCGCGTTGCCGCTACCCCGGATCGGGGCGCAGGCCGTGACCCGGCCATGCGCGCCGATGGTCAGGGCAAGCAGCGCCTCGCCGCGATTGTCCGCGAATTGCTGCAGCAGGCGCTGCGACACGCGGGCGCTGTTGCCGCCCAGCAGCCGCGGTGCGCTACCGGTACCGGTACCGGTTCCACCTCCGCCGCCTTCGCCGCCCAGCCCGCCGCCGCCGAACCCATCCCCTGAGCCGCCAGCCCCCGTACCCGGCCCCGCCACGGCAGCCGCGCCCGCGCTTCGGTCCGCACCCTCGACCGGCGCCCGCCGCTCGGAAGTCCGCACGGGGGACCGGACCGGCAAAGGCCGCAGCGGTGCAGGCGCGACGATCGGAGCCGGACGGGCGCGCAGGTTGGGTGGAGCGGCCTCGTCCCGCGGCGCCGGCGCACTCTCTCGCGGCGGTGGAGGCGGCGGCGGAGGCGGCGGCTCAAGGTTGAGCGGCTCGATGAGCTTGGAGTTCCTCAAGGGGTCCGCCACCTGCTGAACCGGCGCCCCGGCCAGGCCGAGGACGAGGGCTGCCCCAAGCGCCGCGTGCAGGGCCGCGACCATGACCATGGCTTTCTTCCGGTCGGCCTTGTGGCGTTGGTACGGCATGCTTCGCGTTCGTCTTTGCCCCTTACCGCGTCAACGGGTGATTAACGGGTTGGAGCCGTCCGGCCTCGCCGAGCGCGCCAATCGTCGTCAACCTTCGGTCCCGGCAAGGAACGCCGCAAGCACGCGGTTGAAGATGGCGGGCTGCTCCAGGTTGCTGAGGTGCCCCGCGCCCGCGATCTCCACCAGTGCGGCATGCGGGATCAAGTCCTTGAGCTCCTCGCTGAGCGCCGGTGGGGTGATGCGGTCCTCGCTGCCGCACAGGATCAGGGCCGGGCAGCGGACGGCGGCGGCGCGCTCGCGCTGGTCGGCAAGCCAGACGGCCGCGGCCCCGAGCGCGTAGGCCGCGGGATCGATCGCGGCCATGGTGGCGATCACTTCCTCCCGGATGGCAGCGGGCGCGCCGGGGGCAAGCAGCGCTTCGGCGCGTGCCTCGGCCAATCCGCGCATGCCGGGGTCGCGGCTTCCGGCCAGCGAGCGGTCGTGGATGGCGCGGCCTTCCGGATGCAGGGCAAAGCTGTCCGCGACGATCAGCGAGGCGCAGCGTTCGGGCGCCGCAGCATGCATGGCGAGTGCGACCACGCCGCCCAGCGACAGCCCGCACAGGTGCGCCCGGTCGATCCCGAGCGCCGTCATCGCGAGGAGGATCGAGCGGGCGAAGTCGTCGCGGGTCGCCCCGGGCTGGAAGGCGCTCTCGCCATAGCCCGGATAGTCGAAGGCCAGGGCTCGCCGCCCGGCCGCGAAGTGCTGCAGCTGCGGCCGCCACACGCGCTTGTCGGAGCCCACCCCATGCAACAGGACCAGCGGAACGCCGCCCGCTCCTGCCTCCGCGTAGCCGATCGCGCCGAAACTCGTGTGAACCGCCCCCATGCCGGCGCATCTTGGCAGCGCCCGCCGCGCCGCGCTAGGCCTGCCGCCATGACGCGGATGACGGTCAATGGGGAAGCCCTCCACTACAAGCTGGATTCCCGAACCCCGCTGCTCTGGGCGCTGCGCGAAGCTTCGAACCTCACCGGGACCAAGCACGGCTGCAGCACCGGCACGTGCGGCGCGTGCACGGTGATCGTCGATGGCCGGGCAGTGCTGAGTTGCGCGGTGCCGATCGCCAGCCTCGAAGGTGCTCAAGTGACCACCATCGAAGGTCTCAGCCAGGGGCGCGCCCATCCGGTGCAGCAGGCCTGGGCGGCCGAGCAGGTCAGCCAGTGCGGCTATTGCGAGCCGGGCTTCATCATGGCGATCGCCGCGCTCCTTCAGGCCAGCCCGCAGCCGAGCCCGGAGCAGATCGACGCGCTACCCAACCAGTGCGCGTGCGGCGCGACGCCGCGCATCCGCCGAGCGATCGCGCGGGCGGTGCAATCGGCGGGCTCGCTTCCTGCGCCGCGCCCGTAGAGAGTAGGGCGCCGTTCGTCGAACGGGCGTTGCGGCTTGCCGAGCTCGGATTTCCAGTTACAGCCGCAACATCCTCCTTTTGCTCGGGAATATGCCGCCGATGACCCTCCGCCTTGCCTTGCTCGCTTCCACCCTGCTGGCCCTTGGCGCCTGCGCCACGACCCCGGCCGCCGAGCCCGTGGCGGTCGCGGAGGCGGCGCCGGCCGCTCCGGCGGTCACGCCCGAAGCTGCCGCGCGGAGCGAGCACGACCGGCTGTTCGCGCTGTTCACCGCCAGCGACGAGGCCTCGCTCAAGCGCAACCCGCTGAGCGCCATCTTCCGCGGCGACATGCGCTATGCCGACCGGCTCGGCGACAACATCACGAACGAGTATTTCGCCGCGGAGAAGGCGGCAGCCGAAGCGGACGTCGCGGCCCTGGCCCAGATCGATCGGGCGAAGCTGAACCCCACGGACCAGTTGGCCTACGACGTGTTCAAGTTCTCGACGGAGGACACGCTGCGCGGGCTGCAGCCGGACTTCCTGGCGCTCAACCGGGTGCGGCCGATGAACCATTTCTTCGGCACGCACACCTTTTATCCGACCTTTGCGAGCGGCAAGGGCGCGGCGCCGTTCAAGACGCTCACGGACTACGAGAACAACCTCAAGCGTCACGACGAGTTCGTGACCTATCTCGACCGCACGATCGGGCGGTGGCGCGAGGGCATGGCCGCGGGCGTGGTCGACACCAAGCTGACCGTCCGCAACATGATCGAGCAGCTCGACACGCAGCTCAAGCAGAAGCCGGAGCAGTCGAGCTACTTCGGCCCGGTCAAGCAGTTCCCGGCCGAGATCGCGGCCGCGGACCGGACGCGGCTCACCGCCGAGTACCGGCAATCGATTACGCAGGAGCTCTATCCGGCGTTGCGGCGGGTGCGCGACTTCCTCCGCGCCGAGTATCTGCCCGCCGCGCGCGAGGGCGTCGGCCTGATGTACATGAAGGGCGGGCCCCAGCTCTACCGCTACATGGTGAAGTCCACCACCACGCTCGACATGACCCCCGAGGAGATCCACCAAACCGGCCTCAACGAAGTCGCGCGGATCACCGCGGAGATGGAGAAGGTCCGCCAGGAGGTCGGCTTTAAGGGCACCCTCCAGCAGTTCTTCGATCACCTGCGGACCGACCCCAAGTTCAAGGCCAAGAGCCGCGAGGCGCTGACCCAGGGCTATTACGACGTCGGCAGACAAGTCGACGCCGAGCTGCCGAAGTATTTTTCGACCATCCCCAAGGCGGCGCTGGAGATCCGCCCCTACGAGCCGTTCCGCGAGAAGTTCGAGGCCGGCGGCAGCTACAGCTCGGGCACGCCGGACGGCTCGCGGCCGGGCATTTTCTACTTCAACGCCTACGATCTGCCTTCGCGGACCACGCCGGGCATGACCACCCTCTACCTGCACGAGGGCGCGCCGGGGCACCATTTCCAGATCAGCCTGGCGCAGGAGAATACGGCGCTGCCGCCGTTCATGCGCTTCGGCGGGAACACCGCGTTCGTGGAAGGCTGGGCGCTATACTCGGAGACGCTCGGCTACCCGATGGGCTTCTACCAGGACCCGTACCAGCGGTTCGGCACCCTGTCGGACGAGATGCTGCGCGCGATGCGGCTGGTGGTCGACACCGGGCTGCATTCCAAGGGCTGGACCCGCGAGCAGGCGATCAAATACATGCTCGACCATTCGGACATGGGCAAGACCGACGCCACCGCCGAGGTCGAGCGCTACATCGCCATCCCCAGCCAGGCGCTCGCCTACAAGGTCGGCGCGCTGACCATCCAGCGGCTGCGGCAGAAGGCGGAAGCGGAACTCGGCCCCAAGTTCGACATCCGCGATTTCCATGCGCAGGTGCTGATGACCGGCGCGCTGCCGCTGGCGATCCTGGAGCAGAAGATCGACCGCTGGGTGGCGGAGAAGAAGGCAGTCTGAGCGCGCTCTAGCGCGTTTCAGCGCTCCCGGTGCTTGGCGGTTCGATTCCTCAGACCAGCTCCACCGCCACCGCCGTGGCCTCGCCGCCGCCGATGCACAGGCTGGCGATGCCGCGCTTGCCGCCCGTCTGCTTGAGGGCGTTCAGCAGCGTGACGATGATGCGGGTGCCGCTGGCGCCGATCGGGTGGCCGAGCGCGGTGGCGCCGCCGTGGATGTTGATCTTGTCGTGGCCGATGCCGAGGTCCTTCATCGCGAACATGGCGACGCAGGCGAAGGCCTCGTTGACCTCGAACAGGTCGACCTCGCCGATCTTCCAGCCGGCCTTGTCGAGCACCTTGTGGATGGCGCCGATCGGGGCGACGGTGAACTCGGCCGGAGCCTGAGCGTGGGCGGCGGTGGCGACGATCCGGGCGAGCGGCTCGGCGCCCTTTTCGCGCGCGACCGACTCGCGGGTGAGAACCACTGCAGCGGCGCCGTCGGAAATGGAGGAGCTGGTCGCGGCGGTGATGGTGCCTTCCTTGTGGAAGGCGGGCTTCAATTGCGGGATCTTGTCCGGGCGGCCGCGGCCGGGGGCTTCGTCGGTGTCGACGATGGTTTCGCCGGCACGGCTCTTCACGGTGACGGGCACGATCTCGTCGCCGAAGCCGCCATTGTCGATGGCGTCCTTGGCCCGGCGCAGGCTCTCGATGGCGTAATTGTCCATCGACTCGCGGGTCAATTGATACTCGTTGGCGGTGTGCTGGGCGAAGCTGCCCATCGCGCGGCCCTCCTCGTAGGCGTCTTCCAGCCCGTCGAGGAACATATGGTCGTAGGCGGTGTCATGGCCGACGCGCGCGCCGGAGCGGTGCTTCTTCAGCAGGTAAGGGGCGTTGGTCATCGACTCCATGCCGCCGGCGACGATCAGGTCGGCGTTGCCGGTGGCGAGGGCTTCGGAGCCCATGATCACGGTCTGCATGCCCGACCCGCAGACCTTGTTGACCGTGGTCGCCTGGACGGAGGTGGGCAGCCCGGCCTTGATCGCCGCCTGCCGCGCGGGCGCCTGGCCGAGGCCGGCGGGGAGCACGCAGCCCATGTAGATGCGGTCGATGTCCGCGCCCGAGATGCCGGCGCGCTCGACCGCGGCCTTGACCGCGGTGGCGCCGAGGTCGGTGGCGGACACGCCGGCGAGCGCGCCCTGCATCGCGCCCATCGGGGTACGGGCGTAGGAGAGAATGACGACGGGGTCGGACTGGTTCATCGGTTGCTCCAAATTCTCCGCTCGTCCCAAGCGAAGTCGAGGGGCGTTGGCCTGGGCACTCGTTGAGCGCCCCTCGACTGCGGCCTTGCGGCCTCCGCTCGGGACGAGCGGGGTTATTGTGCACTGCAATAAGCATTCGGGCCGCCTTGTTCAAACGCTAACCCCTCTGCTAGCGCCGCTTCATGTCCACACCCACCCTCGACTTCGACCTTGGCGAAATGGCCGAGACCATCCGCGACACCACCGAGCGCTTTGCCGCCGACAAGATCGCCCCGCTGGCCGCGGAGATCGATCATGCGGATCGGTTCCCGATCGAGCTCTGGCCGCAGATGGGCGAACTCGGGCTGCACGGGATAACGGTCGAGGAGGAATGGGGCGGGCTGGGGCTCGGCTACCTCGAGCATGTGGTCGCGCAGGAGGAGGTGGCGCGGGCGTCGGCCTCGGTCGGCCTCAGCTATGGCGCGCACTCCAACCTGTGCGTGAACCAGATCCGGCGTTGGGCGAACGACGAGCAGAAGCGCAAGTACCTGCCGGGCCTCATTGACGGGAGCCAGGTGGGCGCGCTGGCGATGAGCGAGGTGGCCGCGGGCTCCGACGTCGTCTCGATGAAGCTCAAGGCCGAGAAGTCGGGCAACGGCTACCGGCTGAACGGACACAAGTTCTGGATCACCAACGGCCACTACGCCGACGTGCTGGTGGTGTACGCCAAGACCGGCGAAGGCTCGCGCGGGATCACCGCCTTTCTGATCGAGCGCGGCATGGACGGCTTCTCGGTCGGGCAGAAGATCGACAAAATGGGCATGCGCGGCTCGCCGACCAGCGAGCTGGTGTTCGACGACTGCTTCGTGCCCGCCGAGAACATCATGGGCCCGGAGAACGGCGGCGTCGGGGTGCTGATGAGCGGGCTCGATTATGAGCGCACCGTGCTCGCGGGCATCCAGCTCGGCATCATGCAGGCCTGCCTGGACGTGGTGCTGCCCTACGTCCGCGAGCGGCAGCAGTTCGGCAAGCCGATCGGAACGCAGCAGCTGATGCAGGCCAAGATCGCGGACATGTACGTCGCACTGAACTCGGCGCGGGCCTACGTCTACCAGGTCGCGCGGGCATGCGACGCGGGCAAGACGACGCGGTTCGACGCGGCGGGCGCGATCCTGCTGGCGAGCGAGAGTGCGGTGAAGGTCGCGAACGAGGCGGTGCAGGCGCTGGGCGGCGCGGGCTACACCAAGGACTGGCCGGTCGAGCGCTA
>NZ_CADCWA010000154.1 GCF_902806285.1 uncultured Sphingomonas sp. | reverse complement strand
GGTCGGCGCGCTCGGCGGGCGGGTCGGCGCCTGGCGCCGCGCCATCGCTGGCGAGGAGAGCTGGCCGGCGGTGATCGGGCGCAGCGTGTACCGCGAAGGCCGTGCGTCCGACGAGGCCCGCGACTATGTCGAGCGGCAGGTGCGCCTTTTCTGGGCGGCGCTGGAGGCGCGGACGGACGAGGCGCTGGTCGGCGGAACTCTGCCGTGAGCGGTTTCGCCCACCGTCTGCCGCTCGCGCAGGTGCGCGACGGCGAGCGGCTCGACCTCCAGGCCGACGAGGCGGAGCGCGGGGCGATCGCCGGGCGGCTCCGGCTCCCGAGCCTCGGCCGCTTCGACGCGCACGTCACTCTGACCCGCGACGGGGAACGGGTCGGGGCGACCGGCCGGATCAAGGCCCAGCTCGAGCAGAGCTGCGTCGCCACGGGGGAGCCCGTTCCGGCCGCGGTCGACGAACCTTTCGAGCTGCTGTTCCTGCCCGAGCCGCAAACGGCCGCGGACGAGGAGATCGAGCTTAGCGAGCGCGACTGCGACGTGGTCTTTCACGACGGCGCCGCGATCGACCTCGGCAGCGCGCTGGCCGACACGCTGGCGCTGGCGCTCGATCCATACCCGCGCTCCGCCGATGCCGACACCGCGCTGCGCGAAGCGGGCGTGCTGAGCGAGGAACAGGCGGGGCCCTTCGCGGCACTGGCCAAGCTGCGGGGCGCGACCTCGCCGCAATAGTTCGCTTCCCCGCTTTGCGGTCGCCGGTTCGTGCCGCTAGACCCCGCTCAAGCGCATGGACATCTACCTTCCGATCGCCGGCATGTCGGTCAACGCGCCGTTGATCGTCGTGCTTGGGCTGCTGGTCGGCATATTGTCGGGCATGTTCGGGGTCGGCGGCGGGTTCCTGACCACGCCGCTGCTGATCTTCTACGGCATTCCGCCCAGCGTCGCGGTCGCCTCCGCGACCACCCAGATCACCGGGTCCAGCGTGTCGGGGGTGCTGGCCCACATGCGGCGCGGCGGCGTCGACCTCAGGATGGGCGCGGTGATGATCGCCGGCGGGCTGGGCGGCAGCCTGGCCGGCGCCGGGCTGTTCCGCCTGCTCCAGTCCTCGGGGCAGATCGATACGGTGATCGGCCTCCTCTACGTGCTGCTGCTCGGCTCCATTGGTGTGCTGATGCTGCGCGACGCCGCGCTCGCGCTGGGCTGGATCGAGCCGTCGGCGAGCGCGTCGCCCCGGCCGCGCCACAACCGCTGGGTGGCGGGACTGCCGCTCCGCTGGCGCTTCTACGCGTCCGGCCTCTACCTGTCCCCGATCGCGCCGCTCGCCCTGGGCTTCGTTGCCGGAATCCTCACCGTGCTGCTCGGCATCGGCGGCGGGTTCATCCTGGTGCCCGCGATGATCTACCTGTTCGGCATGGCCGCGCGGGTGGTGGTCGGGACCAGCCTGGTGATGATCCTGGCGGTCAGCGCCGCCACCACCATGATCCACGCGCTGACGACCGAGGCGGTCGACATCGTGCTCGCCGCGCTGCTGCTGGTCGGCGGGGTGATCGGCGCCCAGTATGGCGCGCTGCTCACCACCCGGCTGAAGCCCGACCTCCTGCGCCTCAGCCTGGCGGTGATCATCATCCTGGTCGCGCTGCGCATGGCGTTCGGCCTGACCTACCGGCCCGACGAGATCTTCTCGATCGAGTATCTCTGACCGCCGATGTGGCGCGCCCTCCTCCTCTTCACGCTGGTCCCCCTGCTGCTCGCCCAGGCGAGCCCCAAGCTGGTGCCCGACATCTCGTCGCGCTCGGTCGAGATCCAGTACAGCTTCACCGGCGCCGAGCTGCTGCTGTTCGGCGCGATCCTCTACCCCGGCGGCCGCCCGCCGCGCCGCCCGCCCGACGTGGTGGTGGTGCTCAAGGGCCCGGTGCAGCCGATCACCGTGCGCGAGAAGCAGAAGATCGCGGGCATCTGGATGAACGCGGACAGCAACCGCTTCCGCTCCGCCCCGGGCTTCTACGCGGTCGCCTCCTCCCGGCCGATCGACGAGCTGGTCGACGAGCGCACCGCCGCCATCTACGAACTCGGCCTCCAGAACCTCCAGCTGTCGCCCGGCGGCGGGGCCCAGCCCGACAAGGAACGGCGGTTCGAGGCCGGGCTGCTCGACCTGCGCCGGCGCCAGGGCCTGTATGTCGAGGATCCGGACGGCGTGGAGATCAGCGAAGGCGTCCTCTACCGCGCCCGCATCTTCATCCCCAGCCAGGTGCCCGTCGGCACCTTCACCGCCGAGACCTTTTTGATCGACCGGGGCAAGGTGATCGCCGCCGCGACCAAGGAGATCACCGTCGACAAGTCCGGGTTCGAGCGCTTCGTGGCCGAGTCCGCGGATCGCTACAGCCTGCTCTACGGCCTCGTTGCGGTGATCCTGCCCCTGCTGCTCGGCTGGGCCGCCGCCGAGCTGTTCCGCCGCCGCGGCGCGTGAGGCCCCGAAACCTAAGCACAATCTTAACCGTGTGGACGCTAGCCCGGTCCCACAGCGCAGCAGCCCGGGACCCCACATGACCGACCAACCCAGCCTCAAGCAGTTCCTCAGCGAGCTGTCGACCTACACCGATGAGGAGGCCACCGCCGGGCACGTTCCCGCGCCGCAGCAGCCGCAGGAGCCGATCGGTCAGGTGCTGGAGATCGCCGGCTCGGGCTCGCAGATCAGCCTCGCCGTCGAGCGGCTGACGGCGCTGCAGTGCAACGACGATCCCTCGCTCGCCATGTCCGGGCAGGTCGGCAGCCAGGTCAAGATGGAGGTCGCCGGCAGCTGGCTGATCGCCAACGTCCGCACCATGAAGCAGGGCGAGGACGGCACCGTGATGGCCGCCATCGACTTCCTGGGCGAAGGCAGCCGCGACAGCTCGGGCGGCATGACCAACTTCCGCCGCGGCGTCACCCGCTACCCGATCCCCGGCTGCGCGGTGCATCCCGTCACCACCGAGGACCTCCGCTCCGTGTTCGCCGCCAGCGACAGCGCCAATGTCGAGATCGGCACCGTCTACCCGACCGACGACATCCGCGGCGCGCTCTACATCGACCCGATGCTCTCCAAGCACTTCGCGGTGCTGGGCTCGACCGGCACCGGCAAGTCCACCAGCGTCGCGCTGATCCTCCACCGCATCTCGCAGTACAGCCCGGAGGGTCACATCGTGATGATCGACCCGCACGGCGAGTATAGCGCCGCCTTCAAGGGCTGCGGCGAGCTGTTCAACGTCGACAATCTGCAACTCCCCTACTGGCTCCTCAACTTCGAGGAGCATTGCGAGGTGTTCCTGACCACCGACGGCGCCGAGCGGCAGCGCGATGCCGACATCCTGGCCAAATGCCTGCTCGCCGCGCGGATGAAGACCAAGGCGGCGGAGGGTGCGGGCAAGGTCACGGTGGACAGCCCGATCCCCTACCTGCTGACCGACCTCAACCAGATCCTCGTCGCCGAGATGGGCAAGCTCGATCGCGCCGGCGACACCACGCCCTATCAGCGGCTCAAGAACAAGCTCGACGAGCTCCGCGCCGACCCGCGCTACACCTTCATGTTCTCCGGCATGCTGGTCTCGGATTCGATGGGTAGCTTCCTCGCCAAGCTGTTCCGCCTGCCCGCCAACGGCCGCCCCATCTCGATTGTCGACGTATCGGGCGTGCCTTCGGACATCACCAGCGTGGTAGTGTCGGTGCTCGCGCGCATGGTGTTCGACTACGCCATCTGGTCGCGGACGGAGGCGCAGCGCCCGCTGCTGCTGGTCTGCGAGGAAGCGCACCGCTACGTCCCCAAGGACGAGAACGCGTCCGGCCAGGCCGTTCGCAAGATCCTTGAGCGGATCGCCAAGGAAGGCCGCAAATACGGCGTGTCGCTGGGCCTGATCACCCAGCGCCCGTCCGACTTGGCCGAGGGCGTGCTGTCGCAGTGCGGCACCATCATCTCCATGCGCCTCAACAACGACCGCGACCAGGCCTGCGTCCGCGCCGCCATGCCCGAAGGCGCCCGCGGCTTCCTCGACGCCATCCCCGCGCTCCGCAACCGCGAGTGCATCGTCTGCGGCGAAGGCGTCGCCATCCCCATCCGCGTTCGCTTCGACGACTTGGAGCCCGAGAAGCGCCCGGCGTCGAGCGATCCCAGCTTCTCGGCGCTGTGGCGCGAGACCGGCGGCGAGGCCGAGATCATCGGCCGCACGATCAAGCGCTGGCGCGGGCACGGCAGGTAGCACCGAGCGTAACTGCGCCGGCGCGCAGCGCCGCCGTAGTTAGGCGAGAGATGCGCCTGCCCGGCCGGCCTGCGCGCGCCAGCGGGACAGGACCGATGATCAACGAGGTGAAACATGCCTCCCGGCATGCTGCAGGATGTGCCGGAGGCACATCCGGCCTCGTTGATCGGACTCACTCCGCGTGACGGCTGACGCGGGAATGTCTGCTTTGCGTGGAAAGCGGACATCGGTTCCCGTAGCATGCCTCCATGATACGTTTACGCCAGCGACGGCTTGGAGCGGCGCTGGTCGGCTTCGCCTTAGTCGTGCAACTTGCCGTTTTGTGGATCAGCTTGAACGAATATGAGCAGATTTCAGTCTTCTGCACGGGGCCGGCATCTTCAAATCTAAGCTGGCTGTTTGGCGCTCTGCACCTGCTCTTTCTTGGCCTGCTGTTACTGGGCCTGCTCTCGATAACAGCTACTAGGTTGCGCGCTCCTTACCTTGCGCTGCTAGCGGCCGCCCTCGTCGTCTTGCCTGTTCAAGGAAGCTTGGTGCATCGCGGCGTGCTGTCATGCGATGGTCCCTAATGTCCGCAATGGGTCGTAGGAAGACCTTCGTCCGCCTTGGCTGGAGCGGCGAGCGTCAACCCATGCGTGCTGTTTGTCAGGCTCTGCGCTCATCTTGGTCCCTAGCCAGTTGTGCCGATTAGTTCGTTATGCCCTTCCCACGCGGAGGCCGGCGAGACCGGTGCTGCGTTTGCGGGCCAATGTTTGAAAATCGTAGATGGCCCCTCGCCAGAAGCCGACGGCGCACATGCTGAGATAGAGGAGCCAGAGCCTGAAACGTTCAGGCCCGACAAGTTCCTCTGCCTCCTCGCGGCGAGCGTAGAGATTCTCAGCCCAATGCTTCAGGGCTAGGTGATAATGTTCGCGCATGCTCTCGACGTCGCGCACCTCAAAGCCGTTGCGCTCGAGATTGGTCATGGTGAGGCCTAGATAGTCCAGCTCTCCACCCGGGAAGATGTAACGATTGATGAAGCGCATATAAGGCGTGGGATCGCGGAAGCGCTTGAGGTCCTTTGGCGCACGTCGAGTGATGGCATCATGGAGGTAGAGACCTCCCTCGACCGTGAGATGGTGGACGTGGCCGAAATATGAGTCGTGATTATCAAGGCCGACATGCTCGAACATGCCGACCTGAACGACCTTCGTGTAAGCTCCGGCGACATCGAGGGAGCGGAAGTCTCGAAGCTCCAAGGTTACGAGCTCGGATAGGCCTAGGTTGCGGACCTTGGCCTCGGCGAAGGCGAGCTGCTCCTTCGACAAGGTGACACCGTGGACCTTCGTACCGTAATGTCGGGCAGCGTGGCAGGCCATTCCACCCCAGCCGCAGCCGATGTCCAGCAGCCGGTCCTCGGGCCCGAGGTCAAGCTTGCGGCAAATACGGTCCAGCTTGGCAAACTGCGCGTCGGCGAGGCTCGTGTGGATATCCTCGAAATACCCCGGGGAATACTGCATCTCGGGGTCGAGGAAGAGCGCGTAGAAGTCATTCGAGACGTCATAGTGGAAGCCGACCATAACCTGGTCGTCGCGGCCGCGGCCGAACCTTCGGCGGACTCTTTGCGGGAACGTCAGGCGCTGATCCTTAGATTCCCGAAGAAAGAGAAACGGTAGGGCGGCACTGAGAAGAACGCGCTGCTGCACTGTCCGGCGTAGGACCAGCGCCCGCATATGGTCCCACCGGCTAGCGGCCTCAAGCGGGCTGCCGCCAAGGATCTGGAGGCCGCCGGTAATATGCTCCTCGACAAGCGTCAGCAGGGAGGGTGACCGCAGCAGCCGGGCGATCACCTGCGGCGACTGGATAAGAATCCTTATGTCCGAACTCGCCCCCGGTCCCAGCGGAAGAACTTCCCCGTTCCAAAGCTGCACCGATAGGTCGGCCGCAAGCCGCTCCGCGACATGTTCAACGATACGCCGGGCGCCTTCAACATAACGGGACATGGATCTGAGCCTCCGAACCTGTGAGTCGCAGGTGATGGTTGTGGGGGCAACCCCGATCAGGAGGGTGCCCGCAGGGCGACGAGCATGCGCGGGCTCCACTATAATCGTTACCCAAACGAGATTATAATGACGCCCATCATCTCGGGTCCGGAGCCGGAGATGCCCGAAAGGCTCGGCTCTGATGTCCGTTATGGAGAACTCAAGCCACTGGCTGGAATGGTGAAGCGCAACTTGCGAACCTGTCCCCGACCGCACCTCACGTCAGGTAACGCCACTCCGGCTAAGGTCTGCTCCGGGTGGGAAGCGGACGTTGCTTCCTTCGCGAGGCGATGGCTACTGTGAGGTATGTCACGCAAAGCTCCGAGGCTCGACCGAGGATCGGTTATCGCGATACCGCTACGAGGCGACCATTGGGCGCTTTCGCAAGTGCTCATTCCCGGAACAGCTTTCTATCTCGGTATAGCTCAGCGGGCGTTTGGCGCCTTGCCGACAGCAGAACAGATCGATGGATCTCAACTCACCACCTTTGCGTGGACTAACGACGCTGAAGTTTACCGAGGTAATTGGAAACTTCTGGGCAGCCACGCCATGCAATCAACGGTGAATCCGGACACAGCGTACAAGATCGTCATAAGCGGGCAGATGATGGTTGAAGGTCTTAATGGCCAGCTCCTCCGCCCGTTCGATCCCGAAAAGGATGGCGGTTTGGAGTACCGCAAGGTTAGGTCCCCATTGCTGGTGCAGGACCTCGTTCAGGCATCTGTCGAACAGACCCAATCCACTGAGCCCCAATGTCCGGAATGGGTGGAAAGCGGGCATTCGGCCGATGCCAGCAATCGACTAAAAGCAGAGCCGCCATAGTAGCTGGCTCCTCTAGGTGCACCGTCGATCAGCTGCAGCACAGCTCTTGCGGCATCGATGTTTGATGGGTTCACACGTTAAACCGCCGTTATTGACTGACCCTTAACTCTCTGCTAATATTACAATTCGGTGTCACTGGAGCGGCATCATAGGAGCGCAAAGGAGAGCGGCCATCACTCGCGCTGTAAAGGTATGGTCATCAGAGCCGCGCCAAGGGAGCCTCGATAACAAATTCTGCCCAAGCACAATTGACCTCGGCCTCGCGACTCACCGCCTTTTTCGTCTGCATCTAACGGTAATTGCTCTGCTGCTGCTCGCTCACCTGGCATCCTTCTATCTAATTCCAATGTTCAACAGCTCAGTGCTTACCCGGGCCGTGTTCGACTTGGGCGAAGAGAACTCGTTCGGAAACTTCTTTTCCGCCATGATGCTAGCGTTCACCGCCTTGATCTCCGCTCTGATCGCCTACCGTCATCAATCGCAAGGCGCTCGTCTATGGTTGATCTGGTCCTTCGCTACGCTCGCCCTCGCCGGGATGGCCATTGACGAAGGAGCCATGCTGCACGACCGCCTAAGCCGCCCGATCCAGGAACGTCTGCAAACAAGCGGTGTGTTCTACATCGGGTGGACCCTGCCTTATCTGTTCTTGGTGTTTGCCGCCGTCTTCGCAGGCCTCCCGCTGCTCAGGTCACTGCGCCCGCGAACTCGAATAAGGCTGATTGTAGCGGCTGCCCTTTACGTAGGCGCGGCCATGGGCATGGAGATGATCGAAGCCTTGCTCCTACAGCGATCGGTGCCGGAGGATATGACCTTTCGGGCCGCCATAGCGAGCGGTGACCCGCCTTCATGGGCTATTCTTGTCCCGATGGAAGAAACAGGCGAGATGATCGCCGTTGCTCTAGCGCTTCGCGCCTTGCTGCTACACCTTACCGACGATCTTGGCGGCGCTCGGCTAACCTTCGGCGCGGCTGCTCCCGATGGCGCGCCGTAGCTCATCGGGATGAGCTGGACGGCAGTATCGCGGTGGCGCGAACCGACTTAGCGACGGCTTTCTACCTGCCCGCTTGAAAAGGCTCTTTTGTTCGTTTCCGGGTACTCCGCAGCTGAGCTGCAGGCGCGTTTGGCGGTTCGAGTCCCGCTTATGGATCCGTCTTCTACCGTTCCGAGAAGTTGAGCAGACTTCTACGATGTCGCCGTGGACATGGCAGACCTCTTTATCCTCTGGGGCATGGGGTGCGTCTATGAAGTTCGCGCAGCCGGCTAATGTCCGCGATGGGTCGTAAGCAGACCCTCTGAACGGAACCCCGGATCACCCCCCCAAACGTACCTGCGCCGCCTCAACCTGTGTTAACAGACTCGGCGTTTAAGATTCCTTGCTCCCCGCCGCCGCCAAAGCTACAACAATCGACCTTGAGTAACGCGTTTGGCTGCCCTTCATGGGGCAAGTCTCGGGGCATCGGCGATGATCAGCTCAAGTGCATTATCCAGCACCCTTCTTGCTTTCGCGCTCGTATGTGGATCATCAACGGCAAGCGCTGCCGCCGTGCCCGCGGAAGAACCGTCCGAGACCATCATCTACGGTCAGCGCCCTCCCGCTCTCACCCGCCGGGTGTCTTATCAGGATCTGGACCTGCGTACGAAGACCGGTGAGCGACAGTTGATGCGACGGGTCACCGCCGCGGTGGTTCGCGCCTGTCCGTCCGATAGCGTGCTTGAGAAGCACCATTGCCGGAACCAGGCATTGCGGCGGGTCAGGCCTCAGGTCAAACAAGCCGTGTACAACGCCCGCAACATGACCGGCTTCGTCCGCCTGACCAGCACGTTCATCACCATCCCCGAGTCCGAGTAGCGCTCGGGCAAAGCTTCAGATCACCCCCACGCCCCACAGCAGCACCGCCCAGATCGCACCCGACCCGGCCGCAAGGCCGACCATGATGCGGCCGCGCGTATGAAGCGGCAGGCGATCGTACTCGGCCAGGGGCTCAGACGTGGCATCAGGTGCAACACCCTGGCCGTGAACCTGAGTCAGCTGCCGCTGCACCCGCGCCTGCAGCTCCTGCACAGGGGCCGGGCTCCGCGCCTCAGCGGCCATCTCGAACCCCGGCCGGTCGCTCCGCAGCAGGGCCGCGCTGATTGCCGCCTGGGGCAGGGTCTCGTCGAACTTGCAGCCGACGAAGCGGCCGCTGCTCCATACGGCCTCAGCGGGGAAACTGCCCACTTCCGGCAACTCGACCGCGAGCTTCTGCCCGACGCCGAGCGGCTCTTCCGTTTCGATCAGCAAACCCGTCGGCGACAGGTCGTGGATCACCATCGCGGAGCGCGACTGGCTCCCCGCGGTACCCGCGACCTCCAGGCGGAGCGTGCGGCGAGTGGACCGGCGCGGCTGAGTGGCGGCGCGAGAGTCGTCGAGATAAGCAACCAGACCCACGGGCGTCTCCTTCACCTGGACGATGGCCCCTCGGCAGTTAACAATTTGTTGAAGCCGGCGCCGAACCGGTCCGGAATGGGACCTTTCCTCATCCCCCAAGCAGCGCCTTCAGCCGCGCCTTGATCGCCTGCACCTCGCCCGCGTCGACCGGCCGGACGCTGGCAAAGCGCACGCTCAAGGGGTCCACGGCCACGCCGTTGCGGATGGTTTCGTAATGGAGGTGCGGTCCGGTCGACAGTCCGCTGGACCCGACATAGCCGATCAACTGCCCCGCGCGCACCGCGCCTCCGGCGTCAACAATGATCCGGCTCATGTGGCTGTAGCTGGTCAGCAACCCGCCGCCATGGGCGATCCGCACCTGCCGGCCGTAGCCCCCCGCCCAGCCGGCGCGCACCACCTGCCCGTCGGCCGCCGCCACGATCGGTGCGCCCCAGCCGGCGCCGAAGTCGATGCCGCGGTGCATTCGGGAAAAGCGCAGGATCGGGTGCACCCGCGGCCCGAAGCCCGAGGTGATCCGCCCCTGCACCGGCCATTGCAGCCCCGCGGTCGCCTGCGCGGGCTGCCCGGCATTGACCGCGTCGACCCACGCCATTCGCCCGCCGATCGGCCAGCGCAGCAGCTGCACGGCGGCGCCCGCGGTCCGCTCCAGCCCCGCGTAGAGCAGCGGCCCCGCGACGCTCTCGCCCGAGGCCGCGCGGCGGTTGGCCAGCACCAGTTCGAACCGGTCGTCCGCCGCCACCTCGCTCCCGACCTCCACCGCGGTCGCCAGCGCCTGCAGGTAGGCGGCCGCCACCTCCGGCGAGGCGCCGGCCGAGCGCAGCGACCAATAAAGCCCGTCGCCCACCCGCCCGCGGATGCGCAGCGGCGCCGTGTCAACCGGGATGGCGGTCCGCACCAGCGTCAGCCCGGCCCCGTCGCGCCGCACGGTCAGCCGGAGGTCGAGCCCGGCGCGCAGGCTTACCTCCCGCACCGCGCGTCCGCCACCCAGCTGCTCGCCCAACACGATCGCGACGCTGGTGCCCGGAGCGATCCTCCGCCCGGCGCCGGCCATGAGCGTAGCCGTCTGCCCAGCCTCCGCCGCCGAAGCACCGCTCCGCAGCAGCATCCGCGCGATCCCCTCACCCGCGCCGAGCGTCGCGAACAGGGAAACTGAAGTCCGCTGCGGCGCGCTGGTCAGCGGCTCGACGGCGGCGGTCTCCAGCATTTGGAGGCCGGTGTTCGAGCCGCCACTCAGCGGAGCGATCGCCAGCGCTTCCCACTGTTCCAGCTGTGCCGGCTCCAGCGGCGCGGGCCGCCCGCCAGGCAGCGGCTCCAGCCCGGGCGCGAGCAGCGCGGCGCTCGCCGTCAACGCGAACAGAGTCAGCAGCCCCCGCCACCACCGCCGCGAGAACAGGTCCTCGCCCAGGTCGACGATCCACCGGTCCGCCTGCGGCCGCTGCACCGCCACGCCGAAGCTTCTCGGCATGACGGTGAGCGGCCCGGCCCCCCGCTGGACGATCGGCGAATAGAACAAGCAGACCCTCCGCGCCCCGGCGGGCCTTGTCGGTTTCAATGGTTAACAAAGTGCTAAGATCGTTGTCCGCTTGCACTTTCTTGGCTCTTGCCCCCACATCGGTGCATGGCCACTGGCGGCGACCATATGGTGCGGGCAATCCTCGGCCCCACCAACACCGGCAAGACGTACCTGGCGATCGAGCGGATGTGCGCCCACTCCTCCGGGGTGATCGGCTTCCCCCTGCGCCTGCTGGCGCGCGAGGTCTACGACCGGGTGGTAGCGATCAAGGGCGCGGCCAGCGTCGCCCTGCTGACCGGCGAGGAACGCATCGCCCCGCCCACCGCGCGCTACTGGCTGTGCACGGTCGAGAGCATGCCCGTGGACCACGAGTTCGCCTTCTGCGCGGTCGATGAGGCCCAGCTCGGCACCGACCCCGAACGCGGCCACGTCTTCACCGACCGGCTGCTGCGCGCCCGCGGCCGGGAGGAAACGCTGATCCTCGGCTCCGCCACCCTGAAGCCGCTGGTCCGCGAACTGATCCCCCGCGCCGAGATCGTCAGCCGTCCGCGCTTCTCCACCCTGCGATACGCCGGCTCGGCCAAGCTCAGCCG
>NZ_CADCWA010000153.1 GCF_902806285.1 uncultured Sphingomonas sp. | reverse complement strand
GGGGCTTCGTCAATCGCATCGCCGACGTGGAGGTCGGGCTCGACGAGCTGACCCGCGATCCGGTCGAGCAGCTCGAAGCGCTGGAGCCCAGGCGCAATCCCAGGATCCCGCTGCCGCGCGACATCTTCGGCACCAACCGCCGCAACAGCGTCGGCGTCGACCTGACCGACCCAAGCGTCCGCGAGCCGCTGCTGGCGCGGTTGCGGATGCTGGAAAGCCGCAGCTGGACCGCGGCCCCGGGCGGCGGCGGGGCAGGGCGGCCGCAAGCCGTGTGCTCCCCGTACGACCGGCGCCTGCAGGTCGGGACGGTCGTCGAGGCCTCCCCGCAGGAAGTCGACCGCATGGTCCGCGCCGGCCACGCGGCGCAGGGGGAATGGGACGCGCGCCGGGGCGAGGAGCGGGCGCGCCTGCTCGACCGCACCGCCGACCTGTTCGAGCAGAACCAGGAACTGTTCTTCTCCCTGTGCATCCGCGAGGGCGGCAAGACGTTGCCGGACGCGATCCTGGAGGTGCGCGAAGCGGTCGACTTCCTCCGCTTCTACGCGACGGAAGCCCGCGCCAAGTTCACCGCGCCCAAGAAGCTGCCCGGGCCGACCGGCGAGCACAACGAGCTGCGCCTGCACGGCCGCGGCTGCTGGACCTGCATCAGCCCGTGGAACTTCCCGCTGGCCATCTTCATCGGTCCGGTCGCCGCGGCGCTGGCCGCGGGCAACAGCGCGATCGCCAAGCCGGCCGAGCAGACGCCGCTGATCGGTGCGCTCGCGATCGCGCTGATGCACCAGGCGGGCGTGCCGCGGGACGTGGTGCAGCTCGCGGCCGGGGACGGCAAGGTCGGCGCGGCGCTGGTCGAGCATCCCCTGACCGCCGGAGTGGCCTTCACCGGCTCGACCGACGTGGCCCGGATCATCAACCGCACCATCGCCGACCGACCGGGCAAGATCATCCCGCTGATCGCCGAGACCGGCGGGCAGAACGCGATGATCGTGGACTCGTCCGCGCTGCCCGAGCAGGTCACCCGCGACGTGGTCGCCTCGGCCTTCCAGAGCGCGGGCCAGCGCTGCTCGGCGCTGCGCGTGCTGTTCGTGCAGGAGGATGTCGCCGACGGCATGATCGCGATGATCGCGGGCGCGATGCGGACGCTGGAGGTCGGCGACCCGCGCGACCTTGCCACCGATCTCGGCCCGGTGATCGACGAGGATGCCAAGCGGCTGCTTCAGGAGCATGTCGAGGAGCTTGAGCGAACAGCCAAGCGGATCGCACGGCTCGCCTTGCCGAACGAGACCGCGCACGGCAGCTTCGTCGCGCCCGCCATGTACGAGGTCGGCTCCATCGCGCAGCTCAACCGCGAGCATTTCGGCCCGATCCTCCACGTGATCCGCTTTGCTGGGGACCAGCTCGACCGCGTAATCGCCGACATAAACTCAGTCGGTTACGGCCTGACGCTCGGCCTGCAGAGCCGCATCGACACCGTCCGCGACTATGTCGAGCAGCACGCCCGTGTCGGCAACTTCTACGTCAACCGCAACCAGATCGGCGCGGTGGTGGAAAGCCAGCCGTTCGGCGGTGAGGGGCTATCGGGAACGGGCCCCAAGGCGGGCGGCCCCCACTACGTCGACCGCTTCGCCACCGAGCGGGTGACCTGCATCGATACCACGGCGGCAGGTGGGAATGCGACGCTGATGGCGGACGTCTGAGTCTGTGATCGGATGTCAGCCGGCACGATGACGGAGCTCCTCATCGTGTCAGGCGGACGCAACATCCATGAAGAAGCGGAGGAGTTCATCGAAGGTGCGGGCAGTCGTCCTCAAAGCTGTCGGCGCGTCGCCCGCACGCCACTGCCGGCGGAAAGCTTGAGCACATCGCAACGCTGGCGCGTAGCAGAACGGCTCGGCCCTGGGCATTCGGTATCGGGTAAGCCGCGAGCCGTTCCACTGCAGTACCTCCACACCGATCCGGCCCCGCAGCGCGAAATGGGCAACGTCAGCAGCCTGGGCGCGATGACTGACCTGCTTACCCGAACAGGACCGCGGTGGACGTCAATTGGTTGCAGGCGGTGAAGCGCTGTCTCCTGCCGTAGATCGATGCGGCAATGCGGCGGGCTTCAAGGATGTAGGCATGGTCCGGCGCGGCAGCCGCTTTTAGCCGAAAATGACGCCCCATTCAGCAAGATCGGCTGGCTGTAGGTGACGGCGAGGCAGGGCTCTGAACAGACACCTGGTTGCCGCTGGCGGAGATCACTTGCCAAGTGATCTCGCCTTGCCTGCCTCTCAGCGCCATGCGCCATGCGCCATAGCCGATCAGGTAAGGCATCTGGCTGGCTCGCCGACCTCATCGCCCGGCACTGCCGCGCGACGGCCCACAATCCGGGGCTTGCCGCATGAAACTGCTTCCGCTCACCTTGGCTGCGCTGCTGGCGGCGCCTGCAAGCGCAAGACCTGCGCCAGCGGCGGGTGCGGGCACCGCTGCTAAACGCCGTTCAGCCAGAAGATCCCGTTGCTACTGCCCTTGCCGTTCCAGCATCCAACCGGGATACTCGCTCGATAGCTTGCTCGCTCTGTCGAGCGAGGTGAGTTCATCGCTCGAAAGGTCGATCTCCTAGGCCGTGGCTGAACGGCATCGCGCTCGGCATCGTGAGCAATTCTTATTTAGCTTCGACCGCCTGCGCCGTGCTGTTCGCTGCAGTCGGGACTGCCCTTCTATGGCCCTTGCATCGGCAGGCGTTCCACTTTCGCCTGTGACTGTCTGCGCTCCGGCTGCTGCTCCGAAATCTGACGGTCTCGATGATAGTCGCTCGGGCATATCGGCGCCCTTGGCGCGCGTCCGGCGTGCTGGTCGTTCAGGGCCGACCGCATTGCATCGACAGCGACCCGCCCGGATGGGCGAGGCGAAGGTCGGACACCGCCATCTTCAAGCGCCCGCCTGTCCGCAATACAAATGGCGCGGTGATGCGCTTGAAGTCCGCACCGGCGCGGGCAAAGCATTGCAGCGGCACACTCAGGCTCGTCCATTGACCGGGCTGGGCGCTCCGCAGGAAGCCGGTGATCGGCACGGTCGCACTGTCTATGCCGAGCAGCACCTCACCGGTGGGCGCCTCATCCAGGCGGTAGTCGACGATGAGGTGGAGTTCGCCGTTCGACTCGCGGGTGAGATCGAGCGGCTGCGGCGCGCTAATCCTCGCGATGCCTACGCCCGAGCCGTCGAACGCGAATAGGCGGCTGTCCTCCTGCGCGCGGCGGTCGACGCCCGAGACGCGGACGCGATTGTCGCCCGTTGCGCCGACCGGACCGGTTACGACCACAGTCGGCCCGCCCTCCTGCGCGATGTCGAGCGACCACCCGGCAGGCAATCGCCCGCGCCCGAAGATGATCCCATCGGTGCCGGCTGCCACACCGGCCGGGCGCTCCTCCGGCAGGCGAGGGAGATCGCCGGCACTCGCATAAGTAAGGCCATGATCGTAGGCGAACAGCGGATCGTAGTTGCGGTCGCCGCGGTTGAGCGGAGTCTGGTCGGCGCGCTTGGGCCAGGAGTAGGAAAGCTTGCCCTTGAAGTCGTGACGGGCGCGGCCGCTGCGGTCGCCGATCAGCACGTCGGCCACGCCGCCGCCTTCGCTGCCGGGGAGGAACGCCGCCACGAACGCGTCCGATGCGTTGAGCTCCGGGTTCACCCACATCGGCCGGCCGGACAGGAACACGGACACCACGGGGATGCCGTCTGCCTTGAGCCGGCGCAGCAGCTCCAAATTCTTCTTGTCCGCCGGGCTGTATTCCAGCGTTTGCCGGTCGCCGACGAACTCGGCGTAGGGGTCCTCCCCGAAGACCACCACGGCGACGTCGGGCTTGGTCCTGTAGCGTCCGTCGACGCTCAGCGTCGCCCGCCCGCCCGCAGGTACCAGCGCATCCCGGATCCCCGCGAAGATCGACTGGCCGTTGGGGAAGTCGGCATTGGTGTTGCCGGTGCCCTGCCAGTTCAGCGTCCAGCCGCCCGACTGCTTGCCGATGTTGTCGGCACCGTCGCCCGCCACGAGCACGTTGGCGTTGGCGCGGATGGGCAGCGCCTTGCCCGCGTTCTTGAGCAGGACCAGCGACTCACGCACGGCCTGGCGCGCCACCGCGCGATGCTCGGGCGCGGCCAGCAGCTCCAGCCGGCCGGCAAGCGGACGTTGCGAAGGCTTGGGCTTCTCAAACAGCCCGGAGCGGATCTTGACCCGCAGGATGCGGCGCACCGCGTCGTCGATCCGTGCCGCGGGGATCGCACCCGAGCGCGCCTGCGCGAGCGTGTTCTCGTACAGCGGCTTCCAGTCGGACGGCACCATGAACATGTCGAGCCCGGCGTTGATCGCCTGAGGGCAAGACTGGACGGTACAGCCCGGCACCTGGCCGTGCGCGTTCCAGTCGCCCACCGCAAAGCCGTCGAAGTTCATCCTCTCCTTGAGCGCGCCGGTGATGAGGTCGCGGTCCCCCGTCGTCTTCTCGCCGCGGATGGATGAAAAGGAGATCATCACCGACTGGACGCCCGCCTCGATTGCGGGCGGGTAGCCCGCGCCGTGGATGCGCGCGATCTCGGCGGGGCTCGACGGGTTGTCGCCCTGGTCCTTACCGCCCGCAGTGCCGCCATCGCCGACGAAATGCTTGGCGGTGGCGAACACGCGGCCCGCTCCGAGGAACTCGGGCGTCCCCGGGCGGCCCTGCAGTCCTTCCACCAGCGCGCCGGCATAGGAGGCCACGATCTCTGGGTCTTCGGAGAAGCCCTCGTAGGTGCGGCCCCAACGGTCATCGCGCACGACGGCGAGGGTTGGGGCGAAGGTCCAGTCGATGCCGGTCACCGCCATCTCGCGGGCCGTGACCTCGCCGATGCGGCGCATCAGCTCCGGATTACGCATCGCTCCAAGGCCGATGTTGTGCGGGAAGATGGTCGCGCCGACGATATTGGCATGGCCGTGGACGGCATCGATCCCCCAGACGATCGGGATCCACTTGTCGCCGGGCGCGGCGGCTCGGGACGCTTCCCAATAAGCATCGGCCAACTTGAGCCATTCGAGCGCAGGCGCCTTTTCGTTGCCATCTGGCCCGCCATTGCCGCCGGTGAGCACCGAGCCCAGTTTGTAGCGCGCAGCGTCGGCAGGGGCGATCGTGGCTTCGGCCTGGATGGTCTGGGCGACCTTCTCCTCCAGCGTCATGTTCGCCATCAGCCGATCGATGCGCGATTCCACCGCGGGATCACGCGCGACCCGGCTCCTGACGGCCGGCCAGGGGGCGGTGACGTCCGACAAGGCCGTCGCGACGCCGGCGGGCGACGCCGCCTCCCGATGGGTGCAGGCCGAGGTCGCGATTGCGCCTGCCGCCACGGCCGCCAGCAGCGTCCCACGTCGAAACATCAATCCCTCCACCGCATCTGTGAACGTTCTCAAACTCTGGTTATCCGCTTGGCCGCCCGGCATCAAGCGGCTGGTTCGGTGCGCAGATGACGAACATGCGCAGCTACGCTCTTCCAGCTCAGAACTTCACGCGGACACGCGCGCCGAAGATACGAGGGTTGGTGAAGAAGCGCGTGTTGTTGAACTGGTTGACCAGAAGCCCCGCCGCGACAGTCTTGTCGAACAGGTTGTTCACGTAACCTTCGATCCGGAATTGGTTATGCGTGAAGCCCACCGCCGCGTTGACCAGCGCGTAAGACGGGATGCGGTCGTTGAGCGAGGCGCGCGGCGCGGTCACGCGGATCTGCCCTGCGTTCGGGTCTCCCTCCGGGAAGACTTCGCGATTTTCAAACGCAAAGTCCGTCGAGTTGAAGATCGTGGCGAAGCTCGATGAGCGATACGAGACGCTGACGAGCCAGTCAGCAATGCCCCCGAACCGGCCCCCTACTGGAATGACCTGGGCAAGCGAGGCGTTCAGCTGGACGCGCGGCGAATAGGGCAGCCGCCTGCCGGCAATCGGCCGTGCTACCGAATCGAGGCCTTCGATGTCGGCCTGGAAGCGGAAATCCTGGACCGGCTCGGCATCCTTGACCTTGGCCTGGAGCAACAGGAAATCAGCGCCGAACTTGAAGTTGGCGGGAAGAATGACCGATCCGCTGCCCTGGATGCCGTAAGTCTCGCTGTTGGCCGCGTTGTAGGTAAAGGCCACGACCTGATTCTGGTTGAAGCCCTCCGGTATGATCTGCGGCCCGGAAACGTCGATCAGAGTGCCGTCGGGACCCGTGATCTGCTGGATGATCGATTGGACGCCGAGCAGCGCGGTTAACTGCTGATCTTTGTAATCGTTATAGAAGGCGGAAAGATTCACCACGGCGCGCCGGCCGAATACATTGAACTCGTTCTTCGTCCCCACCTCGTACAACGTCACGGTTTCAGGCCGGAAAAAAGGAGCCGGTCCCAACGAACCCAGATTGTCGTTGAAGCTCGCCGCCTTGTGTCCACGCGAGATGATGCCGTAGACCAGATTTTCCGGCGTCAGATCATATTCGACCCGCCCGCGCCAATCGAAGAAATCGGTCTTGATGGACGAGGCCTGATTGTTGATCGTGTTGGCAACGAAATTGTAGGTGAAGTTCCCGTCCTCACGGCACTGGTAGCCCGGATTTCGTGCAGAATTGATGCAGCCCGGGCCTGCGGGAATGACGAAATTCGGATCGGAAACAAGCGCCGGGTTGTTCGCAAGCGCTTCAAGTGCGGGGCCAAACGCAATCGGGATGGTGTCGCGTTCGCCGAAACTCTTGATGCCGTCCAGGAAGAACACGAGCTGTTCGCCCGACGAGATGATGCCATCGTTGTTCTGGTCGGGATTGAAGATCGTCCGGTTTCTGTTGAACTCGAAACCCGGGGTACCCAGTCGGAAAAAGCCGCAGCAGTTGAAATCCGCCGCGCCGCCCCCGAAGAAGTTCCGCGCAATGACGCCGGTGCGCGACTTGCGATCGTTCGTGTACCGCAGACCCGCGGTTACGCGCAGCGCATCGGTGACCGAGTAGGTCCCGTCACCGTAGAAGGCGTAGGCCTCGCTCTTCGTCCGGGTGTTGAACTCCTGCCCCTGGAAGAAGGAGTTGAAGTCGGACACGGAGGCGGCGAAGGTGCGCTGGCGCTCGTTGAAGTAATTGCCGCCGAGCGAATATTTGAACGGCTCCGTGTCGCTGAACAGTCTGACTTCGTGGAAGTCCGACTTCGAGCTGCTGCGGTTGGTGCCCTGTCCGAAATTGTCGAGGCGCTCGGCGCCCTCGGCTCCCCCGAAGAGCACCTCCTCGAAATCCGGAAACGCGACGCTGCCGGGGCCGGCGCCGTCTCCGCCGAAACGCAGGTCGCGGTGGCTGCCGATGTACTGGATGTTGAACAGCCCGTCCGTGCGGTAGGTGACGCGCGCGCGGACCCCGCCGTGCTTGTTGAAATATTCCTCGCCCAGCGGCCCTGTCACGATGTCCCGCGGGTCCTTCACCGACGCCACGCTTTCGGCGAAATCGCCCTCTTCGTCGAGAAAGGTCGAGAAGTTCGAACCGTTGAAGCCGGTCGACCTCTGCCTGTTGTAGTCGCCCGCGATCAGGACGCTGAACGATGGGGACGGCTCGAACAGCAGCTGCGCGCGAACGCCGCGGTTGTTGTCGGCGTAGGGCGCCTCGACCTCGGGGAAGGGGCCGACATTGTTGTAGTACGCGTCATGCTTGTCGAAGCTCGTCGAGATGCGCAGCCCCAGCACATCCGTAATGAGCGGGATGTTGAGGATCCCGCGCACGGTGACCTGGTCGTAATTGCCGTACCCGGCCTCGACCATGCCGTCGAAGCTCTTGAGCCCGGGCGTGTTGGCGATGAAGTTGAGCGATCCGGCCGACGCGTTGCGCCCGCGCAGCGTACCCTGCGGTCCAAAGTTCACTTCAACCGAGCGCAGATCGAAAAAGGAATTGGCGAGCCCCTGGACGCGCGGCACATAGACATCGTCGAAGTGCGTCGCGACGTTGGGATCGCCCAGCTCGGTGTTCTGGTTCGTGCCGATGCCGCGCAATGCGATATCGACCGCGCCGCCGAAGTTCTGAACGCGCAGGCCGGGCAGCGTGTCGTTGAGGTTCTCGATGTTGACGATGCCGACCTTGGACAATTGCTCGGGTGAAAGCACCGCCGCCGTGCCGCCGTAGTTCTGGAGCGTCTGAGGACGCCGGTCTGCGGTAACGACGATTTCCTCGTCGGCAGCGGGCTCGGCCGTATCGTCCTTCGTGGGGTCCTCGTTCTCTTCGGGCTGGACTACGGTGGTGGCGCCCTGCGCCAGCGCCGCTTCCGGGGTCGCCGCGATCGCCAATACCGACGCTCCCAGCGCCAAACGACCTACCGAACGAGCATTGAAGCCGCGCATTGCTTTCTCCGGGTGGCGCGCGACGGACCCCGCACCTTCTCTATCGCTGGTTACTCCAGCCGAAATGGCAACGTTGTCAAGGCGTTCGCAAGTCCGGTGCCGCTTGCTGTTGCGCCGGAGCAACGGTCTGAGCTCCACGTCCCCGCGATTTGCCAGTGACTCACGCGTGTGGATCAGCGGACGGGATATCGCACCAGGGTCTGCCGCACAGCGCCGGGACGAGCTGCCGGACCCACGCCGTTGACCAGGTGCGCGATCGTACCCTTGCCGCCGCCAAGCGAGATGGTGGTGACATGGTCGAAGCGGACGCCGGGTCTCCGCGGCGCCTCGACCGCGTTCTCCAGCACGATGCTCGGGTCCGCGGTGAAGTTGGCGTAGACGCCCAGCCCCACGGCATGGTGCTCGCGGACGTGGTCCGCGACCTTGTACGCGGCCCAACCCCTGGTCGTCCCCGCCATGTAGGCCGCCTGGCTGGGGGGGTCGTAGGGCAGTTCGTTCTGGTAGAAGTAGGTGCGCCCGCGCTCCCCGTTCCATAGCGTCTGGTACTTCTGGAAATGCTCCACGAAGAGTGCATAGAGCGTCACGTCGTCACCGTTGACGACCAGTCCCTGGTCGCCCCGGCTCTCGTCCCAACCGACATGGACTCGGCCCGCCTCGCGGTCGCCATGGTCGGCGCGCCAGATCCACAAATGGTCGCCAACCACGCCGCGGCTATTGATCTCGAGGCAGGTGGTCGCGTTGCCGACTGACGCGCCGCCGACGCGGAAGTAGAGGTCGTGCAACGTCGTCGGGTTGGCGCGGTGGTCGCGCGCCGCGCCGCGCGGACCAACCTCCATCAGCACCGGCGAATTCACCGGGCCCGCGTCGAACATCAGCCCGGCGACGATCACTCCGGGCACGTCGGCCACCGTCATCGCCTTGGCGCCACCTTCCGCCAACAGGGTGGCGAGCCCGAGCCCGAGCACCAATGTGTTCGCGCGGGTCACCCGGAGCGGCTCGGACAGTCGGTAGACGCCGGGCGTCAGCAGCAGGTGACCGCGCGCGAGGCCGGCATTGATCTGGCGCGCGCTCATGCCGGGCCGGGCGATGAAGAAGCGCGACAACGGTATCGACGTGCCGGGCGGCAGGCCGGCGGCCCAGCTCACGCCTTGGCTGTTCCGCCGCACTGCGGACACGAACACGCGCCAGTCCCCCGACGCGCCGACATGGAGGAACGGCTTCTCACGCAGGAGGGGCAGGGTCGGCAGGCTGGTAAAGGGCGGCTCGGGGAAACTGGTAGGCGGCGCGCCCGCCACCCCCATGAACATCATGTTCCAGTTGGACCCGCTCCAAGCTCCGATGCGGCTGTTGCGCGTAAACCATTGTTGCTGCGAGCCCGACCGGATCGTGCCGTCGATGCGGCAGTCGGCCATGAACCCGCCGCTGGACCAGCCGCCGTCGTCCAGCGCCAGGTCGCCCTGCAGGTGCATCCGGCGGTAGGGCGCGGCCTGCGACACTGCCCAACGGTCGCGGCCGTCGGGAGGCCTCACCGCCATGTTCTCCACTCCGCGCCAGAAGTTCACCAGCGCCATGCCGCCGCGCCAGTCGGCCTCTGCATGAACATGTCCGTCGATCACGACATCGCCCGGCATCGCGCCGAGCCCCGCAACCTGCGTGAAGAAGCCGACGTTTACGTCGAGCGCGTAGCGTCCCGGCTTGAGCAGCACCGCGTAGCGGCGGTCGGTGAAGTGGGCGCGCTCCTGCTCACGGAAGATGGAATTGAGCCGTGCCTGGACTGCTGCGAGGTCCGTCGCCGGATCGATGACCAATACGTTTGGTCCGAAATCGGGATCGCGCTGGCCCGCCTCTTTTGAAGGTGCAGCGCGAGCGATGGGGGCCAGGGCCGCAGCCACGCCCACAGCCGCGGCGCCCGCCAGGACCAAGCGCCGCTCGGGCCGGAACACTCGTCGCCCACCGTTCATGCGCGTCTTCCTTCCTATGTGCGGCAAACCGGCCGAATGAAGCGGGAGTATGTAACCCGCAGGCAGATGCTACAAAGCCTCGACCTTGCTGTCATAAGCGGCGTCCAAGGAAAAGCACGCGCTAACCTGCTCGAAACTGTTCGGTTCTCGCCGCACCGGCTTTCGGTCGAATTAAGTCGGTTCCGCCGACGCTGACTTGAACAACGCTGGCTCCATGCGGAGCAAAGGCTGCAAACCTCGTCAACTTGCCCCGCCGGAGAACCTCGCCGCAATCAACGACGCTGCCACCGAACGCAGCATCGACCCGCCCAAGCCATCAGCCCACATGAATGAGCGTCTGGATCTGAGGAGCAGCGAAGTCGTCCTAAACGTCTGCTTGTGGGTCCTTCTGACTGGAGGCATTCTGCCAGCGCAAGGGGCCTAGCCAATAACTTCGTGCGGACGCCGGCGGATCTGAACTGGGGGCAGATGGACCGGTTCGGTGTCATGCTGCTGCTCGCCGCCGGCATCGCGGTACTCGCTTCGCTGCTGGGCGTGTACTTGAGTTTCTTCCTGGATAGCGCGCCGACCTGATCCCGCAAGGCGTCGGCTTGGCGCTGACACCCAGTCCCATCACCGACCCCTCGGTCTCAATTTCGCGTTGAACCTCGAATACCTTGAGTCCGAGTACTATCGGCGCGGTGTTTATGGAGAGGGCCTGCCGGCCGAGCTGACCGGGCCCAACCCTGGCCCGGTGAACGGCGGCCGCGCGGTGCCGTGGCGTACCTCCTACCTGCGCGAGATGTTCGCTGAGATCGCCGAGGACGAAGCAGCGCACGTCCGCTTTTTCCGCCAGACGATCTCCTCCTCGCCGCTGGTAGAGCTCAGCCGCCCCGCGCTCGACTTCACTGAAAGCTTCCGCCGGGTCGGCGGGGCGGCCGGCCTTGGCCCAAACTTCGATCCGTTCGCCGACGAGGACAGCTTCCTGCTCGGCGCCTTCCTGTTCGAGGACGTGGGCATCTCCGCGACGGCGGGCGGCGGGGACCTCATCGCCGACCCGCGCTCGATCGAGGCCGCGGCCGGCATCCTCGCGGTGGAGGGCTACCATGGCGGCATGATCCGCGGAGAGATCGCCGAGCGCGGCGACGCGCTGATCGCCCGCGCTGACGCCATCTCCCGCGCTCGCGCCGCTATCGAAAGCCCCGACAACGTAAGGCCGAACCGGACGGGAGTGTCGACCACCCGTTACAAGGAGCAGTCGATCGGCAGCGGCGATGTCTTCCCAGGCGAACTGGTGGTCGCGCCGACCGACCCGCAGGGCCGCACGCCGCCGCGGCCACCGCAGGACGTGCTCAACATCGTGTTCCTGAACCCTGACCCGAACGCCAGCCGCGGCGGCTTTTTCCCGCGCGGCGTGCAAGGGGTGGTTCGCCACGCCTTCAACTCCGGTGCCGAGGAGAGGGCGTGATGACCGACTCCGTTGACCCGCTGTTCGGTTCCC
>NZ_CADCWA010000152.1 GCF_902806285.1 uncultured Sphingomonas sp. | reverse complement strand
GGGTGCCGTACGGGAAGGCGGCACTGTCGGCGACGTAGACGATCGGCGCATGGGGCAGCAGGGCCCGCGTCGGAGCCAGCACCGACAGGCCGCCGACGCCGGAGTCGAAGAACAGGATGGGCGAGTCCGGGTTCACTCCGCGTGAGCGGCCGTTGCGGTGGTCACATGGCCTGTCCGGCCAGCGCAGTCCGCCGGCCTTCCGCCACCACCTCCGTCGCCAACCAGTAGGTCACGTCCTCGTCGGCGCTGACCAGGTGGCGCGTGCGGCGGGTGAAGTCGGCAATGAACGCCTTGGTCATCTGCTCGCGGACGAACCGGCCGGGCGGGATGCGCCAACGTTCGTAGAGCATTACCAGCGTCGGGTCGTCCGCACCACGATGGACGGTGATGTCGATGCAGTCCGGCTCGCGGGTCGAATGCTGCTCCATCAAAGTCATCAGCGTGCGGATGTACTCGTCCACGCCTTCGGCCTTGACCTTCACGGTCGAGATGATCCCGAGAACTTGGTCGGTGTGCACCTGCGCCTCCCGTTGATCCGCATTAGTGGAAAGGGCGGCCTCGCTCAATCCGAACGGCTGCAGTGAGCCGATTGCCTGTGCCCAAGGGTCTGCTACCACCCGCCGCATGTCGCGTGAGATGATGGTCGCCTTGCTGATCGGTTACCTGCTCGGCTCCATCCCGTTCGGCCTGGTGTTGACCCGGCTTGCCGGCCGCGGCGACGTTCGGGACATCGGCTCCGGCAACATCGGGGCCACCAACGTGTTGCGGACCGGGTCCAAGGGGCTGGCTGCCGCAACGCTCCTGCTTGATGCGCTGAAGGGCGCGGCAGCGGTGCTGATCGCAGAGCGATGGCTGCCCGGCGCCGAGCGGTATGCCGCCGCCGGCGCGCTGGTCGGCCATCTCTACCCGGTGTGGCTCCATTTTCGCGGCGGCAAGGGGGTGGCGACGTTCCTCGGCATCCTCGTGCCGCTGCTGCCCGCCGCGGCCGCGGTCTATGCGGGCGTGTGGCTCGGCTTGCTGCTGCTGGCGCGGATCAGCTCGGTCGCCGGCATTGCCGCTGCCGCCAGCGCTCCCGCCAGCGCGGCCCTGCTTGGCCGGACCGACCTTCTGCCGACGCTCGCGGGCTTCGCGCTGCTGGTGATCTGGAAGCACAAGGCCAACCTCACCCGGCTGCGCGCGGGGACCGAGCCTCGGGTCGGGGCACGGAAGGGGTGAAGGAAGCCGACCTGCTCGCCCGCATCCGGCTGATCCGCAGCCAGAGTATCGGGCCGGTGACCTTTCGCCAGCTGCTCGTCCGCTTCGGCAGCGCGGAAGCGGCGCTGGCCGCCGTGCCGGACCTCGCCGCTCGGGGCCGCGGGCGGGCGCCGCAGCTGTTCCGCGAGGACCAGGCCCGGCGCGAGGTCGAGCAGGTGGAGCGGCTCGGCGCCCGCTACCTGATGGTGGGGCAGGGTCTGTACCCGCGCGCGCTGGCCGAGATGGACGATGCGCCGCCGCTGCTGATCGTTCGGGGCGACACCCGATTGCTGGACCATCCGCTGGTGGCGATCGTGGGCGCGCGCAACGCCAGCGCCGCCGCCTGCCGCTTCGCCCGCCAGCTCGCTTACGACCTGGGGCGGGAAGATGTGGCGGTCGTGTCCGGCCTCGCCCGTGGGATCGACTCGGCGGCGCACGACGGAGCGCTGGACAGCGGCACCGTCGGGGTGATCGCGGGCGGGATCGATGTCTTCTACCCGCCCGAAAACGAGGCCCGGCAGCGCGCGATGTTCGAGCGCGGGCTGGTTGTCGCGGAAATGCCGCCCGGTACCGAGCCGCGGGCCCGGCACTTCCCCTACCGCAACCGGATCATCGCCGGGCTGAGCGCCGGCACGGTGGTGGTCGAGGCGGCGCCGCGCTCCGGCTCGCTGATCACCGCGCGGCTGGCGGCCGAGATGGGGCGGGAGGTGATGGCGGTCCCCGGCTCGCCGCTGGACCCGCGCGCGCAGGGCTGCAACGGGCTGATCCGCGAAGGCGCTACGCTGGTCCAGAACGCCGGGGACGTGCTGGAGGTCATCCGCCCGATCGGCGGCGGCGTGGCCTCGCCGCGGTCGCATTTCGCCCATGCCGCCGCGGAGCCCGCCACCGAACCGGGCGACTCCGAACGCCGCCAGGTCGAGGAACTGCTCGGCCCCACTCCGTCGCCTGTGGACGAGATCGTGCGCTTGTCCGGCCTGCCTGCCGGTGCGGTGCAGCTGGTGCTGCTCGAACTCGACCTCGCGGGCCGCATCGATCGGCACGCAGGCGGCAAGGTGTCGCTGCGGCATTGAACGCTCGCAAAGTAGGATTTCACCTGTCAGGGCAGAATGATGCTTCGGGCCGGCACGAAACTCACGAAGTTGATGAAGTTGATGACCCCCCCTGTTTGCCTCGGACTTGACGGGGACGCTGCCGGCTTCCCACCCTCGTACGCATGCGTAAGGGGCAATCGTGAAACTTGTAGTTGTTGAGTCGCCGGCCAAGGCGAAGACCATCGAGAAATATCTAGGGCCCGGGCACCGCGTGCTGGCGAGCTACGGCCATGTCCGCGACCTGCCGCCCAAGGACGGCTCCGTCGATCCCGATCAGGGTTTCGCGATGGAATGGGAGACCTACCCGGACAAGGCCAAGCAGCTGAAGGCGATCAGCGACGAGGCCAGGAAGGCGGACTCGCTGATCCTGGCGACCGACCCCGACCGCGAGGGCGAGGCGATCAGCTGGCACGTGCAGGAGGTGCTGCGGAAGCGGAAGGTCCTGCCCAAGCAGGTCGACCGCGTCACCTTCAACGCCATCACCAAGTCGGCAGTGACCGAGGCGATGGCTCGTCCGCGGCAGCTCGACGAGGACCTGATCGACGCCTATCGGGCGCGGCGGGCGCTCGACTATCTGGTCGGCTTCACCCTGTCGCCGATCCTGTGGCGCAAGCTGCCGGGCGCCAAGTCCGCCGGGCGGGTGCAGTCGGTGGCGCTGCGGCTGATTGTGGACCGCGAGCGCGAGATCGAGGTCTTCCGCCCGCAGGAATATTGGACGGTCAGCGCGCAGTTCGAGCAGGACGGCCAGCGCTTCACCGCGCGGCTGGTCGGGCTCGACGGCAAGAAGATCGACCGGCTGAGCATCGGCGAGAAGGGCGCGGCCGACGCAGCCAAGGCGGCGGTCGAGGCTGGGCGCTTCACCGTTGCTTCGGTCGAGACCAAGCCGCTCGGCAAGAACCCGCCGCCGCCGTTCACCACCTCGACCCTGCAGCAGGAGGCCGCGCGCAAGCTGGGCTTCTCCGCCAGCCACACCATGCGGGTGGCGCAGCAGCTCTACGAGGACGGGCTGATCACCTACATGCGGACGGACGGAGTGCAGATGGCCGACGAGGCGATCTCGGCCGCGCGCAAGGCCGTCGCCAGCCGCTACGACGCGGGCTATTTGCCCGACAAGCCGCGCCACTATGCGACCAAGGCCAAGAACGCACAGGAAGCGCACGAGGCGATCCGCCCGACCGACTTCTCCAAGGCGAGGGCGGGCAGCGGCGATCACGCGCGGCTCTACGAGCTGGTCTACAATCGCGCGCTCGCCAGCCAGATGGCGTCGGCGCGGCTGGAGCGGACCACCGTTGAGCTCACCGATGGCGCAGGCCGGGCGACGCTTCGCGCGACGGGGCAGGTCGTGCTCTTCCCCGGCTACCTCGCGCTTTACGAGGAGGGCCGCGACGAGAAGGCGGAGGACGAAGAAGCGGCCCGCATGCCTCAGCTCGCCGGCGGCGATGCACCGGCCAAGCTCGGCGTGGACTCGGTGCAGAGCTTCACCCAGCCGCCGCCGCGCTTTGGCGAGGCGAGCCTGGTAAAGCGGCTGGAGGAGCTCGGCATCGGCCGGCCGTCGACCTATGCAGCGACGCTGCAGACGCTCAAGGACCGCGAGTACGTCCGGCTGGAGAAGAACCGCTTCATCCCCGAGGAGAGCGGCCGGCTGGTGACCGCCTTCCTGGAGCGCTTCTTCCCCAAGTACGTCAGCTACGACTACACCGCCGAGCTCGAGGAGGAGCTGGACGACGTGTCGGGCGGGCGGCTCGACTGGCAGAAGCTGCTCGACGATTTCTGGCGCGACTTCAAGCCTCTAGCGGGCGAGGTCATGGAGCAGAAACCTTCGGAGGTGACCGCGGCGCTCGACGAGTTCCTGTCGCCGTTCCTGTTCCCCGACAAGGACGACGGCAGCGATCCGCGGCTTTGCCCGAACTGCGGCAACGGCCGGCTGGCGCTGCGCGGCGGCAAGTTCGGCGCGTTCGTGGCCTGCTCCAACTATCCCGAATGCAAGTACACCCGGAAGTTCGGGCAGGGCGGGGCCGAGGAGGCGGCGAACGACGGGCCGCAGGAGCTTGGCAACGGCATTGTGCTCAAGTCGGGGCGGTTCGGGCCGTACGTCGAGCAGGGCGACAAGCGCGCGTCGATCCCGAAGGACGTGCCCGTCGCCGAGCTGGATCTCGCAATGGCGGAGAAGCTGCTGTCGCTGCCGCGGCCGATCGGCAACCATCCGGAAACGGGCGAGCCGATCGTGGCGAGCATCGGGCGGTACGGGCCGTACCTGCAGCATCAGGGCAAGTACGCTCGGCTCGCGAGCACCGCTGAGGTGTTCGAGACCGGCATGAACGCGGCGGTCGCCAAGCTGGCCGACGCGGCGAGCGGCGGCGGCAAGGGCCGGGGAGCAGGGCGCGAGCCGTTGGCGGTGCTGGGCGTGCATCCGGAAACGGGCAAGGAGCTGAAGGTCATGGAAGGGCGCTTCGGCCCTTACGTGACGGACGGCACGACCCACGCGACCCTGCCCAAGAGCGCCGATCCGAAAGCGGTCACGCTGGACGAGGCGGTGCCGCTGATCGATGCCAAGGCGGCACAGGGACCAGTCAAGGGCAAGAAGAAGGCGCCGGCCAAGAAGGCTGCGGCCAAGAAGAAGTAGCTTCTCCCCCTTGGGGGAGATGTCATGCGCAGCATGACAGAGGGGTGACGCACGCACCCCTCCGGCGCTGCGCGCCTCTCCCCCAAGGGGGAGAAGCTAAGGCCCACACGCTTTGCACGCTGGATCGGCGGGCAGCCGCATCTGCCGCCACGCGCCGGTCAGCCCGTCGAACAGGTGGAGCTTGCCCGCCGGGTCTTCGCCCGCGCCCGCCAGCACGCGGATGGCGAGCAGCGCGGCGAAGTTGCCGACGGTGCCGGTGAGCGCGCCGAGCACGCCCAGTTCCGCGCAATTGTCGCAGTCGTCCGTGTCGAAAGCGTTGCCGACGAAGCAGCGGTAGCAGGGCCGGCCGCGCCATAGGGCTACCTGCCCCTGGAACTGCGCCGCCGCGGCGGAGAGGAGCGGGAGGCCGAGGCGGACGGCGGCGTCGCTGACGGAAAGGCGCGTGGCAAAATTGTCGGTTCCATCGAGGATCAGGTCGTGGCCGGACAGCAACGCATCCGCGTTGCCGGGCTCGACGTGCTGCTCGATCGGACGCAGCTCAACGAACGGGTTGAAGCGGCGCACGAACTGGGCGGCCAGCGCGGCCTTGGGTTCGCCGATCTCCCGCGAGCGGTAGAGCGGCTGGCGATGGAGGTTGGACAGCTCGACCGCGTCACCGTCGATGATCGTCAGCCGGCCGATGCCTCCGCCGGCCAGCGCCGGGATCACGGCGCAGCCGATGCCGCCCGCGCCCACCACGCAGACACTCGCTGCCTTGAGCCGCTGCTGTCCTTGGCCGCCGATCTGCGGCAGGACCAGCTGGCGGCTGTAGCGGGTGAGCTCCTCGTCGGTGAAGCTCACCGACCCGTCGATCCGAACCCGCCGGCGCCGCGGTGGGTGTCGTCCAGCTCCTCGACCTCATCGAAGCGCGCGGGAGTTACCGCCGCGGGCACCAGCTGGGCGATGCGTTCGCCGCGACGGATGGGGAAGGGCTCGGTGCCGTGATTGATCACGATGACCTTGAGCTCGCCGCGGTAGTCGCTGTCGATCGTGCCGGGCGTGTTGGGCACGCTGATGCCGTGCTTGAGCGCGAGGCCGGAACGTGGGCGCACTTGGATTTCGTAGCCGTCGGGGATCGCGACCTTGAAGCCGGTCGCGACCGCGCGGCGCTCGCCCGGCGCGAGGTCGAGGTCCTCCGCCGCGACCACGTCCATGCCCGCGGAGCCCGGAGTCGAGTAGTCGGGCAGGGGCAAGCCTTCACCGTGGGGCAGGCGGGCGATCTGGATGCGGATCATGCGGGCCCAAGTTCCTGTGCGATGCGGTCCAGCAGGCGGCGGGCGACCTCCTCCTTGGGCAGGCTGTCCCAGTCCTCGGGCTCACTGGCGGTCACCAGATGAACATGGTTGTGGCTGCCACCCATCACCTCGCCCGAGACGTCGTTGGCGACGATCCAGTCGGCGCCCTTGCGCTCGCGCTTCGCGACGGCGTTTGCGAGCAGGTCGTCGGTCTCGGCCGCGAAGCCGACCAGCAGGCGCGGGCGGAGCGGGTGCCGTGCGAGCCCGGCGAGGATGTCGGGGTTGGGGGAGAATTCCAGCTTCGGCGGGCCGTCGCCCTTCTTGAGCTTGGTCGCAGAGGGCGCGACCTTCCAGTCGGCGACGGCGGCGACCAGGATGGCGGCGTCGCAGGGCAGGGCGGCCTCGACTGCGGCCTGCATCTGTTCGGCGGTTTCAACGTCAATGCGGGCGACGCCGCCGGGGGTCGGCAGGCCGACCGGACCGGCGATGAGGGTGACGCGCGCGCCGGCTTGGGCGGCGGCGGCGGCGACCGCGAAGCCCTGCTTGCCCGACGAGCGGTTGGCGATCACGCGGACGGGGTCGATCGGCTCGTGCGTGGGGCCGGCGGTGATGAGGATGTGGTTGCCCCTAAGCTCCTCCCCCTTGGGGGAGGTGGCAGCGCGGAGCGCTGACGGAGGGGTGGGTACCGCGGGCTCGGACCCCTCTGTCGCCTGCGGCGACATCTCTCCCAAGGGGGAGTAGCTGAGTTGCGCCAGGATCTCCGCCGGTTCCGGCAACCGGCCGGGGCCGTATTCGCCGCAGGCCATCTCGCCTTCGACCGGCTCGACCACCTGCACGCCGCGTGCGCGCAGCGTCGCCACATTCGCCTGCGTCGCGGGATGGATCCACATGCGGACGTTCATCGCGGGGGCGACCGCCACCGGCTTGTCGGTGGCCAGCAGCAGGGTGGTGGCGAGGTCGTCGGCGATGCCGGCGGCCATCTTGGCGAGGAGATCGGCCGTTGCCGGGCAGACCAGGACGAGGTCGGCCGCGCGGGACAGCTGGATGTGGCCCATCTCCGTCTCGTCCTTGAGGTCCCACAGCGAGGTATAGACCGGGCTCTCGGCCAGCGCCGCGAGGGTCATCGGGGTGACGAAGTGCGCTCCGCCTGCGGTCAGCACGGGCGTGACCTGGTGCCGGTTGCGGCGCAGCAGCCGGATGAGCTCGGCCGCCTTGAAGGCCGCGATCCCTCCGCCGACGATGAGCAGGACACGAGCCATCGCGGATCGCCTAACTGCGCAGCACAGGCGATGTCGAGAGACTGGGCAAGTTGACTCGCTTGACCTTCTGAAGCGGTCTTTGTGTCAGCTTTCCGCAGGTCGCGAAGTGGCTATCGCGAGAGCACCTGTTCCGGTCCGATCCCATGCCGGCTCAATGGCATGGGACACGGGCTGTAGGACAGCCTTTTCGCAGCAATAGCTACTTGTGCCCGCCGTGCCCTGAGTTCTGCTTGTCGCCCGTGCGGCTGTTGCTTTCGCCCTTGTCGTGCGCCTTCTTGTTGCCGCCGACATCGTGCTTGCGGGCTTGGTCGAAGTCGCCCTTCTTCTTGTGATCGGTCATTTGCGGCCTCCGCGGCTGTCGGACGGCGGCTTGGCCCCGGCCTGGTCTTCCTGATCGTCGAGCAAGGCGCTCTTCTGCGCCGGACCCTTCTTGCCCTCATGCTCCTTGAGCGTGGGGTCGTGATTGTTGTTCTTGGCCTCGCCGGCGCCGCTGTTGGTGCGCATGTCGAATCCTTTCAGCTGTTGGTGTGGCCGAGCTGATCCTCGCGGACCGCGTTCGTGCGGGGGTCGGCGTCGTTCTCGACGTCGCCGGCGATCGTGTTGTCGCCATCCAGGTCTTCGGCGGTGGTGCCGCCCTTCGACTGGCCGATGCCGGGATTGCGCTCGAGATCGTCGGTGAAGGGGCTCGGGCCCTTGTCGTGCTTGCTGCTGCTCATGTCGGTCCTCCTGCTCAATGAAACGCCGATGGAGCGGACAGGGGAGCAGACGTTATCCTGCCGGAACGTCCGTGCGCCTTGCTGGAAAGCCGGACGATGGCTTCCTAGCTGACGGCATGAAGGAGAGCTGCCATGGCCGATACCGAATACACGCCGCCCAAGGTCTGGACCTGGGAGGGGGAGAACGGCGGGCAATTCGCCAGCATAAACCGCCCCGTGGCAGGGCCGTCCCACGACAAGGAGCTGCCGGTCGGCAGGCATCCGCTGCAGCTCTACAGCATGGGCACACCCAACGGGCAGAAGGTCACGATCATGCTGGAAGAGCTGCTGGCCGCGGGGCATGCCGGGGCGGAGTACGACGCCTGGCTGATCAGCATCCTGGAGGGCGACCAGTTCGGCAGCGGCTTCGTGGACATCAATCCGAACAGCAAGATCCCGGCGCTGGTCGATCGCTCGGGGCCGGAGCCGGTGCGGGTGTTCGAGAGCGGTGCGATCCTGCTCTATCTTGCGGAAAAGTTCGGTGCTTTCCTGCCGAACGGGGGTTCGCCGCGCGCGGAGGCGCTGAGCTGGCTGATGTGGCAGATGGGCTCTGCGCCGTTCCTGGGCGGCGGGTTCGGGCACTTCTACGCCTATGCGCCCGTGAAGATCGAATATGCGATCAACCGCTACGCGATGGAGGCCAAGCGGCAGCTCGACGTGCTCGACCGCCGGCTGGCGGAGAGCGAGTATGTGGCCGGGGCGGAGTACACGATCGCCGACATCGCGATCTGGCCGTGGTACGGGTCGGTGGTGCGCGGCCGCATCTATGACGATGCCGCGACGTTCCTGTCGGCCCACGAGTATGTGCATGTGAAGCGGTGGGCCGACCAGCTGGCGGAACGGCCGGCGGTGCAGCGCGGCTGGCGCGTCAACCGGACCTACGGGCCGGAGGACGAGCAGCTGCGCGAACGGCACGAGGCCAGCGATTTCAATGTGGGCGCCGCGGACCGGCTGTCGCCCGAGCCGGTGTAAGCAGGCAGGTGCGGAGCGGCTCCTGTCCGCTCCGCACCCTCCACGCCCGCTCAGGCGGATCGATCAGTCGTCGCGGCGGTCGCGGCGGTTCTCGCGCCGAAGTTCGCGGCGATCCTCCCGCCGGTCCTGCCGGAAGACCCGGCGGTTCTCCTGGCGCTGTTGCCGGGCCTGCTCGCGATTGATCATGCCCTGGCGCACTGCTTCGCGCACCGACTGGCGCCGCTCGTCAAAGGCGCGGCGATCGTCGCGACGCTCGACGCGGTAACCGCGGCGGTTCTCCCGCACTTCGCGGCGGTCCCGGCGCAGGTCGCGCTGGCGCTCCCAATAGCGGCGCTGGGAATCGCTCATCCGGTAGGCGCGGCGGTTCCGGTCGTAGACGTAGTAGCCGGTGCCCGGGTAGTAATAGTTGTTGTACCAACCCGAATAAGGCTGACCATAGCCGTAGCTGTAGCGCGGCTGACCGTAGCCATAGCCGTACCCATAGCCGGGCTGGCCGTAGCCGTAGCCGTAGCGCGAGCCGTAGTAAGGATCGCCGTAGCCGTAGCGCGAGCCGTAATAAGGATCGCCGTAACCGGGGCTGCCGTAGCCGACGGACACGCCGCTGCCGTAGCCGCCGTAGGTGGCGCAGCCCGTCAGGGCGATGGAGCCGAACGCAGCCAGGGCGGCGGCACGAACGCGGGGAGAAAACATGGGCTTACCTCTCCAAACAAGCCGCCCCCGACCCTAGGCACATTGCGCCGACGCGTTGAACCGCGGCTTAACGATCAGCTCAGCAGGAACACCGCCAGCGCACCCCCGGCCGCTCCGAGCGCCGCCAGCGCCACGTCCTTGAAGCGGAGCCCCGGCAGCCCGGTTACTTCGACTTGCGCATGGGGCAGGGGCGGCGGCGCAGCGCCGGGGGCGGGAAAGTAGTGATCGATCCGGTCGACCAGGTCCGGCAGCTTCTTGAAGGTGCGGACCAAGTGGATGAGGCGGTCGGCGGCATAGGCCTCGGGCCCGAGCTCGTCGCGGATCCATGTCCGCAGGAACGGCTCGGCCGTGTCCCACATGTTGATCCCGGGATCGAGAAAGGTCGCGACACCCTCCTCCATCACCATGGTCTTCTGCAGCAGCAAGAGGTGCGGCTGGGTCGGCATCTCGAAGTCGCGGGTGATGGTGAACAGGCCTTCCAGCATCCGCCCGACGCTGATCTCCTTGACCGGCAGGCCGCGGATCGGCTCGCCGACGGCGCGGAGCGCGGTGGTGAACTCGGCGATGTTGTGGTGGGCGGGGACGTATTGCGCCTCGAAGTGGATTTCGGCCACTCGCTGGTAGTTGCCGGTGATCAGGCCGTAGAGGATCTCGGCCAGCCAGCGCCGGGCGCGGCGGTCGACCCGGCCCATGATGCCGAAGTCGATGGCGGCGATGCGGCCGTCGGGCAGGGCGAACAGATTGCCCTGGTGGAGGTCGGCGTGGAAGAAGCCGTCGATCACCGCCTGGCGGAGGAAGGCGCGGACCAGGGTGGCGGCGAGCTGGGTGAGGTCGTGGCCGGCGGCGATCAGCTGGTCGCGCTTGCTGAACTTGATGCCGTCGAGCCATTCCAGCGTCATCACCCGCCGGGCGCTGCGCCGCCAGTCGATCTCCGGCACGTAGAAGCCCGGTTCGGCGACCATGTTCTGCTTGAGTTCGCTGGCGGAAGCCGCCTCGCGGTTGAGGTCGAGTTCGCGCCGGGTCCATTGGCGGAACTGGCCGATCACCATCCGGGGCCGCAGCCGTTCGAGTTCGCCGCCCAGGCCTTCGGCGCGGGCGGCGGCCCACTCGTAGGTCTCCAGCGCGCGGGCGAACTCCTCCTCGATGCCGGGGCGGAGGACCTTGACCGCGACCTGCCGGCCTTCGGTGGTGACCGCGCGATGCACCTGCGCGATGGACGCAGCGCCGACGGGAACCTCATCGAACTCGGCGAACAGGGCCTCGATGGGCGCGTCCAGGGCTTGTTCGACCGCTCGGCGGATCAGCGGAAAGGGCGCGGGCGGGAGCGAGTCCTGGAGGCGGAGCAGGTTGTGCGCCGCCTTTTCGCCGACGAGGTCGGGGCGGGTGGCGAGCGCCTGGCCGAGCTTGATCGCGGCGGGGCCGATCGCCTGCAGCGCATGGGCGTAGTCGGGCTCGGCCGGCTGGCGGGTGCCGAAGCGGGCGAGCTTGACCAGGCGGCGCACACCCGGTGGGGTCAGGGGATCGCGCTCGATCCCGCCCAGTGCACCATGCTTGGCAAGCGTGCGGCCCCAACGGAACAGGCGCCAGATGTGCGTCGCAGGGGTGGTCAAACCTTCCACCCGCTCCAGATGCAGACGAGGCCGCCCATCAGCGTCTCGACGTGGGTACGGACGAAGCCGGCCTCAGCGATCATGGTGCGGAACTGCTCGGGCTTGGGGAAGCGGCGGATCGACTCGACCAGGTAGCGATAGCTTTCCTCGTCACCGGCGACGGCCTCGCCGATCCGGGGGATCACCTTGTCGGAATAGAGTTCGTAGGCCTCGCCGAAGCCCGGCCACTCACTGGTCGAGAACTCCAGCACGAAGATGCGCCCGCCATAGCGGAGCACCCGGTGCGCTTCCTTTA
>NZ_CADCWA010000151.1 GCF_902806285.1 uncultured Sphingomonas sp. | reverse complement strand
GAAAAGGCGGGCGCCGCTCATGCCATAGGGGTGGCCGATGGAGATGGCGCCGCCGTTGACGTTGAGCAGCTCGTCCGGGATGCCGAGCTTGTCCTGGCAGTAGAGCACCTGCACCGCGAAGGCCTCGTTCAGCTCCCACAGCCCAATGTCCTCGGTCTTGAGACCGAAGCGGTTGAGGAGCTTGGGCACGGCGAACACCGGGCCGATGCCCATTTCGTCGGGCTCGGTGCCCGCCACCGCCATGCCGAGATAGCGGCCGAGCGGCTCCAGGCCCTTCTTCTCGGCGAGGGTCGAATCCATCACTACGCAGGCCGACGCCCCGTCCGACAACTGGCTGGCGTTGCCGGCGGTGATCAGCTGCTCGGGACCCATCACCGGCTGCAGCTTGGCGAGGTCATCGAGCGTGGTCTGAGGCCGGTTGCCCTCGTCCTTGGCGAGGGTCACCTCTTGCATGGAGGTTTCGCCCGTTTCCTTGTTCTTGACCGACATGCGCGCGGTCACCTCGATGATCTCGTCAGCGAAGCGGCCTTCGGCCTGGGCGGCGGCGGTGCGCTGCTGGGAGCGGAGGGCGTACTCGTCGCAGCGCTCGCGGCTGATGCCGTAGCGGGTGCCGACCACCTCGGCGGTCTGGATCATCGGCATGTAGATGCCGTTGTGCATCGACAGCAGCTCGGGGTCGGGGCCGACGCGCATCTCGGGCGTCTGGACGAGGCTGATGCTCTCGACGCCGCCGGCGACGCACACGTCCATGCGGTCGACGATGACCTGCTTGGCGGCGGTGGCGATGGCCATCAGACCGCTGGCGCACTGACGGTCGATCGACATGCCGGCGACGCCCACTCCGAGGCCAGCGCGGAGGGCGGCGGTGCGGCCGATGGTGGTCTGCACGCCCTGCTGCAGCGCGGCGCCCATCACGCAGTCCTCGATCTCCTGCGGCTCGACCTGGGCGCGCTCGACGGCGGCGCGGATCGCGTGCGCGGCGAGGGTGGGGGAGGGAGTGGCGTTGAAGGCACCGCGGTAGGCCCGGCCGATCGGGGTGCGGGCGGTGGAGACGATAACGGCGTCGCGGGCGGCGGTGGGCATGGGGGCTCCTAAACTCCCCTCCTTTTGAAGGGAGGGGCCGGGGGTGGGTGCGCCCGGTCAGCGCGCCAAGTGACTCCTGACCGGAGCCGAAGCCGGGCATCGCGCCCGCCTTCGTCTTGACCCACCCCTAGCCCCTCCCTGGAAGGGAGGGGAAGAGGCTAGAGGAACAACAGCCCCAACCACATCGCGGTGAGCGCGGGCTTGTCCTCGCCCTCGATCTCGACGGTGACGGCGTGGCGGGTGAGCAGCTGGCCGGGCGCCTTGTCGGTCGCGTCCTCCAGCAAGAAACGGCCGCGGACTTGGCTGCCGGAGCGGACGGGCGCCAGGAAGCGGACGCGGTCGAAGCCGTAGTTGACGCCCATCTTGAGCGTGTCGGGCACCAGCATGACGTCGTAGGCCATGCGGCTGAGCAGTGAGAGCGAGAGGAAGCCGTGCGCGATCGTTCCCCCGAACGGGGTCTTGGCGGCCGCCTCAGGATCGACATGGATGAACTGGTGGTCCTCGGTCGCTTCTGCAAAGGCGTCGATCCGGCCCTGGCCGACGGTGATCCACTCGGAGACGCCGATCTCCTGCCCGATGCGGGAGCGGATCTCGTCGAGGGTGGCGATCGGCATGTGCTTCCTCTAGCGGCTCGCCTGCCGTCCGCAAGCGGGCCTGCCGAGGTCGCAAGTTGACTCGGTTGACTGTGGATCGCGGTTCGGGCGCGATGCGAATGGTCCTAATGGTCGCACTCGTGACGTGCTTGGTCGAGGTATGGTCTTCAGCGATGAGAATGAGCCCGCAGCCGGTACTGCCCGACGATTGGAGCAGGCGAAATCCTATTGTTCAAGGGTAATGTGAGTGTCTGCTATGGGTGGAAAGCGGACGTTAGCCTCGCGCCGGAACGTGCCTATAGAGGAAAGGGCTCAATGACTTCGAGCGGCGAACAGCGACTGCTTCCATGAACCCGAGCCAGGAGGCCGTCGGTAAGACGCCCTCGTTCGGGAACATTGAGGTCGACAGTAGGGACTACCAGACGCTCTGCGTCGCGCTCGCATACAAAGAAGGAAAGCTGCGCCTTCAGTTCAACGATGTGCGAGCCTTCATGACCAGTTGGGATGGCGACCCGAATCCATTCCTCACCTTCGAGGAAGCGAGCAGCCGCCCTAGCGATCTCCTAAAGGTGGAGCGGTCGCGCTGGCTCGCTTCCGAACATTTCCACTTAGACATCGACAGCTCAGACACGTCGGCGAAGCCATGGGAGCACTTTTACTTGGTGGCCAGCGAACGGTCGCTCCACGTCGCGGCTCGCGACGATGTTGAAGCAACTTGGGTGCCGGGAGCCTGGTTAGGCAAGCCTGGGGAATGGGAGTTTATCCCAGCTCAATAGACGCATGGAGAAATGACCGGCGAATGTCCGGTCTCGGTCGAAGCGGACGCTCGGCTCGAATGTTCGCAGACATTCGACGCCCCAACTGAGTCTAGTATATTAGTGCCCTAATTAGATTCGTGGATAGATAGAAGACGGTCCGCTCCCGGCCAAAAACGCTCCACTGAAGCGCGACTCGATCTTCATAATCATACCAAACGAGTGCGGCATTCCTTGCATCCACCTTCCCCAAAAAAGTCTGTCCTACACGCCGGAGATATGTTCCGGTCTGGTTCATGAGCCAGCATCAGAACTCACCTAACCGTACTGGTAAGCAACGCGCCACCCGCTCCGTCGAGCTGCCCTCCTTCACTCCCACCAAGCGCGCCCGCGAAAGGCATGATGGTTGGACTTCCGACCGGCAGTTCGCCTTTATCGAGGCGCTTGCCGAATGCGCCTGCGTCGATGAAGCCTGCGCCAGGGTCGGCGTGTCGCGCTCCGCCGCCTACGCCTTTCGCGCCCGTTCCGATGCGCGCAGCTGCCGTCTCGCCTGGGATGAACAGGTCGCCATGTCCCCCGGACATGGGTGAAACTGCCCGGCGGCAGTTTCACCTGTTCATCGTTGGACGCCGGTGTGCGCCGCCTCGCAGAGGCGACCTTCTCCCGCGCGCTCCACGGCGTTGCCCGCCCGGTCTACTACCAGGGCGAGCAGATCGGCGAACGGCGCTACTATGACGAGCGGCTCGCCATGTTCCTGCTGCGCTACCGCGACCCGTTCCGTTACGGCGCCTGGAACGACCGCGAACGCTTCGTCGAGTCCAGCTCAGACGAGCCCTTCTCCCGCCTGAGCCTGGCGCTGAACGACCTGGCGGAGGACGATGCCAATGCCGAGCTGGGCCTCCCGCCCGTTGCCCGCCGGGCGCCGCCGCGCGGACCGCGGCGGGTCGATGGCGCGGCCGTCCTGCGGACCGCCGAAGCGGTGGAGGAATGGGTGGCCGGCGCACCGGGCCGTCGCGACCGCCAGGCGCAGGCTGCCGCCCGCGCCGAGGAGGAGGCGTTCGAACGCCGCTTGCGCGAGTGGGACGAAGCCGATGACGGGCAGGCGAAGAGGACCGGGACGTAGCGTCCATCTTGTCCATGTTGAAACGCTTGGGGCACCCGCATTTGCCAACCCGAAGCCCTTCCGCTACATGCCCGCCCGCTCCCCATGGTCATCCCTGGAGGCGTGGGCGGGCGTAACTTTTCTCACAAGGAACATCACGCATGAGCGAACAGCTGACGCTGCCCGCCGAGACGCGCGACCGGGCTGGCAAGGGAGCCTCCCGGGCACTGCGTCGCGAAGGCCGGGTCCCCGCCGTCGTCTACGGCGCCAATCAGGAGCCGTTGAGCATCCACGTCGAGGAGAAGCTCCTCGCCAAACTGCTGTCGAGCGGCCACTTCATGAACTCGCTGGTCATGATCGACGCCGGCGGCAACACCATCCGGACCCTGCCCAAGGACGTGCAGTTCCACCCGGTGACCAGCCGCCCGTCGCACGTCGACTTCTTCCGCGTCGGCGAGCACAGCAAGGTCACCGTGGCGGTGCCCGTGCGCTTCGACAATGAGGAAGACAGCCCCGGCATCGCGCGCGGCGGCGTGCTCAACGTCGTCCGCCACGACCTGGAGCTTACCTGCGACGCTTCGACGATTCCGGACGAAATCCACATCAGCCTGGCCGGCCTCGACATCGGCGACAGCATCCACATCTCGGCGGTCAAGCTGCCGCAGGGTGCCGAAAGCGCGATCACCGACCGCGATTTCACCATCGCCACGCTGGTCGCGCCTTCGGCGATGAAGTCGGAGGAAGGCGACGCCGATACGCCGGCGCCCGATCAGGTGCCGACCACGTCCGACGAACCGGAGACCACCGACGGACCGCAGTCGGACGGCGAGTAGGCTGTTGCTCCCCTCCCTTTCAGGGGAGGGGACGACTCAGCGCAGCTGAGCGAGGGGTGGGGGCGTGGGAAGCGGATACGTCTGCCCCACCGCCGTCCCTCCCCTGAAGGTGAGGGGAGCGCATGCAGATCTGGGCGGGCCTCGGCAATCCCGGCGCGCAATATGCGCTGCACCGGCACAACGTCGGCTTCATGGCCGCCGACGCCATCGCCGAAGTGCATGGCTTCGGGCCGTGGCAGAAGAAGTTCCGCAGCCTGGCTGCGGAAGGCCGCATCGGCCACCACAAGATCCTGCTGCTGAAGCCGCAGACTTTCATGAACGACAGCGGCGATGCGGTGCAGCAGGCGCTGCGCTTCTACAAGCTCGACGAGGATGCCCTCACCGCCTTCCATGACGAGCTCGACCTCGCGCCGTTCAAGGTCAAGGCGCGGGTCGGCGGCGGCCTGGCGGGGCACAACGGCCTGCGCTCGATCGATGCCGCGCTCGGCCCCGACTTCCGCCGGGTGCGCATCGGCATCGGCCATCCCGGCCACAAGGACCGGGTTACCCCCCACGTGCTGGGCAACTACGCCAAGGCGGAGATGGAGCCCCTGTCCGACCTGCTCGGCGCGGTCGCGGCCGAAGCTGAGTGGCTGGCGGACGGCGACGACGCCCGCTTCATGAGCGAGGTGGCGCTGCGCCTGCAAGCGACGCGCTAGGCGGTCTCCTGCTCAGGCGCTGCTCCGCCAGGCTGCGCGGATCGTTCGGCAACCGGATTCGCTCCGCCGCCGCCGCCGCAAGCCGCAGCAGGCGGCGCTCCCCAGCGCTCAACCCCTGCTCGCCCGCAATCCCGAGCTGCTCGCGAAAGGCGGGAGGCACCCGCTCGATCGCACCGCGGACGAGCACCGGCTGCAGCCACCGCAGCGCCGGCGGCAACACCGGGCGCTCCCGCATGATCGACAGGAACTCGGCGATCACCGGGGACGGGCTCAGCGCGACCCTCATCCCTGCCAGATAGCGCCCCATCTCGGCCTGGGACGCCGGAGCATCCGCGACCCGGTAATAGCGCGCGCCGGCCGCCGCTTCCGCATAGAACGCATCGCTCTCGCGCGGGCTCAACGGCCGCACCAGGGCCGCATAGGACTCGACGAAGCAGAAGGCGGCCGTCGCCTGGACCCAGCGCAGCAGTTCGGGCTGGTCCGCCCGGTACGGCTGCCCTTCCGGCGTCTCCCCCCGCACCTGCGCGTGGATGCCGTTCACCCGGTCGGCATAGGCGGCGAAGCGGCTTGTCCCTGCGAAGGCCGTGATCAACGCGCCCAGCCCCGTGCGCCGAATCCGCTCGCCCGGATCGCTGCGGAAACTGCTGTGGTCCCACACGCCGGCGCGCACCCGCGGCTCGCCCAATTCCAGCAGCACCGCCGCGATGCCGCCGACCGCCAGCGCGACGGGGTTGCCGAACACCTGCCATGACACCGAGCCGGGCCCCGCCACCGCCGGCTCGCCAGGCGGCTCCAGGAACAGCTTCGGATCGAAATCGAGCAGATCGCCGGTGAGCAGGCGAACCAACGGGCGGAATGGCGAGGTCATCCGGGCGCAACGCGCGAGAGCCGGCCCGCTCTTCACCCCTTCTTCAATCTTGCCGGTTAACGCCCCCCCATGATCCCGGTGGCGGCAGACAGCTGGCAGTCAGGGCGGCGCTCGGCATCACTGCCCGCGACCGTAGCTGCGATGCTCGTTGCCGCCGTCCTGACCCAGTCGCTGCTGACCCCGGTGAACGCGGACGTCAGCTGGCTGATCACGCTGTGCGAGCGGTTGCTTGGCGGCGACCGCCTGTACGTCGACATCATCGAGGCCAACCCGCCCGCGTCCGTGTGGCTCTACCTGCCGACCGTGTGGCTGGCCCAGCGCCTCGCCCTTGCGCCCGAACCGCTGGTGATCGGCTCCGCGCTGCTGGGCGCGGTCGCGTCGATCGCCGCGACCGGCGTGCTGGCGGCCAAGCTGCGCGGACTGCCGAGTGGATGGTGGCTGATGACGGGCGCGGGCTTTGCCCTGCTGATCCTGCCGGGAGCCCTGTTCGCCCAGCGCGAGCATTTCGCCCTCATGCTGGCGCTGCCCGCCACCGCCGCCATCGTCCGCATCGCGGAGCGGCGGACGCCGAATCCTGCCGTCCTGGCCGCGGCCGGGATCGCCGCCGGTCTGCTGATGGCGATCAAGCCGCCGTTCGCGCTTGCCCTGCTGCTTCCAGCCCTCTGGGCCGCGGTACGAGTGCACGGCTGGCGGCCGTTCTTCTTCCCGGCCGCGGCCGCCGCGCTGGTGCTCGCCGCCTACGCCGCAGCCGTGGTGCTTGTGACACCCGACTATCTGCAGCTCCTGCCGATGCTGGGGGCGACCTACCTGCCCATGCGCGACCGGCCGCTCAACTTCCTGCTCGGGCCGATGCTGGTCGTGCCAGTTGCGCTTTACCTGCTTGGCCGGGTAGCCGGCGCGGAGCGGACGCCACCCCTCGCGACCGCCCTGTTCCTGGCGAGCGCCGGCTTTGCGCTGGCCGGTTTGATGCAGGGCAAGAACTACCTCAACCACAGCTATCCAGGCATCGCCCTGGCGGTCGTAGCCCTCGCCGTGCTGCTGGCCGAACGAACGGCCGCGCCCGCGTCGCGCCGCTTGGCCATCGCCGCCGCGGCACTGCTCATCGGCCTTCAGCTCTTTCGTGCGATGTCCGTCCAGCCGCCGCCGGGCCTGGTCGAGGCCATCGCCCGCGCCGGGCCCGCCAAGCCACGATTGATGACCCTGGGCACGGAGCTCGCAACCGGGCACCCGGCCGCTCGCTTGGCCGGCGGCCGCTGGGTCGGCTCGCGTCCTTCGCTCTTCACCGCCGCCGCCGCACGCTATGTCGGGCTGCGCGATCCGGCGGTGCGGCGCTGGTACCGCGAGGACCTGGCCTCCTTCGTGCGGGACGTGGATGCCCGCCGGCCGGACCTGGTGCTGGTCGAGGACCGGTCGCGCTCCTGGCTGCTGGCCGATCCCGCGATCCGGCGAGCGATGGCGCGCTACCGTCCCGTTACCCGCGCCGGCACGGTCGAGGTCTGGCGGCGGCGCTGATCCGCGCTTAGGGCAGCCCAGTGACCCGCGACCTGTTCGTCACCCGCCTCTACGAAGCCGAACTCGGCGACGACGCTCTGCTGACGCAGCTCGCCCACGCCATCCGCAGCCTCGCCGCCGACGACCGCGCCGGGCAGCGCTGGGCGCGCGAGCACCGCTACCGGGGCTACACCAGCTACGCGTCGCTGGACGACCTGCCGCGGCGCGACCCGACGGTCGGCGCGCTGGGCAAACCACTGACCCGCCATGCCGCCCTCTTCGCGGAAGAATGCGGCTTCGCCCTCTCCGCCAAGCCGCGGCTCGACAGCCTGTGGGTCAACCTGCTGCGCGGCGGCGGGGGGCACGGCGGCCACCTTCATCCGCACAGCATCATCTCCGGCACCCTCTATGTGGAGGTGCCGCCCGGCAGCGGCGCCATCCGCTTCGAGGACCCGCGCTTGGCCATGATGATGGCCGCCCCGCCGCGCCTTGCCGACGCGCCCGAGCCGCTGCAGTCCTTCGTCACCGTGCAGCCGCGCGCCGGGCTGCTGCTGCTGTGGGAAAGCTGGCTGCGGCACGAGGTGCTGCCCGGCAGTGGACGCGGCGAACGGCTGAGCATCAGCTTCAACTTCGCATAGCACGTCACCCCGGACTTGATCCGGGGTCCGCCTTCCTCTCTACGCCTGTCCGGACAAGCAGGCGGATTCCGGCTCGAGGCCGGGATGACGTCGTCTACGGAGTTACCATGGGTTTCAAATGCGGCATCGTCGGCCTGCCCAACGTGGGCAAGTCGACCCTCTTCAACGCGCTGACGGAAACGGCCGCCGCCCAGGCTGCCAACTATCCCTTCTGCACCATCGAGCCCAATGTCGGCCGGGTGGCAGTACCGGACGAGCGGCTGCAGCGCATCGCAGCCATCGCGCGCTCGGCGCAGGTGATCGAAACGCAGATCGAGTTCGTGGACATCGCCGGCCTGGTCCGCGGCGCCGCGCAGGGCGAAGGGCTCGGCAACCAGTTCCTCGCCAACATCCGCGAGGTCGACGCGATCGTGCACGTGCTGCGCTGCTTCGAAGGCGGCGACGTGACGCACGTCGAGGGCCGCGTCGACCCCCTCGCCGACGCGGAGACGGTCGAGACCGAGCTGATGCTCGCCGACCTCGACAGCCTGGAACGGCGCGTACCCAGCCTCGCCAAGAAGGCGGCGCAGGGCGACAAGGAGGCCAAGGTCGAAGCCTCCGTGCTCGGCCAGGCCCTGGAGCTGCTCCGCCAGAGCAAGCCCGCGCGGCTGGTCCAACCCAAGGACGCGGAGGAGGAAAAGGCGCTCGCCCGCGCGCAGCTGCTGACCGGCAAACCGGTGCTCTACGTGTGCAACGTCGACGAGGGCGACGCCGCCGACGGCAACGCGCTGTCGCAGGCCGTCTTCGCCAAGGCCGCGGCGGAGGGCGCGCGCGCGGTGGTCATCTCCGCGGCGATCGAAGCCGAGATCGCCACCATGGACCCGGCCGACCGCGAGCCCTTCCTGGCCGACCTCGGCCTCACCGAGACCGGCCTCGCCCGCATCATCCGCGCCGGCTACGAGCTGCTCGGCCTGCTGACCTTCTTCACCGCCGGGCCCAAGGAGTCGCGCGCCTGGACGGTCGAGCGCGGCGCCAGGGCTCCGCAGGCGGCGGGCGCGATCCATTCGGACTTCGAACGCGGCTTCATCCGCGCCGAAACCATCGCCTACGAGGACTACCTCGCCTGCAACGGCGAGGCCGGCGCGCGCGAGGCGGGCAAGCTGCGCTCCGAGGGCAAGGACTATGTCGTCCAGGACGGCGACGTGCTGCTGTTTCGATTCAACGTGTGAGCCGCCGAGCGCAGCGACGCCGACGCACAAGCGTCGCCGGAGCAGCGCGAAGAGCCGGCGAACACCGGACGGCCTGCGCGCCGGAGAGCGCGACCGGACCGACGTCACGGGATTTACTCCCGTGACGGCTTCTCGCATTGAAGGTCGATGATCTATTGGGAAGACCTGGTGGTCGGCGAGGAGCAGGCTTTCGGCTCGGTCGAGGTCAGCCGCGACGAGGTGATCGAGTTCGCGCGGCGGTACGACCCGCAGCCGTTCCACCTGTCCGACGAGGCGGCCGCCAGGACCCACTTCGGGCGGATCGCTGCGAGCGGCTGGCATACCTGCGCGATGGCAATGGGCGTGATCGCCCGCCGGGTCGTGCAGGATGAGCAGGCCGGCCTCGGCTCGCCCGGCGTGGACGAGCTGCGCTGGCTGAAGCCGGTCTATCCGGGCGACACGCTGACGATCTCGGGCACGATCATCGAGAAGACGCCGTCGCGGTCGAAGCCGGGTATCGGCTCCTTCCGGACCGCGACGCGCGTCACCAACCAGGACGGGGTGGATGTGCTGACCTTCACCAGCATCGTGCTGATGCGGCGCCGGCCGGCGGAACCTGCAACCGAGAGCTAGGCGCCGCAGCTCCAGCGGCCGTTCTCGAACGTCACGCTCCCGCCGCCTTCCATTGCGACGATCAGGCTTGCGGGCCAGCTCGTGCTCTCAGCTCCTTCGGCTCGACCCGTGCCGGGCGCACGGCGGACGAACGCCGACCACCCCATTTCGTTTGCCAGCGACTGCCCAGCCGCGAGTGCCGCGTAGCCGCCCGGCTGGCCGGCCCGGAGCAGCTCGACCTTGCCGCCGACCTTGATCACCCCTTGGGCGCGAGCGCCGGAGTCCATCGGAGCCGTCGCCACCAACAGGGTCTGGCTTCCCGCGGACTTGAAGGAACAGCCGAGGCCGCTGTCGATCCGCCCCTCGAAGTCGGCGCGGGCGAGTGGCTGAACCGCTGGCGGCTGCAACGCCGGATCGGTCTCATCAGCCAACGCAGGATCGGCCCGGGCGCCGGTCGCCGCCGGGGCGGCAGGCCGCTGCGAAGCAGATGCGGGAGGTGCAGCGGCATTCAGCGGCGCCGCGCCGTTCTCAGCAGGCGGGGCACCGACCGGCCGGTCGGTGCAGGCGGCCACGGCCAGGGCGATAAGCGGTAGGGTCCTCAACATCCGTGGCCAACGGCAGGCGGAAACGAACCGTTCCAGGCCGATCCGCCGCTGAGCGTCAGCCCGCGATCCCGCGCTCGTCCTTCTGCTCTTGCATGCGCTGCTGGAACGCCGGCTCGAGCGGGCCGCGGATCGAGACCTCGCGCTTGGCGTTCGCCCAGATGTTGCGGTACGCGAGGTACGCCAGCACGGTCCCGACGATCAGGAAGATCATCACCGCCCAGCCCGCGGCATGGCGCCGCTCCAGGTTCGGCTCCGCCGTCCAGCGCAGAAAGGCGGACACGTCCTTGGCCATCTGGTCCACGCTCGCGCGGGTGCCGTCGGCATAGGTCACCTGACCGTCCGAGACGATCGGCGGCGGCATGGCGATGTTGAGGTTGGCGAAATAGGGATTGAAATGCAGCCCCTGCCCCGGCCGGTTCTCCTGCGGAACGGGCTCGCCCTTCTCGTTGCGGTAGGTCGCGGCGTTCCGGTAGCCGGTCAGCAGCGAGTAAATGTAGTTGGAGCCGTCCCCGCGCGCTTCGGCGATCAGCGACAGGTCGGGCGGAAGGGCGTTGTTGTTGGCGGCGCGTGCGGCGGTCTCGTTGGCGTAGGGGCTGGGGAAACGGTCGGACAGCAGCGCCTTGCGGGTGCTGTTCTCGCCCGTGTCCGGGTTCACCGTCGGCACCTCGATCGCCCATTGATTGGCGATCGCCTTGATCTCCGCCTCGTTGTAGCCGAGCCCTTCGAGCTCGTAGAAGCTGACGAACTTGAGGCTGTGGCAGGCGGCGCAGACCTCCTTGTACACCTGGAAGCCGCGCTGCAGCTGCGCCTCGTCGAACTGACCCCACGGCTTCTGCCAGCTGAAGCCCGCGCTGCGCGGTTCGAGGTGGAACTCCTCCTCCGCGGTATGCACCGGCGGGTTCTGGATCGCGTCCACCGCGTTGACGACCAAGGAGATCAGCAGGACGCCGACGAAGCCGAGCCCGATCAGAAAACCGATAATACGGACCATCTGTCCTTGTCCCCTTATTCGGCCGCGGCTGGAACGGCGGCCGGGCCCGTCCTGGTCAGCCCGAATGGAGCGCTCTCCTGCTTCTCGCCGTGCAGCACCGACTGCGAGATCGAGGTCGGCAGCGGCAGCGGCTTCTCGAACTTGGAAACGAGCGGCAGGATGATGAGGAAGTGCGCGAAGTAGTAAGCGGCCGCCACCTGGCTCAGCGCCAGCGTGAACGGCGTGATGTGCGCCTGGCCGGCGTAGCCCAGCGCGATCACATCCAGCACCAGCAGCCAGAAGAAGATCTTGTACAACGGGCGGTAGCTGGTCGAGCGGACCGGCGAGCGGTCGAGCCAGGTCAGGAAGAACAGCAGCAGGATGGAGGCGAACATCGCCAGCACGCCCCACAGCTTGGCGGGCAGGATGAAGTCCACGGTGAAGGCGCGCAGGATCGCGTAGA
>NZ_CADCWA010000150.1 GCF_902806285.1 uncultured Sphingomonas sp. | reverse complement strand
GGTGTTCCAGACCACCAACGAGGGCCTGGGCCAAACCACCGCGGTCGGCATCGGCGGCGATCCGGTCAAGGGCACCGAGTTCATCGACATGCTCGAGATGTTCCTCGCCGACGACGAGACCAAGTCGATCATCATGATCGGCGAGATCGGCGGCGCGGCGGAGGAAGAGGCGGCCCAGTTCCTGGCCGACGAGGCTAAGCGCGGCCGCTCCAAGCCGACCGTCGGCTTCATCGCCGGCCGCACCGCGCCTCCGGGCCGGCGCATGGGCCATGCCGGCGCGATCGTCTCGGGCGGCAAGGGCGACGCGGAGTCGAAGATCGCGGCAATGGAAGCCGCTGGCATTCGCGTGTCGCCGAGCCCATCTGAGCTGGGCAGGACGTTGAAGGCATTGTTGAACGGGTAAGCTGTGCCCCGGCGTAGGCCGGGGCCCAGGAGCGCCGTGAGGCGCTTCTCTAAGGTAGAACCCGGCCGCTGGCCGGCCTGGGCACCGGCCTTCGCCGGTGCACGAGGGGGGCAGAGGTTGAAGGCTGGCTTCGTCTACATGATGGCGAGCGGCAAGAATGGCACGATATACATCGGGTCGACGAGCAATCTGCCGAAGCGCGTGTATGAGCATCGGAATGGACTCGTCGAAGGCTTCACCAAGGAGAACGGTTGCAAACTTCTCGTGTGGTTCGAAGCCTATGACGATCTGCAGGAGGCGCGCCGTCGCGAACTGCAGATGAAAGAATGGAAGCGGACGTGGAAGATCAGGCTGATTGAGGAAAGTAACCTTGACTGGAATGATCTTTATCCGACCTTGTTTTAAGTTGTACCCCGGCGCAGGCCGGGGTCCAGGAGCCCGCAAGGGCTTCGGTGAGGTGAGTAACCCGGCTTATGCCGGCCTGGGCCCCGGCCTTCGCCGGGGCACAAGAGGATAAGATGGACATCTTCGACACCGAGCAGGGACCCAGCTGGGCACGGCCGAATTGGCCGGTGGCGGAGCTCGACGAAGTCAACCTCGGCCTTGACCCTACCGAGGCGACGATCGAGCAGGTTGCGGTTAAGGCGAAGGACGCCGCCAAGGCCGCCGGCGTCACCGACGAGGCCGCGATCCGCCGGGCGGCCGAGGACAGCATCCGCGCGATGATGCTGATCCGCACCTATCGCGTCCGCGGGCACCTCGCCGCCGACCTCGACCCGCTCGGCCTGAGCCACCGCGAGCTGCCCGCCGACCTCACCCCCGAGTATCACGGCTTCACCGCCGCCGACCTCGACCGGCCGATCTTCATCGGCGGCACCCTGGGCCTGGAGCAGGCGAGCGTCCGCGAGATCGTCGCCATCCTTCGCGCCAACTACTGCGGCCACGTCGGCCTCGAATATATGCACATCAACGATCTTCGGGAGCGGCGCTTCCTCCAGGAGCGGATGGAAGGTCGCGACAAGGCGATCAGCTTCACGCCCGAAGGCAAGCAGGCGATCCTCGAGAAGGTGATCCACGGCGAGCAGTGGGAGAAGTTCCTCGCGCGCAAATATGTCGGGACCAAGCGCTTCGGCCTGGACGGCGGCGAGAGCATGATCCCGGCGCTTGAAGCGGTGATCAAATACGGCGGGCAGATGGGGATCGAGGAGATCGCCGTCGGCATGGCCCACCGCGGCCGCTTGAACGTCCTCGCCAACGTCATGGGCAAGCCCTACCGCGCCATCTTCAACGAGTTCGCGGGCGGCAGCGCCAATCCGCAGGACGTGGGCGGCTCGGGCGACGTCAAATACCATCTCGGCACCTCGTCGGACCGCGAGTTCGACGGCATCAAGGTGCACCTGTCGCTCCAGGCCAACCCGTCGCACCTGGAAGCGGTCAACCCCGTCGTGCTAGGCAAGGCGCGCGCGGTGCAGACGCTTCTGCGCGATCCGGACGGCGACAAGGTGCTGCCGATCCTGCTGCACGGCGACGCTGCCTTCGCCGGCCAGGGGATCGTGTGGGAGTGCCTGAGCTTCTCCGGCCTGCCCGGCTACGGCACCGGCGGCTGCCTGCACTTCGTCATCAACAATCAGGTCGGCTTCACCACCTCGCCGCAGTTCGCCCGCTCATCGCCCTATCCATCGGACGTGGCCAAGGGCATCCAGGCGCCGATCCTGCACGTCAACGGCGACGATCCGGAGGCGGTGACCTTCTGCTGCAAGCTGGCCATCGAGTTCCGCCAATGCTTCAACCGCGACATCGTCATCGACATGTGGTGCTACCGCCGCTTCGGCCACAACGAGGGCGACGAGCCGAGCTTCACCCAGCCGGTCATGTACGATGCGATTCGGCGGCATCCGCCAGTCAGCAAGCTCTACGGCGACCGGCTGATCGCGGAGGGCGTGGTCGACCAGGCCTGGATCGACGAGCGGACGCGGCAGTTCACCGAGCTGCTCGAAGGCGAGTTCGCGGCGGGCGCCAACTACCTGCCGAACAAGGCCGACTGGTTCGAGGGCCGCTGGGCGGGCCTCAGCAAGCCGGGTGAACCGGTCGAAGGCCGCCGCAACATCGTGACCGCCATTTCGGACGACGAGCTGCGGCGCGTCGGGCAGGTGCTGACCGCGGTGCCGGACGGCCTGACCGTCCACAAGACGCTGGGGCGCATTCTCGACGCCAAAAAGGCGATGTTCGACGGCGGGGCCGGCTTCGATTGGGCAACGGCCGAGGCGCTGGCGTTCGGCTCGCTGCTCGGCGGAGGCCACAACGTCCGCCTGTCCGGTCAGGACAGCGGCCGCGGCACCTTCAGCCAGCGCCACGCCGTGTGGACCGACCAGGGGACGGGCGACAAGTTTATTCCCCTTCAGCAGGTCGAGGGCGGCCGCTTCGAGGTGCGCGACTCGCCGCTGTCCGAATTCGGCGTGCTCGGCTTTGAATATGGCTACAGCCTCGCCGACCCGCGCACGCTGGTGCTGTGGGAAGCGCAGTTCGGCGACTTCGCCAATGGCGCGCAGGTCATCATCGATCAGTTCATCGCGGCCGGCGAGGCCAAGTGGCTGCGGGCCAGCGGCCTCGTGCTGCTGCTGCCGCACGGCTACGAAGGGCAGGGGCCGGAGCATTCGTCCGCGCGGCTCGAGCGCTACCTGCAGCTCTGCGCCGAGGACAATCTCCAGGTTGCCTACCCGACCACCCCGGCCAACTACTTCCACCTGCTCCGCCGCCAGCTGCTGCGCGACTTCCGCAAGCCGCTGGTCGTGATGACGCCCAAGTCGCTGCTGCGCCACAAGCTGGCGGTTTCGAGCACGGCCGACTTCACCGGTGACAGCCATTTCCGCCGCATCCTGTCCGACCTGAACCCGCCCGGGGAAGGCGCGACCAAGCGGCTGGTGCTCTGCTCGGGCAAGGTCGCGTACGAGCTGATTGAAGCCCGTGATGCCGCTGGAGCCGACGATATCGAGATCCTGCGGCTCGAGCAGCTTTATCCGTTCCCGTCCGAACCGCTGGTCAAGCGCCTGGCCGCCATGCCGGTCCTGGAAGACCTCTGCTGGGCGCAGGAAGAACCGCGCAACAACGGCGCCTGGTTTTTCGTCGAACCGTTCCTGGAGGAGTGCCTGCAGGCCGCGGGCCACGGCCTGCGCCCGCGCTACGCCGGCCGGAGCGCCGCGGCCTCCCCGGCCACCGGCCTGGCCAAGCGCCACGTCCGCGAGCAGGCCGACCTCGTCGCCGATGCGCTGCGCACGGGCGGCACCAAGCCGGCCGCGGCCGAGGCGGCGGTCGACACCGTCCGCAAGGCCGGTAAAGCGGGCAGCTGAGAACAAGAAGGAAGATCATGGCGACCGAGGTCAAAGTCCCTGCGCTGGGCGAGAGCATCACCGAAGCGACGCTTGGAGCGTGGCTCAAGAAGCCGGGCGAAGCGGTCGCGGCCGATGAGCCGGTGGCCAGCCTGGAGACGGACAAAGTCTCGGTGGAAGTGCCCTCGCCGGTGGCCGGCACCTTTGGCGAAGCGCTGGTGGCCGAGGGCGACACGGTCAATGTCGGCGCGGTGATCGCGACCATCGGCAACGGGGCTGCGGCGAGCGCCCCGGCGCAACCCAGTGCTGCTGCGAAGGCAGGAGCCCAGTCCTCTTCCCCTGCCTCCGCGGCCCAAACCGCTGGGCCCCTGCCTTCGCAGGGGCACTCGGAGGTCACCGACGAGCAAGCCGCCGCCCTCCGCCTCAGCCCGGCCGTCCGCCGCGCGGTGCAGGAAAGCGGCGTCGATCCCGCGAGCCTCACCGGCAGCGGCAAGGACGGCCGCCTGACCAAGGAGGACGTACAAAAGGCCGCCAGCACCCCGGCGAACGCCGGGGCCCAGCCGCCCGAGGCGAGAGCGCCGTCGCCGCCCGCCGCACACCCTGCACCCGCTCCTGCCGCAGGATCAGGCGAAGGCGCGCGCACCGAAGAACGCGTCAAGATGACGCGCCTGCGCCAGACCATCGCCACCCGCCTCAAGGAAGCGCAGAACACCGCCGCGCTGCTGACCACCTTCAACGACGTGGACATGAGCGAGGTCATCGCCGCCCGCGCGCGCTACAAGGACCTGTTCGAGAAGAAGCACGGCATCCGCCTGGGCTTCATGGGCTTCTTCGTGAAGGCGGTCGCGCTGGCCGCTCGCGACGTGCCCGCGGTCAACGCCCGCATCGAGGGCGACGAGATCGTCTACCACGACTATCTCGACGTCTCCGTTGCGGTCTCCGCGCCCAAGGGGCTGGTGGTGCCCGTGATCCGCTCCGCCGACCGGATGAGCTTCGCCGAGATCGAACAGGCGATCGCCGGCTACGGGAAGAAGGCCAAGGACGGCACGCTCACGCAAGAGGACATGAAGGGCGGGACATTTACCATCTCCAACGGCGGCGTGTTCGGCTCGCTGCTCTCCACCCCGATCATCAACCCGCCGCAGTCTGCGGTGCTCGGCATGCACCGGATCGAGGAACGGCCGGTGGTCAAGGACGGCCAGATCGTCGCGCGGCCGATGATGTACCTGGCGCTGAGCTACGACCACCGGCTGGTCGATGGCCGCGAGGCGGTGACCTTCCTCGTCCGTGTGAAGGAAGCTATAGAGGACCCGACGAGGCTCCTGATCGATCTTTGAGGCAGCGGTGAACTGGCGCGACCACATCCATTCGGACACCGAGATTCTCGGCGGCAAGCCCGTGGTCAAGGGAACACGCATCTCCGTGGAGTTGATCCTTGAGCATCTGGCCGAAGGAACCTCCGTGGTGGAGCTGCTCGACGCCTATCCTCACTTAGAGGAGGCCGACGTTCGCGCAGCCATGGGCTTCGCCCATGATCTGCTGGTCAAGGAAGCGACTGCCGCAAGCCGCGAAGCCGCCTGACTTGTGCTCCTACTTGCAGACGAAAACATCCATCGGCTGGTCGTGGCATGCTTACGTGAGGCCGGATGGCCGACCGAGTGGATTGCGGAAACTAGCCCGGGTGCCAGCGACGCGGTAATCCTTGAGCGGGGCGACATCGGGTCCTGCGTCCTGCTCACGAACGATCGCGACTTCGGTGAGCTCATCTTCAGCAGGAACCTGCCGCGCCCCTTAGCCATCCTATACTCGCGCTTGCCGCATCGCAGCCCGTCACTTACGGCGGAGCGCATCTTGACCCTGCTTGAAGCGGGCGTCCCTGCGGGCCACCTCGTGACGATCACTATCGACGGCGATCGGACGAAGCCGTTTCCCTCTGGAGCAACGAATGGCTGACACTTACGACTTTGACGTTCTGGTAATCGGCGCCGGCCCCGGCGGCTACGTCGCGGCGATCCGTGCCGCGCAGCTCGGGCTCAGGACCGCTTGCGCCGAGAGCCGCGAGACGCTGGGCGGCACCTGCCTCAACGTCGGCTGCATCCCGTCCAAGGCGCTGCTCCATGCTTCCGAACTGTTCGCCGAGGCCAGCTCCGGCGCGCTCGCCAAGTTCGGGGTCGAGCTGCAGGGCGCCACGCTTAACCTCGACGTCATGCACGGCGAAAAGGCCAAGGCGGTGAAGGAGCTGACGGGCGGGATCGAGTTCCTGTTCAAGAAGAACAAGGTCGAGTGGCTGAAAGGCCAGGCGCAGTTCCAGGACGCGCACACGCTTGCAGTCGGCGAGCGCACCGTCACCGCCAAGAACGTCGTCATCGCCACCGGCTCCTCGGTCACCCCGCTGCCGGGCGTCGCCATCGACAATGAGGTGATCGTCGACTCCACCGGCGCTCTGGCCTTGCCGAAGGTGCCCGAGCACTTGGTGGTGATCGGCGGCGGCGTGATCGGGCTGGAACTGGGCTCGGTGTGGCGGCGGCTCGGCGCCAAGGTCACGGTGGTCGAATATCTCGACCAGATCCTGCCCGGCATGGACGAGGAGGTCCGCAAGGAATCCGCCAAGATCTTCAAGAAGCAGGGCTTTGAGCTGCGCACCGGCCTCAAGGTCACCGGCGTCGAGCGCAACGGCGCGGGCGCGACCTTGACCGTCGAGCCGGCTGGGGGCGGCGCGGCGGAGACGATCCAGGCCGACGCGGTGCTGGTCGCCATCGGCCGCCGCCCCAACACCGAAGGGCTCGGGCTCGACAAGGTCGGGCTGCAGGTCAACAATCGCCTGCAGATCGAGACCGACCACGACTTCCGTACCGCGGTGCCCGGCATCTGGGCGATCGGCGACGTGATCCCCGGCCCGATGCTCGCCCACAAGGCCGAGGACGAGGGCATCGCGGTGGCCGAGAACATCGCCGGCCAGACCGGCATCGTGAACCATGCGGTGATCCCGTCGGTCGTCTACACCCACCCGGAGATCGCGGGCGTCGGCCTGACCGAGGAGCAGGCCCGCGCCAACGGCGAGGTCAAGGTCGGCAAGTTCCCCTTCATGGCCAACAGCCGCGCCAAGACCAACCGCGACACCGACGGCTTCGTCAAGGTGGTGGCCGACGCCAAGACCGACCGTGTGCTCGGTGTGTGGATGATCAGCAGCCTGGCGGGCACCATGATCGCCCAGGCCGCGCAGGCGATGGAGTTCGGCGCCACCAGCGAGGACATCGCCTATACCACCCACGCGCACCCGACGCATTCCGAAGCGCTCAAGGAAGCGGCAATGGCGGTGCAGGGCAAGCCGATCCACGTGTGACGTCCGAGTACCCCGGCGAACGCCGGGGCCCAGCGCTTTCGGCTCTCGATCGCGGCCGGCTGGACCCCGGCGTCCGCCGGGGTACAAGCGCCCCCATGCCGCTCCGCCAAACCCTTCGCCGCTGGCACATCTGGCTCGGCTGGCTGGTCGGCCTGCCGCTGCTGTTCTGGACGCTGTCCGGTGTCATAATGGTGTGGAAGCCGATCGAGGAGGTGCGCGGGACCGATCTGTTAGCGGAAGCTCCAGCCGTTCGCCTAAGCACGCCGCCCGTGCCGCCGCGGGTCTCGGGCTTGCCCGTGGAGAAGCTGAGCCTGGAGCCGCGCGCCGCCGGTCCGCGCTGGGTGGTGCAGCTGCCGGATGGCCCGGCCCGCCTGGCCGACCCGCTTACCGGCCGGCTGCTACCCCCGGTCGGCGCCGCCGACGCCGCCCGCGAGGTCACCAGCCGCTATCGGGGCTCAGCCCAGGTCGCTTCGGTCCGCCGCACCTCCGCGAATGATCCGCCGCTCGACCTTCGCCGGCCGGTCGCAACCTGGGCGGTCGAGCTGAGCGACGGCGCGCGCTTCTACGTCGACGCGGGCAGCGGCGAGGTGGTCGCGCGCCGCACCCGCTGGTGGCGCTTCTACGACTGGATGTGGGGGCTCCACATCATGGACCTCCGGACGCGCGAGGACTCGCACAACCCATGGGTGATCGGCTTCGGCATCGCGGCGCTGGTCAGCACCGTCCTGGCGCTGGCCCTGCTTCCGCTGACGACCTGGCGCAGGCGGCGAAGTCGCGACTAGCTCAGCCAGCCGAGCAATGCTTCGAGCAGGCTCGCGTCCCTGCCGGCCGTCGGCGCCGGGGCGACCCCCGGGCACTCCAGGCAACGCACCTGCAGCGTCGGGCCGGACAGGATCGTCCGGGCGTCGTGGATGGCGGCGAGCAGCTCCGTGCGCTCGCGAACAACAAGTCCGGCGAACGCGTCCGTCGTCTCGCCGCCATCGTCCGTGTCGCGGAACAGGCCGGCGACCTCTTCCCGCCAGCTGGTCGGCCGTTCGAGATAGGTCACGCCCCGCTCGTCCCCGAGCTTGGCAAGCTGGGCCGCCTTGGCGATCGCCTCGTCCATTCCGCCGAAGCTGTCCACCAGCCCCAGCTGCCGCGCGGTGCCGCCGGCCCATACGCGTCCCTGCGCGATCTGGTCGATTTGCTGCGGGCTTCGTCCGCGAGACTGCGCGACCAGGCTGAGGAAGCGGCGATAGATGCTCTCCACGCCCATCTGCACCAGCCGGCTGGCCTCGGGCGAGGGCCCGCGCAGTAGGTCGGGCTCGCCGGACAAGGGCGTGGTCTTCACCCCGTCCGCGCCGATCCCGAGCTTGTCCAGTGAGCCCTGGAAGCTCGGCAGGATGCCGAACACGCCGATCGAGCCGGTGACCGTGGACGGCTCGGCCATGATGTGGTCGGTTCCCGCCGCCACCCAATAGCCGCCCGATGCGGCGACGTTGCCCATCGACGCGACCACGGGCAGGCCCTCCGCCTTGGCCTGCAGGACCGCCTGGCGGATGCGCTCCGAACCGGTGACCGACCCGCCCGGGCTGTCGATCCGCACAACCAGCGCCTTGAGGCGGCCTGAGCGGAGCCCCTTCTCGATCGCCTGGGCGATGCTGTCGCCGCCCGCGGTGCCGAGCGGCGCCTTGCCGTCGACGATGTTGCCGGCGACGGTCACCACCCCGATCGGGCCGCCCGGGTTCTGGGGCACCCGGTCGGCGGCGTAGGCGCTGATCGGGATCTTCCTGTAGCCGCCGCGGACGCGCTCGTCTTCGCCGCCCAGCTCGGCCAGCCGCTCCTCGAACTGCCGCCGCTCGCCGACCCGGTCGACCAGCCCCGCACGGCGGGCCGCCGCTGCGAAGTCGCCGCCTGAGGCGGCAACGGCGCCGGCCGTGTCGCGCAGGTAAGGCTCGATCGCCGCCTTTGGACGAGCGCGGCGCAGGTCGTCGCGCCAGGTCTCCAGCAGGCTGCCGGCCAGCTCCTGCGCGTTCGCCCTCGCTTCGGGCGACATGTCGTTGCGGGTGAACGGCTCCACCGCCGACTTGTAGGTGCCGACCCGGTAGATGTTGGCGGTCACCCCCAGCTTGTCGAGCAGGCCCTTGAAGTAGAGATTGTTGCCCCCCGGCCCGGCCAGCGCCACCGTGCCGAGCGGGTTCAGCCACACTTCCGAGGCGTGAGCCGCCAGCTGGTAGGCGTCGTCGCCATACGCCGTCGCATAAGCCAGCACCGGCTTGCCCGACCGCCGCACCCCGTCGAGCGCTTCACCCAGCTCGGCGATCGCCGTCTGCCCGCCGCCGGCGAAGCGGTCGAGGTCCAGCGCGACCGCCTTGACCCGGTCGTCCCCGGCGGCCTCGTTGAGCGCCCTGCGCAACTGGCGCAGGCTGTACTCCTTTGGCGTCGAGCCGCCGCCCACCGCCGCGAACGGGTCCGCCGGAGTCGGCTGCTCCACCACGCTGCCGTTGAGCTCCAGCGCCAGCACGCCCTCGCCAACCGCCGGCGAGGGCCGCGCGGACAAGGCCAGGTAGAGCAGGCCGAAGAACAGCAGCATGAACAGCAGGACCAGCGCGTCCTTGATGCCGACCAGCAGCTTCCAGATACCCGCGGCGAAACGCATGGCCGGCAAACCTTTCGTTAACGTCCGTCCCCGCTAGCCGAGGCGATGTCGGCGCGACAGAGGGTTTCGACAAGGGCGAGAGGCGGCTAGGCCCCCACAATGTCCCATCCCCGGTCACTCAGCGCGGTGCCAGCCGACTGGCGCGAAGAGCTGGTCGCGACCCTGCGGCTGGCGTTGCCGCTGGTGGGCACGAACCTGCTGCAGATGGCCATCTACTCGGTAGACGTGATCTTTATCGCCCGGCTCGGGGCCGAGCCGCTCGCCGCTTCCTCGCTCAGCGTCGCGCTCACCAGCCTGCTGATGTGGGCGATGAGCGGGCTGGTCGGCGGAGCCTCGCCGTTGATCGCCGCCGAGCTCGGCCGCAACCGCCACGCGGTGCGGGAGGTCCGGCGGACGTTCCGCATGGGCTCCTGGCTGGCCGTGGCGAGCGGCGCGGGGTGCATGATCGTCTGTGCGTTCGGGGAGGAACTCATGCTCCTGACCGGGCAGAAGCCGTCCGTCGCGGCCGCCGCCGGGGATTTCCTGCTGATCCTCATGTGGTCGATCATCCCGCTGGTCCTCGCCGCGCACCTGCGCAACACGATCTCGGCGCTTGGGCTGGCGGCGGCCTCCACCGCCATCGCGGGCTTCGCGGTCGCCGTGAACGCGCTCGGCAACTACGCCCTGATCTACGGTCATTTCGGCCTGCCCGCGCTCGGCCTCAACGGATCGGCGGTGGCCAGCGTCATCACCAGCTTCGCCATGCTCGCCGCCTATGCGGTGGTGATCCAGGCCAACAGGCGCCTGCGCCGATTCCACCTGTGGGGCCGCTGGTGGCGAGCCGAATGGCAACGCTTGCGGCAGATGCTGGTCGTCGGCCTGCCGATCGCCGGCACCATCCTGGCCGAGGCCGGCCTGTTCAGCGGAGCGGCCTTCCTGATGGGCCGGATCGGGGAAGCGGAGCTGGCCGGGCACACGATCGCCCTGCAGCTCGCGGCCATCGCGTTCCAGGTGCCTTACGGGGTCGGGCAGGCGGCAACCATCCGCGTCGGCCTTGCCTATGGCGCCCGCAACCGCGAATGGATCAGACTTGCCGGGAACATCGCCATCGCTCTCGGCATCGGCTTTATGGTCTTTACCGCGCTGCTGATCTGGGGCTTTCCGCGCGCCATCCTCCGGCTGTACGTCGATCCCGACGCGCCCGCCAACGCGCTGATGGTCGGTTTCGCGGTCCAGTACCTGCTGGTCGCCGCCGCTTTTCAGCTGTTCGACGGCGCGCAGGCGGTGGCGGCCGGAGCACTCCGCGGCTTGCAGGATACCCGCGTGCCGATGCTCATCGCGATCTTCAGCTATTGGGTTCCGGGCTTCGGCTTGGCGGTCGGACTCGGCTTTCTGACGGAGCTTAGTGGAACGGGCGTCTGGATCGGGCTCGCGATCGGACTGATTGTCGCCGCCACCTTGCTCCTCGGGCGGTGGAGCGGGCGCGATCGGCTGGGTCTGACACCTGGCTGAATGAGGCATTGACGTGCCCGACAGCGCCTCCCATATGCCGGCCGTCGCTGGCACTCCGCACTCGTGAGTGCTAGCGGAAGGTTCAACACGCTTTAAGCAAGAGAGGGGCTAGGCAACATGGCTTTCAGGCCGCTTCATGACCGCGTTCTCGTCCGCCGGGTCGAGGCCGAGGAGAAGACCGCGGGCGGGATCATCATCCCCGATACCGCCAAGGAAAAGCCGCAGGAGGGTGAAGTCGTCGCCGTCGGTTCGGGCGCCCGCTCGGAGGACGGCAAGGTGACTCCGCTGGACGTCTCGCAGGGCGACCGCATCCTGTTCGGCAAGTGGTCGGGCACCGAGGTCAAGGTCGACGGCGAGGACCTCATCATCATGAAGGAAAGCGACATCTTGGGTATTGTTGGCTGAGCCAACGATGCCCAACCCCGGCGGAGGCCGGGGCCCAGTCCAACCAAAGATTCTGAAAGGGTAGCCACATGGCAGCCAAGGACGTGAAATTCAGCCGCGATGCGCGCGAGCGCATCCTCAAGGGCGTCGACATCCTCGCCGACGCCGTCAAGGTGACGCTTGGGCCCAAGGGCCGCAACGTCGTCATCGACAAGAGCTTCGGCGCGCCGCGCATCACCAAGGACGGCGTCACCGTCGCCAAGGAGATCGAGCTCAAGGACAAGTTCGAGAACATGGGCGCACAGATGCTGCGCGAAGTGGCCTCCAAGACCAACGACGTTGCCGGCGACGGCACCACCACCGCCACCGTGCTCGCCCAGGCGATCGTCCGCGAAGGCATGAAGTCGGTCGCGGCCGGCATGAACCCGATGGACCTCAAGCGCGGCATCGACCTCGCGGTCACCAAGGTCGTCGAGGACCTCAAGAGCCGTTCCAACGAAGTCCAGGGCAGCCATGAGATCGCTCAGGTCGGCATCATCTCGGCCAACGGCGACACGGTCGTCGGCGAGAAGATCGCCGAAGCGATGGACAAGGTCGGCAAGGAAGGCGTGATCACCGTCGAGGAGGCCAAGGGCCTCGAGTTCGAGCTCGACGTCGTCGAAGGCATGCAGTTCGACCGCGGCTACCTGAGCCCG
>NZ_CADCWA010000149.1 GCF_902806285.1 uncultured Sphingomonas sp. | reverse complement strand
TCGACCAGCGTCTTGAGCACCCGGTCGTCCCCGGCCTGAGCGGACGAATAGACGGCGGTCACGGCTGTCCGGTTCTGGAGTGGGAAGAGGCCGATCCAACCCGCGTCGAACGCCATGATCTCGCTGAAGGCTGGCAGCGGTGAGAGCGGAGGCCCACTGGCGGTCAGCACCCGGTCGCACGGCAGCCATTCCGCCCAGCTTTCATAGCTGTCGCCTGGCTGGCCCTTCATCAGGAGAGCATCCGGCCCCGTAGCGTCGACGAACAACTCGCCCGCGACCGAGACGCCGCCGGCCAGCGTAACCGAGCGGATGCGTGTCCCTTCGCGCTCCACGTTGTCGAGCTCACCCGAACGATGCTCCACTCCGCTGTCCACTGCCAGCCGGCGCAGCGCGCCGACGTAGGCCCGGGCATGGAGATGATAGCCCGGCGCAACGTTGCCGAACGCATCCGGGTCGGTTTCCGGTGGCGACAGCCGGCCCTGCTTGGCCGCGGCCGCAGCTGCCGAGAAGTCCTCGAATGGCACCGGCATGCCTCCCGTGCGGGCCTTGATCCAGAACTGCAGAAAGTCGATCCCGTTGATCGCCGCCCGCTTGGGATCATAACCATGCACGAACGCCGAGCCGTCCCCCGACCAGCCGGAGAACCGCTGTCCGACCACGGGCAGCCCCCGGCACACCCGCAGCACGTCCCGTTCCTCCAGGCCCAGCAGCCGGTGCAGGCCGGCCAAGGACGGCGTGGCGCTGTAGACGTCGGCCGGCCCCAGCAGCGAGGGCAGCTCGGCAACGGCGACCGATACGCCCGTTCTCGCGAAGGCGCGGTGCAGGGCGGTGGCGGTCAGCCAGGCCGCCGCGTCGCGGCCGACCACCACCACCCTCCGCACAGCTTGGCTCATGCAAGGGCCTGCATGGGCGTCGGGTCGGCCGAGGGGCAGTAATCTTCAACCAGTTCGGCATGCGCCGGCATCGCCGCGACCCGCGCGGCGATGGAGGCGCGGATCTCCTCCATCTCCCCGATCACAGCCTCGATCGGCAGATTGTCGGCGAGCCGATCATAGTGCTCCGCCCGGAGCCCCTGACCGATGAAGACGCTGATCCAGCTCGGCGGGGAGAACAGGCCGGTCCGATATTGCGGAATGTGGCCGCGATGGGTGAACAGCTCGATCTTCGCCCGCAGGCTGTCGGGCACCGCCATCGCGCGGCAATAGCGCCACAGCTCGGCATCGTCGCGGCCGTTGGCGTGATAGTGCAGGATCAGGAAGTCGCGGATGCGCTCATATTCCACGTCCATCAGGCGATTGAATTCATCCGCCAGCGCCGGGTCGACGGTGCGGTCGGGGAACAGCTTGACGAGACTCTGGATGGCGACCTGGATGAGGTAGATGCTGGTCGACTCGAGCGGCTCGAGAAAGCCGCTGGCCAGCCCGATCGCAACGCAATTGCCCTGCCACGAACGAAGCCGCCGGCCGGCGCTGAAGCGAAGCAGCCGCGGCTCCGCCTGTGCGGCTCCGTCGAGGTTCGCCATCAGGGCCTCGGCGGCGCGATCGGCGTCGATGAAGCTGCTCGCGAAGACGTAGCCGTTACCCGTGCGGTGCTGCAGCGGGATGCGCCATTGCCAGCCCGCCTCGCGCGCCGTGGAGCGGGTGAACGGTGTGAACTCTCCCGCGCGGTCGCAGGGCACCGCGAGCGCCCGGTCGCACGGCAGCCACTTGCTCCAGTCCTCCCACCCGCTCGCCAGCGCCTCGCCGATGAGCAGCGCGCGGAATCCGGAGCAATCGAGGAACAGGTCGCCGGCCACCAATTCGCCCGACGCGAGCTGCACGGAAGCGACGTCTCCGCTCTCCGGATGGAGGTTCACCTCGACGACGCGGCCTTCGGTCCGGCGAACCCCGCGGCTTTCGCAGAAGGTGCGCAGGTACCGGGCGTAGAGGCTCGCATCGAGATGGTAGGCGTAGTCGTAGGTCGAGCTGATCTGCTGGTGATCGGCCGACGGAAAATCGAAACGCCCGTTGCGCGCGGCCGCGACGGCGTAGCTGAAGTCCTCAAGATCGTAGGCGTGGCCGTGCTTGGCGGCGCGCAGCCACTGATGGTGGAAAGCCGCCCCGCCCAGCGGCCGGCCATGAGCGCCGAACGGATGGATGTAGGACGCCTCAAGGGTGCCCCAATCGACGAACTCGATCCCGAGCTTGAAGGTGGCGTGGGTGCGCCGCATCATGTCGGTTTCGATGATGCCGATCGCGTCGTTGAACTGCCGCATCTGCGGCAGCGTCGCTTCCCCGACTCCGACCGTGCCGATCTCGTCCGACTCGATCAACCGCACGCTGCAGATTTCGGGAGTGAGCAGGCCGACCAGGCCAGCCGCGGCCATCCAGCCCGCGGTGCCGCCGCCCACGATCACCACCTCGACCCGCCGGCTCATGGACGAGGCACTAACGGCATGAGGCACATGAGGAAAGCGGGTGGCGCCGCCGTACGGGCGAACGCCACCTGCTTACCCCCGCCTAGAACTTGAACCGGACTCCGGCCGTGAACCGCCGGTCGTTGCGGAACCAGGAGCTCGGGATCCGTACCGCACCGTCCTCGGCACCCGTAACCTGCTGCCTCAGCCTGGTCTCGGTATTAAGGAGGTTGTTCGCCTGCAGGCTCAGCTCCATCCTGGAGGTGATCCCATAGCGGATCGTCCCGTCGAGATAGCCGGTCGCGTCCTGCCAGGTCGGCAGGTAGGTGCAGCAATCCACCGCCGACACCAGGAACTTCGAGCGCCAGTTGTAGGCGAGGCGAACGGCCAAGCCATACTTCTCGTACATGCCCACGATGTTGAAGGCGTACTTCGACAAGCCTTCCAGCGAGGCGACCGTCAGCGTGGTTCCGCCCGTGCCGGGCTGAGCCTGCGAACCGCCGTCGCTCCCGCTCTGGTTCTTCAGGCCCGAGTTCTCGATGCCCTTGTTCCTGACGTAGGTGCCGTTGAGCTGAACTCCGAATCCGCTGAGCGCACCGGGAAGGAAGTCGAAGAATCGCTGGAACGAGCCTTCGAACCCGAGAATGCTGCCGCCACGGCCGTTCTCCGGACCGCGGCGCTCGATCCGCTCGGTCACGCCATTGTTGGTGAAGTCCTCGAAGCGCGAGCCGTACTGGATGTAGTTGCGGAACTTCTTGTAGAAGCCTGCGACCGAGAAATAACCGACATCGGAGAAGTAGTTCTCCAGGCTGAGATCGAACTGCGTCGCGGTGACGGGCTTCAGCGACGGATTATACCCGCTCGCCAGGTAGGAGGGGGCAACGCCGACGATGTTGCCCGCCGTGTCCTTGATGTAGCGCGCATCGTTCGGGTCGTTGCCGGGCAGCTGCGCGCTCAGTGTCGTGTAGTTGCGTAGCAGTCCGATGTCCGGCCGCGACATCGCCCGTGACGCGGCGAAGCGGACCAGCCAGGTCGGGCTGAGATCGACCCGCAGGTTGAGGCTCGGGAGCAAGTTCCGGTGGGTCGTCTTGACGGTCTCCCCGAACGACCCGCTGTTGGCGAAAGCGAGCGCTTCGGGGCTGCCAGTCAGGGCGATGTCGGTGAAGCCTGCCGGCGGCGGCCGCGTCGGGTCGGCGAGCAGGGCCGCGTTGCCGAACAGGTAACAGCCGATCGAATATTGAACCGCGCTCTGCGGCTGCCCGGCAGGGGCGACATTGCGGTTACATTCGGTCGAGGTGAATGCATTGGGGAACACGGTCGAGCCGGCGACCTTGTTCCGCGTCTGAACGAAGCGCATCCCGACGTTGCCGCGGAAACCGAGGCCGCCGATGCGCGCGTCCGGGCCGCCGAAGCGCAGCACCGCGTAACCCGCCATGGTCGCTTCAGACACGCGGTTGAGTTCGTCCGGCCGGAAGCAGGTGCCCTCGACCTCCGCCGCACGCGGACCGGTCCCGTCCGCGCCGCCGTTGGAGCAAACCGGTTGCCACTGGTCCTGGCCGACGCCCAGGTTGGAGAAGCTCAAGAGATCGGCCGCACCGTTCTCCAAGCGGCCCATGTCGAAGAACGCGAACTCGCCCCCGCGGAAGTCCCGTACGTCGATCAGGCCGGTCGGATAGCCGTTGAAGGCACCGGACGGCGATGTCCGGTCGATGTTCCAATAGGCGGCCTGACCGCTGCCCAGATTCCAGTTGTTGGAGATGTTGCCCCAATTGTAGGCGCTGTAGCGAACGTCCTGGTCGCGGTCCGCGTAGCGAGCGCCGACTGCAAGCGAGCTCAGCCAATCACTCTCGATGCGGTAGGTGGCGTCGGTCCGGAAAGCGAGCTCCTCGCCTTCCGAGTCCTCCACATGGTCCATCGCATGATTGTACCGGTAGTTGTTCGGGTTCGCGAGGCCGCCCGCCGATTGGTTGATGTTGGTCGGATCGGAAAAGGTAAGGGTCGGCACTCCGCCGGACGCGTCCAGAGCGACGTTGGCGAACGAATATTGGCCGACCTCCACGTCGTAGTTCTCGACCGTGGAACGGACATATTGCGCGTCGAAGCTGAGGTCGAGATTGTCGGCCGCGTTCCATTTGAGGTTCAGCGCCGCGTCCTGCGTCTTCCTGCGATTGTCGTTGAAGCGGGTGACCGCGTTGAGGTCCGGACCGCGCGCGTCTGCTCCGCATGAGCCAGGGGTCGGATCGTCCGCGTTGCCCCAGCTATAGCATGGGCTGAACATCGACCCGCCCTGGTCGTTGACCGCGATCTGAGAACCCGCTGCGCCGGTGAAGTTCGGAAGCTCCGCCGCTCCGCCCCACCAGGAGAAGTCAGTCTGCTGGTTGTTCAGCGAGCCCGTCTCGAAATTACCGTCTTCGTCGAAGGTGAAGTCCGCGGTGCCGGGCGCCGGGCGCGGGATGCGGCTGCTGAACGCTCCGCCCTGCGTGAAGACGAAGTTCGCCGGGAACGCGAATAGGTCGGTCATGTACGAGACCACGCCCCGCTCGCGCCACTGCTCCTTGTAGGTCGAGCGGTTGAACTGGGTGGTCGCAAGCAGCGTGCCGCTCGGGTCGCGCCATTGCGCCGCCGCCGCCAGTCCGAACCGCTTCCGGTCGTAATCGTTCTCCCGCAGCCCCACGCTCGACGGGATATATTGCAAGCCCGGACCGTAGACGTCCTGGAACACCGCCGTGCGGCCGTTCACCACGCCGTCCGATTGCGTGTCCGCCTGCGAAAAGGCCCCGTTCAACAGGAAGCCCAGCTCGCCCAGCGAAGTGTCCCAGCGGTTGCTGTAAGTGCCGGAGACTTCCGGGGAGAATTTCTTCCGCCGGTCGCCGCGGATCACGTTAACGGTGGCCTGGAACACATCGCCCCTGGTGTCGAACGGCACGCGGGTGCGCAGGTTGATGAGGCCGGCGATGCCGCCCTCGATCAGGTCTGCGGTCTGGTTCTTGTAGACGTCGACGCCCGCCATCAGCTCCGGCGAGATGTCGCCCCAGCTCAGCCCGCGAGAGGAATTGGCGCTGAACACGTCGCGGCCGTTGAATTCGGAACGCACTTGCGTCAGGCCGCGCACGATCACGCCGGAAGGATCCGCGGAAAAGTGCGACGTGTCGTCGCTGGCGGCGAAGCGGTTGACGGTGATTCCGGGCACGCGCTGCAGCGCTTCGGCCACCGACTTGTCGGGAAAGGCGCCGATGTCGGTGGCAGTGATCGAATCGACCACCGTGTCCGCATCACGCTTGATGCTTTGCGAGGTCGCCAGCGACCGGCGCTGGCCGGTGACCACGATGGCATCCTCTGCCTCGGTTTGTCCCTCGACGGAAGGATCGCCCGTATTGGGGGTCGAGTCCTCCGTTCCCGTCCCCGGCTCCTCCACAGGCGGAGCGACATCGTCGGTGGTCGTGCCCGGCTCCGGCGTGGTGGACTGGGCAAGGGCAGCGGTCGGAGCCGCAACGGCCAGCGCCGCACCCAGAACGATCGTGGAAGTGCCGCACTTCAACAGCCGCAGGTTCTTCAGCAGAACCTCATTGCCAGTCGCCATTACCATCCCCTTACCGAGCAGCCGCAGGCAGATGCTTCTGCCTTGGCAGTGAATGACAACGTTGGATAAGACGGGGTTCGGAACGCGTCAATGCAGTCAAGGCCCTGCAAACAGTGCATATTTCACTTTCTTTGCAGTGTGTGGCTCTCGGGAGATGGTGATGCGAGAATCTCCGTGCGTTCCGCTAAGCTGGGCGGATAGACCGGGCGGGAACGGAGCGTGATTGGCGCGATGACGATTCGGGAATTCAACGGCGCCGATATGACGGCCAAGCGGTTTCACCAGGAGCTGCTGCCGGCCGCGCAGCCGGCGGTGTTCCGCGGGCTCCTGGCGGAGTGGCCGCTGGTCAGGGCGGGGGTCGAAGGGCCTGAGGCGTTGTTCGGCTACCTGCGCCGGTTCGATCGGGGTCAGCCGGTGCGGGCGATGCTGGCGCCGGCCCGCGTCAACGGGCGCTTCTTCTACAACGAGGACATCAGCGGCTTCAACTTCCGCAGCGATCCGGTGAAGATCGGCTCCGCGCTCGACTTCCTGCTGGCGTCGGTGAACGATGAGCGGCCTTCCGCCTTTGCGGTCCAGTCGGTGCCGGTGTGGAACAACCTCACGGGCCTCGACCGCGAGAACCGCATGCCGCTTCTGCCCGAGGGCGTGGAGCCGAGAGTCTGGATCGGCAATGCCGTCACCGTCGCCGCGCACTTCGATCCGTCCGAGAACCTGGCCTGCGTCGTGTCGGGACGGCGGCGCTTTACCTTGTTCCCGCCCGACCAGGTCGCCAACCTGTACCCGGGGCCGTTCGAGCTGAACCCCGCGGGTCCGATCATCAGCATGGTCGACTTCGACGCGCCCGACCTGGAGCGCCACCCCGGCTTCGCCGCCGCCATGCAAGCCGCGACGGTGGTCGACCTCCAGCCGGGGGACGTCCTCTACATTCCCTATCTCTGGTGGCACCACGTCCGCTCGGTCGAACGGGTCAACATGCTGGTGAACTATTGGTGGACTCCGCCGACCCTTCCCCACTGCCACCCCGTTGAAGCGATGATGCACGCCATGCTGGCACTCAACACCGCGCCGGAGCCGCACCGCGCCGCCTGGCGCAGCATCTTCGACCATTATGTGTTCGGTGTGGACGGGCCGCCGGGCACGCACCTGCCGCCCGAGCGCCGGGGCATCCAGGGCGAGGTCAGCGAAGACATGGCGCGCGGGCTGCGCAGGAACCTCGCGCAGACGCTTTCCCGCTGATGGCCGGACGAGACCCGCGGGCGCCGCTTCTGCTGGCCGCCCTTGTTGCCGCCTTCCCGGCCTCCGCTCAGCCGACGCGCACCACGGTAGCCGGCCTGCCGCCCGCCGCCACGGCTGGAAAGGGCGCCGCGGTGCCGTTCCTGACCTACGAAGCGGAGGATGGAGAGACCAGCGGCAGCGTTCTCGGGCCCGACCGGACGTTCGGATCGCTCGCCGCGGAAGCCTCCGGCCGTCGCGCGGTTCGCCTCGACCGGCCGGGACAGGAAGTGAGCTTCGTTCTCGCAAGCCCCGCCGACGGGCTGACGCTACGCTATGCCATCCCCGACTCGCCCGACGGCCGCGGCCTTGACGCCAGCCTTGGAGTCTATGCGAACGGCCGCCGCCTCACCTCCTTGCCCCTCACCTCCCGCTATGGCTGGTTCTACGGAAGCTACCCCTTCACCAACAACCCGGCCGACGGCCGCGCCCACCACTTCTACGACCACGCGCGCGTCAAGCTCGCGCAGCGCCTCCCCGCCGGCACCCGCCTCAGCCTCCGCCGGAATGCCGCCGATGGGGTTGCCTGGGTGGTCATCGACCTCGCCGATCTCGAGCTCGTCCCGCCGCCCGGGAGCGCGCCTTTGAATGCACTCTCCGTTGCCGGGTTCGGGGCGGACCCGAGCGGCGTCGCGAGCTCAGCCCGCGCCTTCCAGGCCGCGATCGCAAGGGGTCGCAGGACCGGGCGGCCGGTCTGGATTCCGCCGGGCACCTACCGGGTCGACGGGCACCTGACGGTCGATCGGGTCACGCTGGCCGGCGCCGGGCACTGGCACAGCGTGGTGCGCGGACGGGGCGTCGGCTTCTACGGGCGGAAGGCGCCGCGCGGCAGCCGGAACGTCGTGCTGCGGGATTTCGCGATCATCGGCGAGGTGACCGAACGCAAGGACAAGGAGCCGCTGGCGGCGATCGGCGGAGCGCTGAACAACAGCCACATCGCGGACCTGTGGCTGCAGCACCAGAAGGTCGGACTGTGGCTTGACGGCCCGATGGACCGGCTGACGGTCAGCCGCCTGCGGATCCTGGACCAGGCCGCCGACGGGCTGAACTTCCACGGGGGCGTCACCAATTCGGTGGTCGAGCACGGCTTCGTCCGCAACAGCGGCGATGACGGGCTCGCGATGTGGTCGCACCGCAACGTCAACTCCGGCAACGTCTTCCGGCGCAACACGGTGATCGCGCCCGTCCTGGCCAACGGCATCGCCATCTACGGCGGCCGGGACATCCGGGTCGAAGACAATCTCGTCGCCGACAACCTCCGCGAAGGCGGAGGCCTCCACCTGGGCGCCCGGTTCGATGCGACGCCGGTGCAAGGCCGCTTCCTGTTCCGCGGCAACAGCGTGGTGCGCGGCGGCGTGTTCGACACCAACTGGCGGTTCGGAGTTGGCGCGTTCTGGGTTTATGCGCTGGACCGCCCGATCACCGGCGCCGAGGTCCTGGTGCAGGACACCGAGCTGATCGACAGCAGCTACCCGGCCGTCCACTTCATCGGCAAGCACCCGATCACCGGCGTCACCTTCGACGACATCGCGATCCGCGGTGCCGGCACCGCCGCGTTCCAGCTGCAGTCGCCGGGTCGGGCCAGCATCCGCCGCGTGGTGGCCAGCGGCCTGGGCGGACCGGGAGTAATCGAGGACGGCTCAGGCTTCCGCCTGATCGACGCGGGCGGCAACGGGGGACTGGACGGGCGGGCACCTCTCGTGATCCCTCCCCCACCCTCCCGCTAGTCGAGCGCTTTACGGAATGGCCGAGCTACCGGGCCACCGTTCGCTATGCTAGCGGGCCGGCCCATGGAGAATGGCCGCCGCGCAACCATTGTCGACGTCGCCCGGGAAGCCGAGGTATCGATCAAGACCGTCTCGCGCGTCCTCAACGACGCTCCCAACGTCCGGCCGAAAACCCGCGAAGCGGTGCTGAAGGTGGCGGCCGCGCTCGATTACCAGCCCAACGTCATGGCGCAGGGACTGGTCGGCCGGCGATCCTACCTGCTTGGCCTGTTCTACGAGAACCCGAGCCCCAACTATGTGGTCGAGCTGCAGCAGGGCGCGCTCGACCGGCTGCACGGCGAGCGCTACCGGCTGGTGGTCCTGCCGGTCGAGCAGGTCTCGGCGATGGCCGACAACATCCTGTCGTTCGTCCGGGCGGCGGCGCTTGACGGCATCGTGCTTACCCCGCCGGCCTCGGACAACCCCACCGTCCTTCGGCGGCTCAGCGAAGCAAGTTTTCCGTTCGTGCGGATCGCGTCCACCACACTGCCCGAACTCGGCCCGCGCAACATCACGGACGATGTGGGCGCCGCGCGGCTCATGACCGAGTATCTGATCTCATTGGGCCACCGGCGCATCGGAATGATCAAGGGCGACCCGACCCACCCTTCCAGCGAAGCCCGGCGCCTGGGCTTCTCCCAGGCCCTTGCGGCGGCCGGACTGCCGAACGGGGAGGAACAGGTGGAGCAAGGCATGTTCACGTTCGACAGCGGCCTGCAGGCAGCCGGGCGGCTGCTCCGGCGGAAAAACCGTCCCACGGCGATCTTCGCGCAGAACGACGACATGGCTGCGGGCGCCATCATGGCCGCGCACGACCTTGGCCTGCGCGTTCCCGGGGACGTCTCGATCGCCGGCTTCGACGACAGTGCGATCGCCAAGGTGGTATGGCCGCGCGTCACCACCATCCACCAGCCGGTGTTCGAGATGGCGCAAGCCGCCACGGACATGCTTGTGAACATGCTGGAAGTCCGGCCGCACCTGGACGTGCTCGACCACCCTTTCACGCTGGTGCCGCGGCAATCGACCGGGTCGGCGCCTGGGTAAGCGATTGTTTTGATTTTGTAATCTTTGGCAGGCAATCGCCGCTCGTCCAATCGGACCTTATCCGGATCCACCGCGATGTCGCCGCGCTGAGTGGCGAGGTATCGCACCATCTCATTCTCCCGGGGGCCACGCATATGAGCACGACCTACTTCAGCCTGTCGTCCGGCGATCTCACACAGAACTGGAGCAACACGGGGCTGATCACCGCTCCCGACGACTGGAGCGGCGTGCCGAGCATCGTCGGTTATCTGGGCGACGCGATCATTGGCAGCAGCACGGGCGTGAACCCCGGCACGGTCACGGGTGAGAGCCCGACGGTGGACGTGATCGCCAATCAGACCAACCCCAACACGCTGACCAGCGGCGGCGTGGCCGAGTTCCACCTCGCCGATCCGACCGTCGCGCTACAGGGCTCCGGAACCGCCGGCGCCCCGAACCTGGTCCTGCACCTCGACTCCACCGGGCGGCAGAACGTCACGCTGGGCTTCACCGCGCGAGATCTGGACGGCAGCGCGGACAATGCCGTGCAGCCGATCGCGGTCCAGTACCGGGTCGGCGGCACGGGGCCGTGGGTCAACCTGCCCGCGGGCGCGATCGCGGACGCTTCGACCGGCCCGGGCCTCGCGACCGCCACCCAGGGCGTCAGCGTGACCCTGCCCGCCGAAGCCAACAACCAGCCGCAGCTGCAGGTCCGCATTCTCACGGCCAATGCCGTGGGCAGCGACGAGTGGATCGGGATCGACGACATCAACGTCACCAGCATCGCGCAAACCGCCGCGGCGCCGGGTGCGCTCGCCATCGCCGACGCGAGCGTGGCGGAGGGCGATGCCGGAAGCACCGACCTCAGCTTCACCGTCAGCCGCTCGGGCGGCACGGACGGGGAGGTTTCCGCCACCTACACGATCGAACTCGGCGGCACGGCGGCGGCCGACGACCTCGGCACCACCACCTTGACGGGAACCGTGACCTTCGCCGCGGGCCAAGCGGCTGCCACCATCACCGTGCCGGTCGCGGGCGATCTCACGACGGAGGCCAACGAGACCTTCACGGTGACGCTCTCGGCACCCACGGGTGGGGCGACCCTGGCGGATGCGAGCGCCACGGGAACGATCAACAACGACGACCTGCCGCCCGTCGCCAACGTGTTCGTCAACGAAATCAACTATGATCCGGAAGGACCGGACAGCGGCGAGTTCATCGAGGTCGCGGGCCTTGCGGGCACCGACCTCACCGGCTGGTCGCTGGTGCTGTACAACGGCAATGGCGGCGCGCCCTACGGCACCTACCCGCTGAGCGGCAGCCTGATCGACACCGCCAACGGCTTCGGCTTCGGCAGCGTCGCGGTGCCGGCCAACGGCCTGCAGAACGGTGCGCCCGACGGCATCGCGCTGGTCGACAATCACGGCCGGGTGGTTCAGTTCCTGAGCTACGAAGGCACGATGACCGCGGTCGGCGGGCCCGCGGGCGGCATGACCTCCACCGACATCGGCCGCTTCCAGGCGAACGCCCCGGCGGGCACCAGCCTGCAGCTCGTCGGGACCGGCTCGAGCTACGCCGATTTCGCCTGGGCGTACGACGTGGCCTCGAACTCGGGACGCGTGAACGCGGGACAGAGCTTCCTGTCGGGCAGCGACCAGGGCCAGATCCGCATCCTCGACGCGGGCACGGTCGAGGGCACCGGCGGGACCACCGCCCTCACCTTCACCCTGCACCGCGCGGGCGGGTTCGAGAGCGCGGCGAGCGTCGACTGGTCGATCGGGTTCGACGGCGGGGCCGATGCGGCCGATCTGGCGGAGGCAAGCGCCACCTCTGGCACGGTGACCTTCGCCGCGGGCGAGTTCACTCGCACAATCACCGTGAACGTCGCCCCGGATGCGATCGGCGAGGGCAATGAGAGCTTCACCGTCAACCTGGCGAACGTCACCGGCAACGCGGTGGTGGTCGACGGCAGCGCGCGCGGCACGATCCTCAACGACGATCCCGTCGGCCGCACGATCATGGAGATCCAGGGCGAAGGCCACAGCTCTGCTTTCGTCGGCCAGCCGGTGCTCACGTCGGGCATCGTCACCGCGGTCGAGAGCAACGGCTTCTACCTCCAGGACCCGAACGGCGATGGGAACGCGCGGACGTCGGACGCGGTGTTCGTGTTCACCGGGACAGCGCCGACCGTGGCCGCCGGCGATGCGGTGGAGCTGACCGGCAGCGTCGCCGAGTACAAGCCGAGCGCCACGGGCCTGTCGGTGACGCAGGTGAACGCCGCCAAGCTGACGGTGCTGTCCAGCGGCAATGCCCTGCCGGCCGCGGCGGAGATCGGCATCGGCGGGCTGCTGCCCCCCACCGAGTCGATCGACAGCGACGGGCTGACGGTGTTCAACCCGGAAACGGACGGCATCGACTTCTGGGAGTCGCTCGAAGGCATGCGGGTGACGGTGGACGCGCCGGTGGCC
>NZ_CADCWA010000148.1 GCF_902806285.1 uncultured Sphingomonas sp. | reverse complement strand
GTCGTACGGGTTCGAGGGGATGACGACCTTCAAGCCCGCCACGTGGGTAAACAGGGCCTCCGGGCTCTGAGAGTGGGTCTGCCCGCCAAAGATGCCGCCGCCGTAGGGCGTGCGGATGACCATCGGCATGGTCCATTCAGCCGCCGTGCGGTAGCGCATGCGCGCGACCTCCGAGACGATCTGGTCGTAGCCGGGGTAGATGTAGTCGGCGAACTGGATCTCGATCACTGGCTTCAGGCCATAAGCGGCCATGCCGGCCGCGGTGCCGACGATCCCGCCCTCGCTGATCGGGGCGTCGAAGCAGCGGGTCTTCCCGAACTCGCGCTGCAGCCCTTCGGTCGCGCGGAATACGCCGCCGAAGTAGCCGACGTCCTCGCCGAACACGACCACGTCGGGGTCGCGCGCCATGGTCACCTTATGGGCCGAGTTGATGGCCTGGATCATGTTCATGGTGGCCATCAGCTCCGCGCCTCCCTGAGCGCCTGCTCCCGCTGCTCGGCGATGTTCCAGGGCACGTCGGCGTAGACGTCCTCGAACATGCTTTCGATGTTCTCGCGGCCCTGTTCGGGAAGGATGCCGAGCTTCTCCGCTTCCTTTTGGGCGGCGCGGACCTCGGCATCGGCCTGCTTGACCAGCGCATCGTGGCGTTCATCGTCCCACTCGCCGAGCGCAACGAGATGCTGGCGGAGGCGCGCGATCGGATCGCCGAGCGGCCATTGCTGCGCCTCGCCCGCGGGGCGGTAGCCGGTGGGATCGTCCGACGTGGAGTGGCCCTCGGCGCGGTAGGTGAAGAACTCGATCAGCGTCGGCCCGTTGTTGCTTCGCGCCCGCTCGGACGCCCATTGCACCGCGGCATAGACCGCCAGCGCGTCGTTGCCGTCGACGCGCAAGCCCGCCATGCCGTAGCCGACCGCGCGCGCGGCAAAGGTCGCGCGCTCGGCGCCGGCAAGGCCGCTGAAGCTGGAGATCGCCCACTGGTTGTTCACTACCGCCAGGATCACGGGCGCGTTGTAGACGGTGGCGAAGGTCATCGCCGAGTGGAAGTCGCCCTCGGCCGTGGCGCCGTCGCCGATCCAGCCCATGGCGATGCGGCTGTCGCCCTTGATCGCGCTCGCCATCGCCCAGCCGACCGCCTGCGGGTATTGGGTGCCCAGGTTGCCGGAAATGGAGAAGAAGCCATGCTCCTTGTCCGAATACATGATGGGGAGCTGCCGCCCCTTCATGTGGTCGCCCGCGTTGGAGTAGATCTGGCACATCATCTTCACCAGCGGATAGCCGCGCGACACGAGCAGGCCCTGCTGGCGATAGGTGGGGAAGTGCATGTCGTCGCGATGCATGGCGGCGGCGGTGGCGACCGCGATCGCCTCCTCGCCGGTGCACTTCATGTAGAAGCTGGTCTTGCCCTGCCGCTGGGCGCGGTACATGCGGTCGTCGAACACGCGCACCGTGACCATGTCGCGCAGCATCTTGCGCAGCGTGTCGGGATCGAGCTTCGGGTCCCACGGGCCGACCGCGCGGCCCTCCTCGTCGAGTACGCGGACCAGCGCATCGGTCAGCGGAAAGGTTTCGCGCGGTTCGGCGGAGGTGTCCGGCCGCGGCGCGGCGCCCGCGGGTGGGACCGCGATGCCCGAGAAGTCGGGCGTATCGCCGGGCCGGAACGGCGGCTCGGGCACATGCAGGGCAAGCGCCGGCGCGTTGCGGCGGGTGGGGGGATCGGCGTCGCTCATATCAGGGAGGCGCTTAGGGCAGGCGGGGGAAGGGGGCAACGGTGCACCCGTCATTGCGAGCGCAGCGCAGCAATCCAGTGGGTCCGTAGAAAGCAGGGGATTGCCGCGCGGCTTCGCCGCTCGCAATGACGTTGACGCTTGTGTCACGGCTGCCTAGCAGCGCGCCATGTCCGACACGCCTCCCGACCGGCTCAGCCTCGACCCGCGCAGCCCGCACTTTCAGGCGGAGCTGCTGGGGCGCGGCGTGGGCATCCGCTTCAACGGCCAGGAAAAGACCAACGTCGAGGAGTATTGCGTCTCCGAAGGCTGGATCAAGGTCGCGGCGGGGCGCAGCCGCGACCGGTTCGGCAATCCGATGACCGTCAAGCTCAAGGGTAGGGTCGAGCCCTATTACGAACGCCCGGCAGAAGGCAGCGAAACGCGGAGCGACGCCGGCGAGGACGGGGCCCCGCCGGCCGAGGCTTAACGGACGTCCAGCCCGGTGTGGCCGCCGGGCGTGGCCGACGAAGGATAGCGCGGCGACGCACGCCGGCCGCGGTTCCAATCGTAAAGCTTCTTGGCGCCATAGCCGAGTGCCAGGGCGGTGCCGAGCGGCCCGAAGCCGCGGCGGGCGAACCGGGTCCCCGCTGCGCCGAGGATGGCGCCCTTCAGGCCGTCGTTGCGGCCCGCGATCTTGCTGCCGATGATGGCGCCTGCGATCTTGCCAAGCATGTTTGTGTCTCCCGTTGCGGATGATCAGCCTATAAGCGCGCGGCCCGCTTGAGAGGTTCCGCAAAGGCGGTTGGGACAGGACGCCAAGTCGAGGTGGTGAAATGTCCCAACCGGTCCGCGTTCCGCCTCGACCATCTTGGGAAATGGCAGAAATCAGGGTTTGGCACGGCGCTTGAATAGAAGAACCCGAGACCGCAGCGGATCATCCGAGGCGGGGACCGGGAGAACCGAGATGAACGCCAAGACCAGCCTTTTCGCCGCCGTCGCCGCCCTGCTTGTGAGCACCGCGACCATCGGGTCCGCCGTCGCCCCCGCCGCCGGCCTGCAGCTGCCCGTGCGGATCGCGGCCAATGCCTGAGGCCGTCGTCGTCGCCCGGGTGCCGGTCCGCCACAGCATGGAGGCGGAGTTCGTGGGCCGCGTCGAACCAGCCCCGGCCCCGGCCCGCGCCGGACCGAAGGAAGCGCTGCTGGGAGCCTTGGACCTGCTCGACATCGTCCTTGCCGCCGCCCTGCAGCGGGTTTTCACCGCCATCAAAGCCTGAGGAACTCGAACCCATGGACCGCAAGATCCCCTTCACCCTCGACCGTCGCGAGAAGAAGATCCTCGGCGTGTGCTCGGGACTGGGCCGGACGACGCGCATCGACCCGACCTTCATCCGGATCGCCTGGGTGGCGGTGCCGCTGCTGACCTTCGTCTCGGTGTGGCAGGCGCTCGTCGCCTATCTCATCTGCGGGATCATCGGCACCGTGCAGCGAGGGCGCGTGGCCAAGCGCGACGGGCGCTCGGAGTTCGAGCGGATGGAGGATGCCGGCGGCGGACGCCATTCGGTCCACGACCTCCGCACCAAGCTCGACGCGAACGACCGGCGGATGATGGCGGTCGACCATCACTTGCATAGCCAGAACGACGAACTCGCCCGCGAGATCGAGGCGCTGCGGAAGGAGGAAACCAAGTGATGGGTGCAGAGACCGTCCTGGCGATCGGCCTGGTCACCCTGGCCGCGATCCTGATCGCCGCAACCTTCGCGCTCAAGGGGTGGCAGGGCTGGCTCGAACTCCGCAAGCTGGAGATCGCGCACGGCGGTCACCCCGAGACCGCGTCCCAACTCACCGGCGGCCGGATCGAGATCGCCGACCTCAAGGAGCGCGTCCGCAAGCTGGAGCAGATCGCCAGCGGGATCGAGCTCTAGACCTCGACCGGTTCATGTTCGGAGGCGGGCTGCCCAGCGCGGCCCGCCTTTCTTTTCGCTTTCGACGAACGGACTGCTTCCTCGTCCGAACGGCTCCGGCCAGTCTTGTTATGATGTAATGTTACCGTTAGGCGAGGGCACCCTTATGGAGTTCCTGCCTTGCGCGCCTTTGCCCTGCTGCTTGCGTCCAGCGTTTTCTCCGCCGCCCCCGCGCTTGCCCAGGCGGCCGCGGGACAGCCTCCGCATGGAGCCGAAGGGCATGAACATGAGCATGGCGAGGAGATCATCGTCACCGCGCCCTACCGCGGCGACCTGAACCTGCTGGCCGGTACGTCCGTCCTGACCGGCGAGGACTTGCAGCGGGAGCTCCGCCCGCAGATCGGGGAGACGCTGACCCGGCTGCCCGGCGTGTCGGCGACGTCCTTCTCGCCAGGGGCATCCCGGCCGGTGCTGCGCGGCTTCCAGGGCGAGCGCATCCGGGTGCTGACCGACGGGATCGGCTCCATCGACGTTTCCAATACCTCGGCCGACCATGCGGTGACGATCGATCCGCTGACCGCCGAGCGGGTGGAGGTGCTGCGGGGTCCGGCGGTGCTGCTGTTCGGCAGCCAGGCGATCGGTGGCGCGGTCAACGTAATCGACCGCCGCATTCCGCGCGCGGCGCCGGCCGGCGGCTATCACGTCGACCTGATCGGCGCATTGGGCTCCGCCGCGGACGAGCGCTCGGTCGGCGCGTCGGGCGACGTGGCGCTCGGCGGCAGTGGGCTGGTGCTGCACGTCGACGGCAATTTCGCGAAGACCGACGACCTGAGGACCGGCGGCTATGTGCTGAGTTCGCGCCTTCGGGCCGAGCAGCTGGAGCTGGTAGAGGAGGCGCTGGAGGAGGGCGAGCTGGCGGAGGCGGCCGAGGCGGAGGAGCTTGCCGGCCTGCGCGGCAGCATCCCCAATAGCGCGACCGAGCAGAAGTCCGGGGGCGTGGGCGTCGCCTACATCAAGGGGCCGCTGAGCCTGGGCGTGTCCTACGGGCGGTTCGAGAGCGACTATGGCGTTCCGAGCCGGCCGGGCGCGCACCACCACCATGAGGAGGAGGGCGAGGAGCCGGCCGAGGAGGAAGGGGAGGCGCCGGTCACCATCGGCCTGCGGCAGAACCGCTTCGACCTGCGCGGCGAGTACCGGCTGGACGGCGGGTTCCTGGAGACGATCCGGCTGCGCGCCGGCGCCGCGGACTACGAGCACACCGAGTTCGAGGGTGCGGAGGTCGGCACCGTCTTCAAGTCGGAGGGCGCGGAAGGCCGGCTCGAGCTGGCGCAGCGCGAGCGGAGCGGGTGGAGCGGGGCGTCGGGCGTGCAATATTTCCGCCGTGACTTCGAGGCGATCGGGGCGGAGGCGTTCGTGCCGCCCAACAAGACGGACCAGTTCGGCCTGTTCACGCTGCAGGAGCTAGACCTGGGCGTGCTGGGGCTGGAGGGTGCGGCCCGGTTCGAGCGGACCAACGTGCGCTCGAGCACGGTGGACGTCCGGCGCCGGTTCAACGCCTTCTCGCTGGCGGGCGGCGTCAATTACGAGATCGCCCCGCGGGCGAAGATCGGCTTCAACCTGTCGCGCACCACCCGGGCGCCTTCCGCCGAGGAGCTGTTCTCCAACGGCCCGCACATCGCCACCCAGGCGTTCGAGCTCGGCGATCCCAACCTGCGCAAGGAGCGCAGCCTGGGCGGCGAGCTCTACTTCCGCTGGGACCGGCCCACCTACAACATCAGCGCGACCGCCTTCCTGAACCGCTTCAACAACTTCATCTTCGAGGCGGAAACGGGCGAGGAGATCGACGAGCTGCCCGTGTTCCAGTACCTCCAGCGCGACGCGACCTACCGCGGGGTGGAGGTGGAAGCTTCGGCCCGCCTAGGCGAGGTGCGGGGCGTGCGGCTGGTGGCCGATGTGGTCGGCGACTATGTCCGCGCGTCGATCAAGGGCGGCGGGCCGGTGCCGCGCATCCCGCCGCTGCGGCTGCTGGGCGGGCTTGAGGCGCAGTCGAAGTTCTGGGACGCCCGGGCGGAGGTCGAGTGGATCGACGACCAGACCCGCGTGGCCGCATTCGAGACTCCTACCGACGGCTTCACCCGGGTCAACGCCTCGCTCGTCTGGCATCCCTGGGGCAAGCGCAACGAGACCAGCCTGATCCTGTCCGCGAACAACCTGTTCGATGTGGAGGCCCGGCGGCATGCGAGCTTCACCAAGGACTTCGTGCCGCTCGCCGGGCGCGACATCCGGCTGTCGGCGCGCTTCAGCTTCTGACATCTCTCGTCTAGAGCGGGCGGATGTTCGTCACCCATCTCGAATGCTCGCTGACCGGGGAGCGCTATCCCGCGGGCCAGGTCCACAATCTCAGCCGTGCCGGCAAGCCGCTGCTGGTCCGCTACGACCTCGCGGCCGTCCGCGGCGCGATGACGCGGGAAGCGCTGGCCGAGCGGGCGCCGGGCATGTGGAAGTGGCGCGAGCTGCTGCCGCTGCCGGATGGGGCGGAGCCGGTCAGCCTGGGCGAGATCGAGACGCCGCTGCTGCCGCTCATAGAAACGGCGGCCTTCCACGGAGCGAGCCAGCTGCTGGTCAAGGACGAGGGGCGGCTGCCGACCGGTTCGTTCAAGGCGCGCGGGCTGGCGATGGCGATCAGCATGGCGCGGCAGTTCGGGATCGATCGGGTAGCGCTGCCGACCAACGGCAATGCCGGCGCGGCGCTGGCGGCCTATGCGGCGGCAGCGGGGATGGGGGCGACGGTGATCTGCCCGGCCGAGACGCCGGCGATCAACGTGACGGAGACCGCCGCCTACGGGGCCGACGTCTATGTCGCCGACGGGCAGATCGACGAGTGCGGGCGGCTGGTGGGCGAGGGCGCGACGGCCGGGCGCTGGTTCGACTGCTCGACGCTCAAGGAGCCTTATCGGATCGAGGGCAAGAAGGTGATGGGGCTGGAACTGGCGGAACAGCTCGGCTGGCGCTTGCCCGACGCCATCTTCTATCCGACCGGTGGCGGCACCGGGCTGATCGGGATGTGGAAGGCCTTCGCCGAGCTGGAAGCAATCGGGCTGATCGGTCCGGAGCGGCCGCGCATGTTCGCGGTGCAGGCGGAGGGCTGCGCGCCCATCGTGCGGGCCTGGGAGAAGGGCGACGAGTTCGCCGAGCGCTGGGAGGGCGCCGCGACCGCCGCGACCGGGATCCGAGTGCCCAAGGCGGTGGGCGACTTCCTGATCCTGCGCGCCGTGCGCGAGAGCGGCGGGGCGGCGATCGCCGTCGAAGAAGGCGCGATCGCTGCCGCGGTCCAGGACGTGGCGGAAATGGACGGGCTGCTGCTCTGCCCGGAGGGCGGTGCGGTGCTGGCGGGCTGGCGCGCGGCGCTGGAGCGCGAGCTGGTCGGGCGCGACGAGCGGGTGGTGCTGTTCAACTGCGCGGCCGGCAACAAATACCCACTGCCCGATCGTGCGGAGCGCATCCGCCTGGCCGAGGTGAACGGCGCGGAGCTCCGACCCCGCGGCCTCAGCCCTATTGTTCGTGCAGGGACTTCCGCACCGCGCCGGTGAGCGGCTCCAGCATATACTGCAGCGCCGTGCGCTTGCGTAAGGGTACCTGGATGCTGACCGGCATGCCGGCGCGCAGTTCGAATTCCTGGCCGCGGACTTCCTGGATCTTCGCCAGTTCGCTCAAGGGCACGTCGATCGTCGCAGTGAAATAGTCCTCGCCCGTGCGCTCGTCGGTGAAGCTGTCGGCCGACACCCGGGTCACATCGCCTTCCAGCGGCTCCAGGTCGCGTTCGTGCAGCGTGTCGAAGCGGACGTAGGCCATTTGCCCGGGGTTGAGGTCGTCGGCATCGGCGGGCGAGACCCGCGCCTCGACCGTCAGCGGAGTGCGCTCGGGCACGACGTCCATCAGCTTCTGTCCGGCCGCGATCACCCCGCCGGGGGTGAAGACCTGCAACCCGACCACCGTTCCAGTCGCGGGGGAGCGGATCTCGGTGCGGGACAGCTGGTCGCGGGCGGCGTTGAGCTTGGGCAGCACATCGTTGAGCCCGGCCTCCACGTCGCGCAGCTCGGTCGCGGCACGCTCGAGATAGTTGCTGCGGGCTTCCAGCGATTGCAGCTGCGACTCGCTGCCCAGGCTGCGGCTCTGGGCGACGGTTGCGGTGTACTGGCCGCGCTGGCCGATCAGCTCGGCGCGGGACCGCTCCAGCGCGCGCAGGCGGTTCTGCGAGACGAAGCCCTTCTCCGCGACCGTCCGCAGGCTGTTGAGCTCGTCGTCCAACAGGCGGACCTGCTCGTCGATCGCCGCGATCTGGCGCGAATAGCCGGTGCCCTGCGCGCCCGCCTGGCTGCCGCGCTCGCCGAACGCGCCGCGCTGCGCGGACAGGACGGCGGCGCGGGTGCGGAGCTGCGCCCGCTGGATGCTCATGGCCTCGGCCGCCGCGGCGCGATCCTCCTCGGCCAAGCTGGCGAACTCGGCCGGTGCGACGAGCGGTCGGCCGGTCTGCTCGGCCCTGATGCGCTGGCGCTGCGCCAGCAAGGTGATCGCCTGGGCAGCGAGCGCCCGCTCCTGCGCCCGGACGTCGGCCGCGGCGAGGCGCATCAGCACCTGGTTCTTGCGGACCCGGTCGCCTTCCTTGACCAGGATCTCGCCCACCACGCCGCCGTCGCGGTGCTGCACCGTCTGGCGCTGGCCGGTCACCACCAGCCGGCCCGGCGCGTTGGCGGCCGCGTCGAGCCGGGCGAACGCTGCCCAGCCGAGGAACAGCACGAAGAAGATGCCGGCGACGATCAGGCCGACGCGGATTTCGCTCCGCGGATCGTCGCGGCCGACTGCCGCGCTGCTGGCGCTGCCCGCCATCCGGGGCGATGCGTAAGCGACCGCATTGAGGTCGGCGCTGTTGGCGACGAGTTCGCTCATACCTGGGCTCTCGGAGTCATGCTGGCCACGCGCGGCTGGGGCTGCGGCTGGGGCGGTTGCGGGGTGATCTTGGCGAGCACTTCGTCGCGCGGGCCGTAGAGGGCAATCCGGCCGTCGCGGACCACCATCAGCTTGTCTACGACCTGCAGCACGCTCATCCGGTGGGCGACGAGGAGGATGGTGGTGCCGCGGGCCTTGGCGGCCTCCAGCGTGCGGGCGAGGTGGGCTTCGCCCTCGGCGTCGAGGCTGGCATTGGGCTCGTCGAGGATCAGGTAGCGCGGATTGCGGAACAGCGCGCGGGCCAGCGCGACCCGCTGCGCCTGGCCGGCCGACAGCCCGCGCCCGTTGATGCCGATCGGCTGGTCGTAGCCGCCGGGCAGCCGCATGATCATCTCGTGCGCGCCCGCGGCTTCGGCCGCGGCAATGGTGTCGGCGTCGACGCTGCCCGAGTCCTCGCCCAGCCGGTTGCGGAAGCGGGAGATATTGTCCTTGATCGTGCCCGCGAACAGCATGGAATCCTGCGGCATGAAGCCGACATGCTCGGCCAGCCGCTCCGGATCCCAATTGCTCTGATCGGCGCCGTCGAAGCGGATGGTGCCGGTGGCCGGGATCGCCGCTCCGGCCAGCGCCCGGACCAGGGTCGACTTGCCCGCGCCGCTCGGGCCGACGATGGCGACCGCTTCGCCCGAATTCACCGCGAAGCTGATGTTGGCGATAATCGGCCGGCGCTGCGCGTCGAGTACTGCGAGCCCCTCCACCTCCAGCCGGCCGTTCGGCCGCGGCAACTGGGTCAGCGCCACGTCGGGCGGGGTCTCGTCGAGCAGTTCGTTCAGCGTGCGGTAGGCGCTCCGGGCCTGGATGATGGTCTTCCAGCTGCCCACCAGCTGGTCGATGGGGGCCAAGGCTCGGCCGATAATGAACATGGATGCGAACACCGCGCCCGGGCTGATCAGGCTGTTGATGGCGAGCAGGGCGCCGAGGCCCAGCGCCAGCGACTGCAGCAGCAACCGCACGAACTTGGAGGTGGCGGTCAGCCCGCCCGAGGCGAGGCTGGCGTCCGTCTGGAGCTGCAGCATGCGGCTGCGGTCGGCGAGATGGCCCTGCACCATGGCCCGGCGCAGCCCCAGCGCGCGGATCACGTCGGCCGAGGCAGCGGTGAACTCGAACTCGGCATAGGTCCGGCCCGCCGCGCTGTTGGCCTGGTCGAGCCGGTCGCGCGTGACCCGCTCGTTCTGCCAGGCGAGCAGCACGTTCAGCCCCGCTCCGACCAGCGCGAGCACCCCGACCCACGGGTGGATGATGAAGCCTACCAGGATGTACACCGGGACCCAGGGCGCATCGAGCAGCGCGAGGATCGCAGGCCCGGTCAGCGCCTGGCGCAGCGTGTCGAACTCGCGCACCGCCTGCCGCGCCAGCCGCTGGCCCGCGCCGTCCGGGCGCACCAGCGTGGCGTCGATGATGGTGCCAGAGAGCACCCGGTCGAGTCGCACGCCGGCCCGCACCAGCAGCCGCGAGCGGATCGCGTCCAGCCCGGCCAGGGTCAGCAGGGAAAAGGCGAGCACAAAGGTCAGCAACAGCAGGGTGGTGCCGCCGGCCGTCGGGATCACCCGGTCGTAGACCTGCAGCATGTACAGCATCGGCGCGATGAACAGCAGGTTCACCGCGGCGCTGAACAACAGGGCGTAGCCGAAGTGGCGGCGGCAGGCGCGCAGGGCCTCGGCCATCACCGCGTTGGTGCGAGTCGATGTCAGCTTCATCGTACCGGGCTGCTCCCCTCAGGCCCTTGCCCGAGGCCTGCCTTGATAGACGGCTGCTTGGTTCGGGAAAAGCGTGGGGCCGTCAAGCGCTTATTGCGAGGCCGCACTTCGTTCCAAGACTTGGCATCGCCGGAACTCAAGAAAGTAGCGAGCGCACAATCGAGTGCGGCTCGCCACTTTTTTTGCTGCTTCTGGCCCGCAGCCGGAGCTGCCGGGGCAGGCTTACTCGGCCGCCGGCGGCTGCTCGGGCTGTTCGGGCTGTTCCGATTGCTCGGCAGCTCCGCGCTTACCCTTGCCCTTGGGCTTGGCAGCCTTGGGCGGGGCCGGCGTGATCTCGAAGGCGGGCGTGTTCTCCTTGATCCGCACCTTGACCTCGCCGCCGTTGACCAGCTTGCCGAACAGCAGTTCCTCGGCCAGCGGCTGCTTGATCTTCTCCTGGACCAGCCGGCCCATCGGGCGGGCGCCGTACAGCTTGTCGTAGCCGCGCACCGTCAGCCACTCGCGCGCTTCCTCGTCGAGGTCGATGTGGACGCCGCGATCGGCCAGCTGCATCTCGAGCTGCAGGATGAACTTGTCCACCACCCGCGACACCACCGCCGGCGGCAGGTAGCCGAACGGCACCACCGCATCGAGGCGGTTGCGGAACTCGGGCGTGAACATCTTCTTGATCGCGTCTTCCTGCACGTCCTCGCGGCTCATGGCGCCGAAGCCGATGCTCTCCCGCGCCATGTCGGACGCGCCCGCGTTGGTGGTCATGATGAGGATGGTGTTGCGGAAATCGACCGTCTTCCCGTGGTGGTCGGTCAGCTTGCCGTTGTCCATCACCTGCAGGAGGATGTTGAACAGGTCCGGGTGCGCCTTCTCAATCTCGTCGAGGAGCAGCACGCTATGCGGATGCTGGTCGACTGCGTCGGTCAGCAAGCCGCCCTGGTCGTAGCCGACATAGCCCGGAGGCGCGCCGATCAGGCGGCTGACCGAGTGACGCTCCATATATTCCGACATGTCGAAGCGCTGCAGCGGAATGCCCATCACCGACGCGAGCTGGCGCGCGACCTCGGTCTTGCCGACGCCGGTCGGACCAGAGAACAGATAATTGCCGATCGGCTTGTCGGGATCGCGCAGGCCGGCGCGCGACAGCTTGATGGCCGACGCCAGCTTCTCGATTGCCAAATCCTGACCGAACACGACGCGCTTGAGGTCGGCGTCGAGCGTTTCGAGGACGCGCTTGTCGTCGCTGCTGACACTCTTGGGTGGAATGCGCGCCATTGTCGCGACCACCGCCTCGATCTCCTTGGGGGTGATCACCTTCTTGCGGCGGCTCGGCGGCACTAGCATCTGCATGGCGCCGACTTCGTCGATCACGTCGATCGCCTTGTCGGGCAGTTTGCGATCGTGGATGTAGCGCGCCGACAACTCGACGGCCGACTTGATCGCGTCGCCAGTGTAGCGAACGTTATGGTGGCCCTCGAACGACGAGCGCAGCCCGGCGATGATCTTGATCGTATCCTCGACCGTGGGTTCGTTGACGTCGATCTTCTGGAACCGGCGCAAGAGGGCGCGGTCCTTTTCGAAGTGGTTGCGGAACTCCTTGTAGGTCGTCGAGCCGATGCAGCGGATCGTGCCCGAGGAGAGCGCCGGCTTGAGCAGGTTCGACGCGTCCATCGCGCCCCCAGAGGTGGCGCCGGCGCCGATCACCGTGTGGATCTCGTCGATGAAGAGGATGGCGTGGGGCAGCTTCTCGAGTTCGCCAACGACGGACTTGAGCCGCTCCTCGAAGTCGCCGCGGTAGCGCGTGCCGGCGAGCAGTGAGCCCATATCGAGCGAATAGATGATCGCGGGCTTCAGGACTTCGGGAACATCGCCCTCGACGATCTTGCGGGCGAGGCCTTCGGCAATGGCGGTCTTGCCCACCCCCGGATCGCCGACATAAAGCGGGTTGTTCTTCGAGCGCCGGCACAGGATCTGCACCGTCCGGTCGACCTCCGACATCCGGCCGATCAGCGGATCGACCTTGCCCTGCTTGGCCTTTTCGTTGAGGTCGACGGTGAACTGCTTGAGCGCGGATTCCTTCTTGCCGGTCTCCTTTTCGCCAGTCTTTTCTTCGGTCGCTTCGGGGGCGCGCACTTCCTGCTCGCTTTCACCCTTGCCAACGCCGTGGCTGATGTACGTCACCGCATCCAGGCGGCTCATGTCCTGCTGCTGCAGGAAATAGACGGCATAGCTTTCCCGCTCCGAGAA
>NZ_CADCWA010000147.1 GCF_902806285.1 uncultured Sphingomonas sp. | reverse complement strand
GCTGGATGCTGCTGTCCTACCGCAAGCCGCTGACCGCGTCCTCGACGACGGGCGAGTTCGCGGCCGGGCGGGCGAGCGACGAGGATCCGCGGACCTTCTGGGTGGCCGGAGCCAAGCGGCCGGGCGAGACTCTGACCATGGACCTGGGCGGACCGCGGACGGTGCGGGCGGTGCAGGTCAACTTCGCGGACTATAAGTCAGGGCGCTTCGCCGATGCGCCGGACATCTATACCGAGTTCGCGCTGCAGCACTCGCTCGACGGCCGCGACTGGTCGCCGCTGGCCCGCACCGAGCCGCCGCGGCGCGACCGGCCGAATGCCTATCTCGAGCTGCGGGAGCCGGTCCGCACCCGCTTCATCCGCTACGTGCACGGGCATATCGGAGGTGCCAACCTGGCGATCAGCGACCTGCGCGTGTTCGGCAGTGCCGACGGCCGTGCGCCGGCGACACCCTCGCTCACCGCCGCGGCCCGCCACCGCGACCAGCGCGACGCGACGGTCCGCTGGGCGAGGGTGCCCGGCGCGGTCGGCTACAATCTCCGCTGGGGCACCCGGCCGGACCGCTTGACGCAAACCTACCAGCTGTGGGCCGACGAACTGGGCGGCGGCGCTATGCTGGCCAAGCAGGTGCGCGCGCTGAACGTAGGCGTGCCGTACTGGGCGGCGGTGGAGGCGTTCAATGAGACGGGCGTATCGCGCCTCAGCCGGACGGTGCCGATCCGCTAGGCGTCGAGCCAGCCTCCCGTGAACCCCGCGCCCCGAAGCCCCAGCCGCACCGCGGGCACCTCCCGCATGACGCGCCAGACGAACTCGCTGCGGTGGTTCGCCGCCTGCAGCAGGATCGGACCCTGGTCGATGCCGAGATAGTCGCGCGCCACCCATCCGTGCACCGGATCGACGGCGCCGGTGTCGGTCTTGAGCTCGGTGTAGCGGAAGCTCGGGTTGAAGCTGTCGCGGAAGCCGTACTGTCCGTAGATGCGCGCACCATGCTGGCGAAGCATCGCCTCGGCGCAGGGCACCACGATCTCCGGTGCGAAGGGCAGGGAGCCGAGCGCGGCGGTCGGGGCGATGGTGCCGTCGTCGCGCTCGTCCGGCTGGCCGAGCGGACCGCGGGCGGCATAGCCGTGGAACTGTCGCTGCTGACCCTTGAACGGCAGGGTGAAGCCGCCTGGACCGTCGCACGCGGTGAGGCCCCAGATGCGGTCGGAGTAGCCGTTCCAGCGCAGCGGGTTGGCGGCGCAATAGGCACGGTTGGCGTAGGTGGCGCGGCGGCTGTTCTCGAAATAGTCGAGGCCGGCGGCGCGCATCGGCGCATCCTGGATGCTGCGGAAATCGATCCAGATGTGGCTGTACTGGTGGCCGAACAACGGCGCGAAGGCGAGGTGACGGGTGGGCCCCGCGCCGCGCCAGAAGCGCGGATAGGGCGCGGTCCATTGCCTCCAGCTGTCCGCCGGCACCGGGTGCACGGGCGCGCCGAGGGCCAGCAGGTAGACGAACATGCCTTCGTTGTAGCCGTCCCAGTTGCGCTCGATCAGGCCGGTTTCCGGGTGCCAGCCCATGGAGATGGCGGCGCGGCCGTCGGCCCTGAAGAAGTTCCAGTCGGCGCGCGCGTAGATCGCCTCGGCCAGGCTCCGGATCTCGCGCTCGGCCGGGTGCTGCCCGTCGTAGTAGCGGCCGGCGAACAGCACCCCCATGAGGAGGATGGTGGTGTCGACGCTCGACAGCTCGGTGCGGCGGAAACGGCGGCCCGTCGCCATGTCGAGGAAATGGTAGAAGAAGCCGCGGTGCCCGGTGACCCCGGCCGGCTGCGGTCCCTGTGGCGCCCGATGGAAGAAACGCAAGGTGGTGAGCGTCAGGTCGCGCGCTTCCGCCCGGCTGCACCAGCCGCGCTCGACTCCGACTGGGTAGGCGGTGAGCGCGAAGCCGACCGCAGCGATGCTGGAGAAGGACGGGGTCGGCCAGCGGTCGGGCACCAGGCCATTGGTGCGATTCGCCGTCTCCCAGAAGAAGCGAAAGGTGCGGCGCTCGATGTCCTCGTAGAAGGACGGCAGCGAGCGCGCCCGAGTGCCGCGGAGCGATGCTGCGCAGCCGCCGAGCGAGGTGGCGGCCAGCAGAGCAGGCCCGCCGCCGAGGAGCTCGCGGCGGTTGAGCTGCATCAGGGCTGCCCCGTGGTGGTGCGGACGACGAGCTCCACCGGGTGGAGCGTGCTGGCCGGCGGCGCGCCGCGCCCTTCAATGGTGTCGAGCAGTTCGGACAAGCTGTGCTCGCCGAGCTCCGCGATCCCCACCCGCACGGTGGTGAGGCCGAGGTGCCGGGCCATGGGGATGTCGTCGAAGCCGGCGACCGCGACCGCTTCCGGCACTTGCCGCCCCGCCTGACGGAGCGCCTGGAGCGCGCCGATCGCCATATTGTCGTTGGCCGCGAACACCGCGTCGAACGGCTGGTTGGAGTGGAGCAGGGTCGCCACCGCCGCCTCGCCGGACTGCTCGGAGAAGTCGCCTTCCACCGTCTCCAGGGTCACGCCCTCACACTGCGTCAGGCGCGCGGCAAAGGCCTGCGCCCGCTCCTGCGCGTCGGCGTTGCCGAGTGGACCGGCGATATGGATCACGCGCTTGCGGCCGAGTGCCAGCAGATGCTCGGCGACCGCACTGGCCCCGGCCGCATTGTCGAGGCTGATGGTTGGATGACGGCCCTCCTGGCCGCGGGTGTTCAGCAGTACGATCGGCACGCCGGGCGGCAGGGTGGCCGCCAGCTCCTCCTCACCGAGGTGCGGCGCCATCACCATGGCCCCGTCCACCCGCCCCCGCAGGGCGCGCAGGGCCGAAGTGCCCAGCGGGCTACCCACGTGCAGGCTGGCGAGCAGCAGCAGGTAGCCGCGCTCGCTCGCCACCCGGTCCATGCCGCGGACGATCTCGGAGAAGAACTCGCCGTGGAGATCGGGCAGGACCACCCCGATGGAATGGGTCCGCGCCATGCTGAGGCTGCGCGCCGCGGCATGCGGCACGTAGCCGAGTTCGGCGACCGCGGCCGCCACCCGCTCTCGTGTCTGCTGGCTGACCTTCTCGAACCCATTGAGCACGCGCGACACGGACGCGACCGAGACCTGGGCGCGGCTGGCGACATCGCGGATGGTGGCTTCGGCCATGCGTCCCTCTTGCCCATCCATCGATCCCGGCCGCAAGCGTTCAAGAGTGTTTGCTTTCGGCTTCCGCTTGAGACATGTAACCGGTTACACGTTGCGTCAAGCTTCGGGCGTCAAGCTCTGGTCGGGAACGCAGCGAAGCGGTAGACCGCCGAACCTGCTGCGCAGCCTGGAAGGGGAGGGAATGCTCGACACCCGGATTTCGCGTCGCGCCGCACTGATGGGCGCTGGTGCCGTTGTTGCCTGGTCGGCCAGCCCCGCGCGGGCGCTGCTGCAAGCGGTCGGCAGGGCTCAAGTGCCGGCCTTCGTCGACGACCTCATCCGCCGCATGACGGTGGAGGAGAAAGCGGGACAATTGAGCCTGATGGCCTCGGCCTGGGGCGGTAGTTCCGCGGCCTCGCTCAACCCGCCGGGCAATAGCGATTTCCCCAAGCAGGTGGAGGAAGCGCGTCGCGGCCAGCTGACCGGCGTCTTCAACGGCAACGGCGCGCGCATGCACCGTATGCTGCAGACCGCGGCGGTGCGGGAATCGCGGATGAAGATCCCGCTGATCTTCGGCGCGGACATCATCCACGGGCACCGGACCATCTTCCCGGTGCCGCTGGCCGAGGTGGCGAGCTTCGAGCCCGAGCTCGCGCGGCGCACGGCGCAGGCGGCGGCCTATGAAGCGTCCGGCACCGGCCTCGACTGGAACTTCGCGCCGATGGTCGATGTCGCGCGCGATCAGCGCTGGGGCCGCGGGGTCGAGGGCGGCGGCGAGGACGTGCTGCTGAACATGATCTTCGCAGCGGCGCGGGTGCGGGGATTTCAGGGCAACAACCTCAAGTCCGACGCGCATATGCTGGCGACGGCCAAGCATTTCGCGGCCTATGGCGCAGCGGAGGCGGGTCTCGACTACAACACGGTGGATATCTCGGAGCGGACCCTGCGCGAGGTGTACCTGCCGCCGTTCAAGGCTGCGTTCGACGCCGGCGCGCTGTCGACCATGGCCTCGTTCAACGAAATCAGCGGCGTGCCTTCGACCGGCAATCCGTGGCTGATGAACCAGCTGCTGCGTGGCGAGTGGGGCTTCGACGGCTTTGTCGTGTCCGACTACACCGGCGACGAGGAAATGATCGCGCACGGCTTCGCCAAGGACGCGCGAGACGCGACCAGGCTGGCGTTCCTGGCCGGCGTCGACATGAGCATGCAGAGCGGCTTCTACCGCACCCACCTGCCGAGCCTGGTGCAGAGCGGCGAGGTGCCGCAGGACCGACTCGACCAGTCCGTCCGGCGGGTGCTGGCGATGAAGGCCATGCTCGGCCTGTTCGACGACCCGTTCCGCCGCATCAACGAGCGGCGGGAAGAATCGCGCTCGATGAACCGGCGGACGCTCGCCCTCTCGCGCGAGGCGGGCCGCAAGTCGATCGTCATGCTGAAGAACGACGGCGACCTCCTGCCGCTGCCGCGCTCGGGCAAGCGGATCGCGCTGATCGGCCCGTTCGCCGCCGGGCAGCACGACCTCATCGGGCCGTGGTGCGTCTACGGCGACGACAAGAAGGCGGTGGACCTCGCCACCGGCGTGCGCGAGGCGGTGGCCGACCGCAACTCGGTGGTCGTCGCCGAAGGCTCGGGTATCGTGGAAGCGCTGCCCGGCGGGATCGAGCAGGCGGTGGCCGCGGCGCGCGCGGCAGACATCGTGGTGCTGGCGATCGGCGAAGCACAGAACATGTCGGGCGAGGCGCAGTCGCGGACGGAGATCGTCGTGCCCGAACCACAGCAGCAGCTGGCCGAGGCGGTGGCGGCGGTGGGCAAGCCGACCGTGGTGGTGCTCAAGAACGGGCGCGCGCTGGCATTGCAGGGTGCGGTTGCGAACGCGCCGGCGATCCTCGTCACCTGGTTCTTGGGGACGGAGACCGGCCACTCGATCGCCGACGTGCTGTTCGGCGCCTACTCGCCCTCCGCGCGTCTGCCCGTGAGCTTCCCGCGCGAGTCGGGGCAGCAGCCTTATTATTACGCGCACAAGCCAACGGGCCGGCCCAATCCCGAGAACAAGCTGGAGGAGTATAAGGCGCGCTTCCGCGGGATCACCAACACCGCACTCTACCCGTTCGGCCACGGGCTGACCTATGGACGGATCGGCTATTCGGACCTCGCGCTCAGCGCGCGGGGCATGCCGATGAACGGCGAGATCTCCGTCAGCGCGCGGGTCACCAACAGCGGCCGGCGCAAGGCGGAGGAAGTGGTGCAGCTCTACATCCGCGACCGCACCGCGAGCATTACGCGCCCCGTCCGCGAGCTCAAGGCCTTTCGCAAGGTCGCGCTGGCGCCCGGCGCCTCGCAGACCGTGCGCTTCGTGCTGCGGCCGGCCGACCTACAGTTCATCGGCCTGCAAAACCGGCCGACGGTCGAGCCCGGCACGTTCGACGTCTGGATCGCGCCCTCGGCTGAGGCCGACGGCCTGCACGCGACCTTCGAACTGACGGCTTAGCCCGGGCTCACCCGCCGGCCGAGCGGGTTGCTCAGCATCGCGGCGCAGGACAGGGCCAGGAACAGGAGCGGCACCAGCGCGACGGTGGCGCGCATGCCGGACAGGGTGGCCGCGCTCTGCTCGACGTTGGCGACGAAGCCGGCCGAGCTGAACGACCAGCCGAGGATGGCGGTGGCGATGCCGATCGCCACCCGCTGCAGCAGGGCGGCAAGTCCGAAGACGGTGCCTTCGACATGGAGGCCCGTCGCCCGCTCGCCATATTCGATGGTGTTGGGCAGCATCGCCCAGAACACGAAATTGAGGCCGACGATCGCCACCTGCACCGCGATCAGGAACAGCTGCATCGCGCCGGCCCCATGCACGTCCACGAGTCCGAACAGGGCAAGCGCACCCATCGCCGCGCCCGCCGCGCTCAGCCATGACGCGCGCAGGCCGATCGCACGGCCGAGCAGCATCCACAGCGGCACCGCCGCGGCGCTGACGATCCCCATGGACGCAAGCGCCAGCTGACCCGCGCCCTCGTTCCCGATGAGGTATTTGAAGTAGTAGAGCACCGATTTGTTGAGCACCGTAACCCCGACGATCATCGCCATCATCGCGGCATTGAGCGCAACAAAGGCGCGGTTGCGGGCAAGGCTGGTGAGGGCGCCGCGCAGGCTCGGCGGGGAAGGGCGATGCGCGAGCGCTGCATCGCGGTAGGTGGCGCCGACCAGCAGCAGGATCAGCGTGCCGGCGACCGCGAACAGCACCGCCGCACCCAGGTAAGCTCGAGCCGCGTCCTCCGTACCCGTCAGCCAGCGGCCGACCGGAACCGTGCTGAGCGCCACCAGCACGGCCGCGCCCGTACCGAACAGCATTCGCATGCCCGCCACGAAGGCGCGGTCGCCCGCGTCCGGACTCACCCGCGCGGACATGGCGAGATAGGGGACGTTGACCGCGGCGTAGGCGGTGCGGAACAGCAGGTGGCCGACGAACACCGCGGCGACGCCCCAGCCCGCGGTCGTGGGCGGCGGCAGGTAGGCGAGGGTGAAGCTGAGCGCCAGGGGCAGGCTGCCGACGGTCAGCAAGGGCCCGTAGCCGCGGCCGCTACGCTTGCGGTCGACCCAGACGCCCGCCGCGAAGTTGGCGATGCCGTCCCACAAGGACGCGACCATGTAGGTGGTCGCCGCCACCGCCATCGGCAGCTCCAAGGCCTCCGTATAGTAGAACAGGAGAAAGAGCATGACGCTCTGCCAGTAGAGATTGAAGGCGAAGTCCCCGGAGGCGAACAGCAGCAGCCGGCGCTTGGATACGGGCCGCGGCATCAGCGGCGGCGGACCACGACCTCGCCGCCGCGAGCGTGGTTCGGCAGGGTAGAGCTCAGACCGTCCACGCATCGTTGAACGGTCGCGCCGCCGAACCGTTCACCCGGGACATGCGGATCGCCACCTACAATGTGAACGGGGTCAACGGCCGGCTGCCCGTGCTGCTGGAGTGGCTGGCGGGGACGCGGCCCGATGTGGCCTGCCTGCAGGAGCTCAAGGCGGGCGACGAGAAGTTCCCGCTCGCCGCCATCGAGGACGCGGGCTATGGCGCGATCTGGCAAGGGCAGAAGAGCTGGAACGGCGTGGCGATCCTGGCGCGCGGCTGCACCCCGGTGGAGACCCGCCGCGGGCTGCCCGACGATCCGGACCCGGGTCAATCACGGTACCTTGAGGCCGCGGTGAACGGCGTGCTGGTCGGCTGCTTGTACCTGCCGAATGGCAACCCGAAGCCGGGGCCGAAGTTCGACTACAAGCTGGCGTGGATCGAACAATTCGAGGCGCTCGCGGCCGAGCTGTTCGGTCTGGACGGGCCGGTGGTGCTGGCCGGCGACTACAACATCATTCCGACCGACACGGACGTGTATAAGCCTGAGCGCAGGACGGACGATGCGCTGTTCGCTCCGGAGGCGACGGCGGCCTATCAGCGGCTGCTGGGCTCCGGTTGGACCGACGCGCTCCGCACGCTGCACCCGGACGAACGGGTGTTCACCTTCTGGGACTATTTCCGCAACGCTTTTCCGCGCGATGCGGGCCTTCGGATCGACCACCTGCTGCTGAACGGGCCGGCAGCCGAGCGGCTGCGGCAGGCGGGGGTGGACCGCAGCGTCCGCGCGCTGCCCAAGACCAGCGACCATGCGCCGGTGTGGATCGAGCTTGCATGACGGCGCTCGCGCCGATGGAGGCGTTGCTGGTGGAGCAGCTGCCCGGCGAGCCGGGCTGGCAGTACGAGCCCAAGTGGGACGGCTTCCGCTGCATCGCGGTGCGCGACGGTGAGCAGGTGGAGATGTGGTCCAAGTCCGGCAAGCCGCTCGGCCGCTACTTTCCCGAGGTGGTCGCGATGCTTCGCCGCCTCAAGCCCGAGCGGTTCACGCTGGACGGCGAGCTGATCATCGAGACGCCGGGCGGGCTCAGCTTCGACGCGCTGCAGATGCGGCTGCACCCGGCCGAGAGCCGCATCCGCAAGCTGGTCGCGGAGACGCCGGCGCAGCTGATGCTGTTCGACCTGCTCCGCCTCGGCGCCGAGGACCTGACCGATCGCGCATTGGCCGACCGCCGCGCGGCGCTGGAGAAGTGGTTCGCGGACCAGGACGAACCCGCGCTGCTGCTTTCACCGACGAGCACCGACCGTGCGGCCGCTTTGGCTTGGCTGGAGCGCAGCGGCGGCGCGCTTGACGGGGTTATCGCCAAGCGGACCGGCGAACCCTACCACTGCGGCGAGCGGGCGATGGTCAAGGTCAAGCAGCACCGCACCGCCGACTGCGTGGTCGGGGGCTTCCGTTACGACAAGGCGGGCAAGCACATGGCCTCGCTGCTGCTCGGGCTGTACGATGACGAGGGCAAGCTCAACCATGTCGGCTTCTGCTCGTCCTTTTCCGCCGTGGAGAAGCGCGCCTGGACGCTTGAGTTGGAGGCGCTGGTCGAGCCGCCGGGCTTCACCGGCTCCAGGCCCGACAAGCCGAGCCGCTGGGCCCGCGACCGTGAGACCGAGTGGCAGCCGCTCCGGCCCGAGATCGTGGTCGAGGTGCTCTACGACCAGGTCACCTCCCGCCGCTTCCGCCACGGCACGCGCCTGCTCCGCCGGCGGCCGGACAAGGCGCCCGCCCAATGCCGCACCGAGCAGCTCCGCCATCCGCTCACCCCTGCCGAGCTCAAGCAGCTGCTACGCTAGCTCTCGGCTCTCGAACCCGGCAATCACCTCCGCCAGCCAGCGGCCCGCGGTCAGCGCGCTGAGGTCGGACTGGTCCAGCGGCGGGTCCCATTCGGTGAGGTCGATCGCCCGCACCTTCGGCTCGGCGGCGAGCAGCCGCACGGCCGCGAAGAAGTCGGATACCGCCATGCCCCCGGGCCGCGCGCCCGGCGCTCCGGGGAACTGGCTGCGGTCGATCACGTCGATGTCGCAGTCGACGTAGATCGCATCGCAGTGGGCGAGATGGAGCAGCGCGCGCTCGACCTGCCGTTCCACCCCATGCTCGCGTAGGTAGCTCGCGGAGATGACCAGATTGCCCGCCGCCAGCGCGTCCTGGTGCATGGCGCGGCTGTTGGCGAATGGCGCGAGGCCGACCTGCGCGATGTTCCGGCCGGGCAGCCCGTCCTCCATCAGCGCCCGCACGGGATTGCCGTTGCCGAGCCCCTCGCTCGTGTCCCGCATGTCGAAATGGGCGTCGAGGGTGAGCAGACCGACGCGGTCGAGCGGCAGGTCGAGCCCGTGCACGCCGGGCCGGGTCACCGCGTTGTTGCCGCCGATCAGCAGGGTCAGCCGGTGCCGTGCCACGCTCCCCGCCACCGCTGCGCGGATGGGCGCCGTCGCCTCCTCGATGCTCAACCCGTCGAGCGGCAGGTCGCCGTGGTCGGCCACTGCCACGTCGAGCAGGTTACCCGTGTCGATGTCGTACCGCCCGATCCGCCGCAGCACCTCCCGCAGCTCGCCCGGCGCCAGGTCGCACCGCCCCGGAGTGACCGACCCCGCAGCCAGCGGCGCTCCGACCAGCCCGATCGGAGCAGACTCCGTCGCCGGCACCAGCAGGTCTTGGAGGTTGGGCCAGGCGCTCGTCATTGCGCGGCCCCTAGCAGCGTGGCACAGGCGGCGCCATGTGGGATCGGCTGCTCACCGACTGCCATGTGGCGACCATGGTTCCGACCCGCGGCGACCCGCTGGGCATCATCGAGAATGCGGCGATCGGCATCCAGGACGGCAGGATCGTCCGCGTCGGCCGGCGGGCGGAGCTGGCCGGCACCCAGCCGCGCGAGGTGGTGCCGCTGCACGGGGCTTGGGTCACGCCCGGCCTGATCGACTGTCATACCCACCTGGTGTTCGGCGGTACCCGCGCCCAGGAGCATGCGCTGCGCCGGGCTGGCGCCTCCTACGAGGAGATCGCGCAGGCGGGCGGGGGCATTGCCTCCACCGTCGCTGCGACCCGCGCCTCCTCCGCGGGCGAGCTGCTGGACAGCGCGCGGCAGCGGGCCAGGATGCTGATCGCCGGCGGCTGCACCACGGTCGAGGTGAAGTCGGGCTACGGCTTCGACACTGCGAGCGAGATCCGGCTGCTCAACACCGCCCGGGCGCTCAGCCAGCATGAGCCCGTGCGGATCGTGCCCACGCTGCTGGCGCTGCACGCCCTGCCGCAGGGCGCGAAACGGACGGCTTATGTCGACATGGTGGTCGAGGAGATGATCCCCGCCGTGGCGCGGCTGACCCTGGCCGACGCGGTCGACGGCTTCTGCGAAGGCATCGGCTTCCTGCCGCACGAGATCGAGCGGATGTTCGACGCGGCCGAGAACCACGGCATGCGCGTCAAGCTCCACGCCGAGCAGCTCAGCAATCGCGGCGGGGCCAAGCTCGCGGCGCGCTACAACGCCCTGTCGGCCGACCACCTGGAATATCTGGACGAGCCCGGGGTGGAGGCGATGGCCGAGGCGGGTACGGTGGCGGTCCTGCTGCCGGGCGCCTTTTACGCGCTGGGCGAGACGCAGAAGCCGCCGGTGCAGCTGCTGCGCGACTATGGCGTGCCGATCGCGGTGGCGAGCGACTGCAATCCCGGCACTTCGCCGCTGCTCAACCCGCAGCTTGTGATGAACATGGCTTGCACCCTGTTCGGCCTGTCGCCGGAGGAGGCGCTCGCCGGCATGACGGTCAACGCCGCCCGCGCGCTGGGTTACGAGGACGAAATTGGCACGCTCGCGCCCGGCATGCAGGCCGACCTGTGCGCTTGGCGGATCGATCATCCGGCGGAGCTCGGCTATTGGATCGGGCTGCCCGGGCCGGAGCGGCGGATGGTCGCGGGGGTGGATGCTTGAGCTTGCCGCACCTGACCCGCTTATGCTGAGGAGGGACTGAGCTTGGCGAAGGCCCATCTCGAAGCACTCACATGATCCTTCCAGACGCAGCTTCGGCTTCGCTCAGCGGCTCCTCAGGATGAGCGGGCGGGGGGAACAATGACGGACAGACGCGACAACAGCCGCCGCATCCGCGCACGCCGCGGGAGCGAGATCAGGGCCAAGAACTGGCTCACCGAAGCCGCCGTCCGCATGCTTCAGAACAACTTGGACGAGGAAGTCGCCGAGGACCCGCAGAGCCTGGTGGTTTATGGCGGCATCGGCCGCGCGGCCCGCAACTGGGCCTGCTTCGACAAGATCGTCGAAACGCTTGAGCGGCTGGAGAACGACCAGACCCTCCTCGTCCAATCGGGCAAGCCCGTCGGCGTGTTCCGCACCCACCCCGACGCGCCGCGGGTGCTGATCGCCAACTCCAACCTGGTGCCCAAATGGGCGACCTGGGAGCACTTCAACCAGCTCGATCGCGCTGGGCTGATGATGTACGGCCAGATGACCGCGGGCAGCTGGATCTACATCGGCACGCAGGGCATTGTCCAAGGCACTTACGAGACCTTCGCCGAGATGGGCCGCCAGCATTATGGCGGCGACCTCCGGGGCAAGTGGATCCTGACCGCGGGCCTGGGCGGCATGGGCGGGGCGCAGCCGCTGGCGGCGGTCATGGCGGGGGCGCACTGCATCGCTATCGAGTGCCAGGAGAGCCGGATCGAGAAGCGGCTGGAGACCCGCTACCTCGACCGCCGCGCATCCACCATCGACGAAGCGCTGGAGATCATCCGCACCGCGTCCGAACCCACCTCAGTCGGCCTGCTCGGTAATGCGGCGGAGATCATCCCCGAGATGCTCGCCCGCGGCATCCGCCCGGACGCGCTAACCGACCAGACCAGCGCCCACGACCCCGCCAACGGCTACCTGCCGATCGGCTGGAGTGTGGCCAAGTGGCAGGAGATGCGGGAACGCGATCCGGCCGCCGTCGCCCAGGCCGCGCGCATCGCCATCGCCCGCCATGTCGAGGCGATGCTGTCCTACCGCGAGCTTGGCGTGCCCGTCTTCGACTATGGCAACAACATTCGCCAGGAAGCCAAGGACACCGGGGTCACCCACGCCTTCGACTTTCCCGGCTTCGTGCCGGCCTACGTCCGCCCGCTGTTCTGCCGCGGCATCGGCCCGTTCCGCTGGGTCGCGCTGAGCGGCGACCCGGAGGACATTTATCGCACCGACCGGCGGGTCAAGGAGCTGATCCCCGACGATCCGCACCTCCACCGCTGGCTCGACCTGGCACGGGAGCGGATCGCGTTCCAGGGCCTGCCCGCGCGCATCTGCTGGGTCGGCCTCGGCCAGCGCCACCGCCTCGGCCTCGCCTTCAACGAGATGGTGCGAAACGGCGAGGTCAGCGCCCCCATCGTCATCGGCCGCGACCACCTCGACAGCGGATCGGTCGCGTCGCCCAACCGCGAGACGGAGGCGATGAAGGACGGCAGCGACGCCGTGTCGGACTGGCCGCTGTTGAACGCGCTGCTGAACACGGCCTCAGGGGCGACCTGGGTCAGCCTGCACCACGGCGGCGGCGTCGGCATGGGCTACTCCCAGCACGCCGGCATGGTGATCGTCGCCGACGGCACCGACGAGGCCGCGCGGCGCTTGGAGCGGGTGCTGTGGAACGACCCCGCCACCGGCGTGATGCGCCATGCGGATGCGGGGTATGAGGAGGCGGTGGAGTGTGCTCGGGAACAGGGGCTGGATTTGCCGATGCTCTAAGCCGCCGAGCGCAGCGCCGCTGACGCGGAACGCGTCGCCGAAGCAGCGCGAAGAGACGGCGTGAGCCGGCCAGCCTGCCGCGCAGCGGACAGGACTGACGTCACGGGATTTACTCCCGTGACGGCCTGATCACAGGAATGCTTCGACCCATTGCGTAGGTGCTATTGTTCGGTAGGCTGCTTGCGGCGTACGCCTATCTCAAGAGTATGAGAGGCGTTCTGAGCAGGGGGACTGCG
>NZ_CADCWA010000146.1 GCF_902806285.1 uncultured Sphingomonas sp. | reverse complement strand
CGGTGGTCGACATCATCCCGGCCGTCCGCGACATTCCCTACCCCGGCACCATGCGGCTGGAGGTGGACGCGACCGACACCCGCCAGGGGATCTGGACGGTCCGCCAGACGATCCCGGTGGCGCAGCCGGGCCGCATGACCCTGCTCTACCCGCAATGGCTACCCGGGAACCACGCGCCCCGCGGAGAGCTCGACCAGCTCGCCGGACTGACGTTCCGCGCCGGCGGCCGGGTCCTGCCCTGGACCCGCGATCCCGCGGACGTGTTCGCCTTTCACGTCGACGTTCCGGCCGGCGCTCCGGAGGTGGAGGCAAGCTTCCAGTTCCTTACCGCCACCGCGTCCGACCAAGGGCGGGTACAGGTCACCCGGGAGATGCTGAACCTCCAGTGGGAAGACGTGTCACTTTATCCCGCCGGCTACTACACCCGCCGCATCCCCGTGACCGCCACCGTCGCCTACCCCGCCGGCTGGCGAGCCGCGACCGCGCTCCGGCCGTCGGCCCAGGCGGGCAATCGCGTGACCTACGGCACGGTCAACTACGAGACGCTGCAGGACTCGCCGGTGTTCGCGGGCCGCTACTTCCGCGCCGACAATCTCGGCCACGGCGTCACCCTCAACACCGTCGCCGACCACCCCAAGGAACTGGCGGTCCCCGCCGATGTGCTGCAGAAGCACCGCAACCTCGTCACCCAGTCGCTGCGGCTGTTCGGCGCGCGGCACTACGACCATTACGACTTCCTCCACGCCGTCACCGACCGGCTCGGCGGCATCGGCTTGGAGCACCATCGCTCCTCCGAGAACCAGAACGACCCCGGCTATTTCACCGACTGGCAGGCGAGCCTCCCCGACCACAACCTGCTGCCGCATGAGTTCGTGCACAGCTGGAACGGCAAGTTCCGCCGCGGCGCCGACCTGTTCACCCCCGACTTCCGCACGCCGATGCGCAACAGCCTCTTGTGGCTCTACGAAGGGCAGACGCAGTTCTGGGGCCATGTGCTCGAGGCGCGCTCGGGCATGTCGAGCAAGGACCAGGTGCTGGGCAAGCTGGCGGTGATCGCGGCGGGGCTCGACGCACGGCAGGGGCGGCAATGGCGGCCGCTCCTCGACACCACCAACGACCCGATCATCTCAGCGCGCCGGCCCAAGGCCTGGACCAGCTGGCAACGCTCGGAGGACTATTACAACGAGGGCCTGCTGATCTGGACGGAGGCCGACGCGATCATCCGCGGCGGCACCCGCAACCGCCGCGGCATGGACGACTTCGCCCGCGCCTTCTTCGGCATCCGCCCCGGTGACTGGGGCGTGGTCCCCTACACCCTGGACGACGTCGTGCGCACGCTGAACAGCGTCTACCCCTATGATTGGCGCAGCTTCCTCGACCAGCGGGTCAACCGGACCGGGGACCGCGCGCCGCTCGCCGGCTTCACCCGCTCCGGCTATCGGCTGGACTATGCCGAAACGCCCAACGCGGCGCAGGCGGCTGCCCTGAAGGCCAGCAAGGCCAACGACCTCAGCTTCTCCGCCGGCCTGACGATCGACAAGGACGGCAAGATCACCCAGGTGATCTGGGGCAGCCCGGCCTTCCGCGCCGGCCTGGTAGTCGGCGAGACCATCCTGGCGGTCGACGGCCGCAGCTACAGCGAGGGGGCGATCAAGGAGCGCATCACCGCCGCCAAAGGCGGCTCGGCGCCCCTCCAGCTCACCACCAGGCGCGGCGAGGAAGTGCGGCTGGTGCCCCTTTCCTGGAACGGGGGCCTGCGCTATCCGCGCTTCACTAAAGTGGGCGCCAAGCGGGGCGCGCTCGACATCCTCCTGGAGCCCAAGTGAACCTTGAACTCGTACCCGCGGGCAGCAATCCGCCGACAAGCATCAACGTCGTCATCGAAGTCCCGATCGGCGGCGAGCCGGTCAAATACGAGCTCGACAAGACGTCCGGCGCGATCTTCGTCGATCGCATCCTCCATACCGCCATGCGCTATCCGGCCAACTACGGCTTCATTCCGCATACGCTGGGCGAGGACGGCGACCCGCTCGACTGCCTGGTGATGGCGCGCTGGCCGTTCATGCCGGGCTGCGTCGTCCGCGCCCGGCCGATCGCCGTGCTGTTCCTGGAGGACGAGGCCGGGGGCGACGAGAAGCTGCTGGCGGTGCCGGAGGTCAAGACCTCGCCCTACTACACCGACATCAGCGAGGGCGATCACCTGCCGCCCATCGTGCTCGACCAGATCTCTCACTTCTTCACCCACTACAAGGACCTGGAGCCCGAGAAGTGGACCCGAGTCGGCCGGTGGGGCGGGCGTGAAGAGGCGCTGAAGGTGATCACCGACGGGCTGGCGCGAGCCAAGAACGTGACTTTCCAGGCATCGGACGCGACAATCGGCGAAGGCCGCGCGATCGAGGCTTGAGCCCGGCGCCGAGCTGGGGAAGAAGATCCGCCGAAGCCTTTGAACGCGAAGGAAGTTCGCTTGTCCGTCCGCCTGCTCGCCAGCGCCGCCCTCATTCTTGCGGCCACCTCCACCGCTTTCGCCCAGCCGCGTGGTGCGGTTCGCTCCTCCCAGCCCGTCGGCGCGCGCCCGCTCGGATTCGCCGAGACCCAGACCCTCGCGGCGCTGCAGCGAATCCGCCAGATCGACGGCCGGGTCGGCTCGGTGATCGCGCTCGACCCCACCGCCCTGTCCCAGGCGGCGCGGGTGGACATGGGCGGTCTCCGCGGTCCGCTTCACGGCCAGCCCGTGCTCATCAAGGACAATATCGAGATGGCGGGGCCGCTGCCGACCACGGCGGGCAGCCTGGCGCTGCTCGGCAACGTCACCGGCCGCGACGCGCCGCTGGTCACCCGGCTGCGCAACGCGGGCACGGTGATCGTCGGCAAGACCAACCTCAGCGAGTGGGCCAACTTCCGCTCCACCAGCTCCATTTCGGGCTGGAGCGCGGTCGGCGGGCAGACCCGCAATCCGCATGCGCTCGACCGCAACCCGTGCGGCTCCTCCAGCGGCAGCGCCACCGCCGTCGCTGCGGGCCTGGTCCGCCTGGCGATCGGTACGGAAACCGACGGCTCGGTCACCTGCCCGGCCGCGATCAACGGCATTGTCGGCTTCAAGCCCACCGTCGGCATGGTCAGCCGAACCCACATCATTCCCATCAGCAAGAGCCAGGACACCGCCGGGCCGATGGCGCCGACCGTGCGCGAGGCGGCGCTGCTGCTCTCCGCCATCGCCGGCAGCGACCCCGCGGACCCGGCCACCGCCGAAGCCGACAAGCGCAAGCGCGACTTCGCCGTGGGGCTCGATCGCAATGCGCTCAAGGGCAAGCGCATCGGCGTGATGCGCTTCGCTGCCGGCTTCGGCACCGACGAGGTGTTCGAGCGCGCGCTGGCGGTGCTCAAGGCGCAGGGCGCGACGCTCGTCGAGATTAAGCAGTTCGACGACAGCGCGATCGGCGGCAACGAGTTCAAGGTGCTGCTGGCCGAGTTCAAGGACGGGCTGAACGACTATCTGCGGTCGAGCCCAGCCCCGCTGCCGGCGCGCGACCTCAAGGGGCTGATCGCCTTCAACCAGGCCAATGCCGCGCGCGAGATGCCGCTGTTCGGGCAGGAGCTGTTCGTCCAGTCGCAGGCGACCAAGGGGACGGCCGACCCCGCCTACCGCCGCGCGCGCCAGCTGAGCTTCGCCGCGGCCGGTCCGAACGGCATCGACCGGCTGCTGCGGCTGCACCGGGTCAGCGCCCTCGTCGGCCCGACCATGCCGCCCGCCTGGAAGATCGACGCGGTCAACGGCGACCAGATCGGCGGCGGCGGCGCGGGCAGCCTGGCCGCGGTCGCCGGCTACCCGCACTTGTCCGTGCCCATGGGCCAGGTGAAAGGCCTGCCCGTCGGGCTCAGCTTCATCGGCGGCAAGTGGAAGGACGGCGAGATCCTGAGCCTCGGCTACGCCTATGAGCAGGCGCGGGGGGCCATGCCGAACGCGCGCTTCCTCCCGTCGATCGAGACGAGCCCCTTCGCCGCTCCGGCGCTACGCCGTTAGCTTCAGCCCGGCGATGGCCGCGACGATCGCCAGGATCAGCAGCGTCCGGATCGTCGTCACCGGCTCGTTGAAGAAGACCATGCCGACGATCACGGTGCCCACTGCACCGATCCCGGTCCATACCGCATAAGCCGTGCCCATCGGGATCGTCCGCGCGGCGTACTCCAGCAGCACCATCGACAGGGTGACGGACACCAGGAAGGCGGCGGTCCACGGCAGGTTGCGGAAGCCCTCCGCGAACCGCAGCGAGGTGGTGAAACCGACCTCGAACAGACCGCCGAGGATCAGGAGAAGCCAGGCCATCGCTGACTCCTACCGTCATCTGTGCGCACGTGGAAACCCAGCCAGGATTTCACACGAAGGCACGAAGGAAGAAGGGAAGCCACGAAGCAGAACGCGCCCCTTCGCGGCTTCATCTCCTTCTTCGCGCCTTCGCGTGAAAACTGACGCTGTCTCAACAGGGGCTCAGGCAGCTGCTTCCAGCACCGGCGACGTCTGCTGCGGCCTGCGGGCAGCCATGATGCACCCGGCAACGATCAGCAGCGCGCCGGCCAGGGTGAAGGCGGACACCGGCTCGGCGAAGAACAGCCATCCGAACAGCGCCGCCCACAGGAACGCAGTGTACTCGGTCGTCGCCAGATAGCTCGCCTCCGCGCGAGCATAAGCCCAGCTCATCAGCAGCATCGACATCGTCCCGAGCAGCGCGGCGAGCAGCAGCGCGGGCAACTGCGCGGACGGCGGCACGGCGGTGCCCAGCAATGGCAACGCTGTCAGCAGCGCGGCGCCGACCGTCAGACTCTGAAAGAAGGCGATCTCCGCCGGACCGGCGGCCTGGCTCTGCTGACGCATCAGGATGATGTTCACCGCATAGCAGATCGCCGACGCCAACACTGCCAGGCTGCCGAGCAGAGCCTCGGACCCGAGGTCGGCGCGAGCCTGGCCGACGAAGATCACCAGCACACCCGCGAACGCCAGCAGCGACGCCCCAACCGTTCGCGGCGGCACATGCTCGCCCAGCCATACCGCAGCAAGATAGAGCGCGATCAGCGGTGCGATGAATGCCAGCGCGATCGCCTGCGCCAGCGGCACCTGGCCGATGGCCCAGAAGAACAGCAGCCCCATAACGGTGGACAGCAGCCCGCGCGCGACGTGCAGGCGCAGCACGGGTCCCCGCGGCCAGACCTTGCGGCGCGGCAGGTACAGCAGCCCCGCAAGCCCGACGTTGGCGAAGCTGCGCCACAGCATGGTCGCGTAGACGCCGATCGCCAGCACCAGCCCCTTCATCACCGCGTCCATCGCCGAGAACAGGGCAATGCCGAGGGCGCCAACGGCAAAGGCCAGCAGCGGGGAGTGATGGGGCGGGTGCACCGGCGATCCGCTAGGGCATCCGCCACGGGGCGCAACCCCAGTGCCGCGCAGCCGTTGCCCCGTCATGACCGTTCCCACCATCACCCGCCTCCATTTCCGCGACGAACTGCTTGCTGAGCTGCCCTGTCCCAAGCGCAAGCTGCGGATCGTCCGCGGCCTCGGCTCGGGCCTGACGCGCGCGCCTGATGGGCGGCTGTGGGCGGTGGGCGACCGCGGACCCAACCTCAAGGTCAAGCTCGCAGTCGAGACTTACGGGCTGGAAAGCGTCGCGGAGCACCGCGCCGCCAAGGGCGCCAAGGTCATGCCGGCCCTGGAGATCGGCCCGGCACTGGCCGAGCTCCGGATCGTCGGCGATTCGGCCGAACTCGTCCGGGCGCTGCCGCTCACGGGGGCGGACGGACGGCCGCTCACCGGCCTGCCGACGCCCGGAAGCGCCAACAGCCGGATGGAGCCGGCCCTCAAGCTGGACGGGACTCCGCATGCGCCCGATCCGGGCGGCGCGGACAGCGAGGGCATCGCGATCGCGAGTGACGGCACGATCTGGATCGGCGACGAATACGGCCCGTCCCTGCTGCAGGTCGCGCCCTCGGGCGAGGTCCGGATGCGCTGGGTGCCGCGCGGGGCCGAAGCGACCGTGGCGAACGCGCCCTATCCTTGCGCTGCCGTGCTGCCGGAGCTTGCCGCAGCCCGGCACGTCAATCGGGGCTTCGAGGCGATCGCGCTGTCCGACGACGGCCGGCGGCTGCACCTCGCCTTCCAGAGCCCGCTCGCCCACCCCGACGAGCAGGCCCACGCGGCCGCCCGCCACGTCCGGCTGTGGACCCTCGACACGCAGGGCGGCGCGGTGGTGGCGCAATATCTTTACGAGCTGGACGCCCCCGACAGCTTCCGGCGCGATGCCGCGGAGGGAACGCTTCAGCGAAGCGACGTCAAGGTCAGCGAGACGACTTGCCTCGGCGATAACCGCCTGCTGCTGCTGGAACGCGGGTCGGCCACGACCAAGCTCTACCTGGTGGAGCTCGACCCCGCCCTCGCGCTGCCGCCCGAGCACCTCGAGGTCGCCACCCGGCCGACGATCGAGGAACTCAGCGCTTCGGGCCACCTCGACCTGCCGGTGCTGCGCAAGCGCCTGCTGCTGTCGACGGACGACCATCCGGAGGTGAGCCGCGACCTCGAGGGCGTGGCGCTGCTGGACGAGCGGACGCTGCTGCTGGTGAACGACAACGACTTCGGGATCGAGGACGCGGAGACCGTCTTCTGGCGGGTGACCTTCGACCAGCCGATCTAACGGCTACTCCGCCGCGTCGAGCTCCGCAGGAGCTGCGGCCGCCTCGATCTCGGCCGCCTTGGCCTCCACCAGCCGCACGATGTGGTCGACCATGCCTTCGTCCCGCACATGGTGGTCGGTGACGCCCGACAGGTACACCATGTGCCGGCCGTTGCCGCCCCCGGTCACCCCGATGTCCGTCTCGCGCGCCTCGCCCGGCCCATTCACCACGCAGCCGAGCACCGACAGGCTCATCGGCGTGCGGATGTGCTGCAGCCGCTCCTCCAGCTTCTCCACCGTGCGGATCACGTCGAAGCCCTGGCGCGCGCAGCTCGGACAGCTGATCACGCGGACCCCGCGGTTGCGGATGCCCAGGCTCTTGAGGATCTCGTAGCCGACGCGGACTTCCTCCTCCGGCTCGGCGGACAGCGACACGCGGATCGTGTCGCCGATCCCGCTCCACAGCAGCATGCCGAGCCCGACCGAGCTCTTCACCGTTCCGCCGATCAGCCCGCCCGCCTCCGTGATGCCGAGGTGCAGGGGACAGTCGAGTTCGCTGGCCAGCTGGGTGTAGGCCGCGACCGCCAGGAACACGTCGGACGCCTTGACGCTGATCTTGTACTCGCGGAAGCCATGGTCCTCGAGCAGGCGGACATGGTCCATCGCGCTTTCCACCAGCGCGTCGGGGCAGGGCTCGCCGTATTTCTCGAGCAGGTGCTTCTCCAGGCTCCCCGCATTGACGCCGATCCGCATCGAGCAGCCGTTGGCCTGCGCCGCGCGCACCACTTCGGCGACCCGCTCGTTCGAGCCGATGTTGCCGGGATTGATCCGCAGGCACGCCGCGCCGGCGTCCGCCGCTTCGAGCGCCCGGCGGTAGTGGAAGTGGATGTCGGCAACGATCGGCACGTTGGCCGCCCGCACGATCTCCTTCAGCGCCGCGGTGCTCTCCACGTCGGGGCAGGACACGCGGATGATGTCGACCCCCGCCTCTTCGCACCGCCGGATCTGATCGATCGTCGCCCGCGCGTCGGAGGTCGGCGTGTTGGTCATGGTCTGCACGGTGATCGGCGCATCGCCGCCCACCGGCACGTTGCCGACCATGATCTGCCGGGACTGACGGCGCGCGATATCGCGCCACGGGCGAAGGGACATGGCGCTCATATAGAGGAGCGCTCTCGAACCGCCAAGCTGAGCCTCCAGGTTGGGCAGGGCACGTTGCGCAACCAAAATCGGAGCGGCTAGGGGCCGCGCATGGGACAATGGCGATTGGTGATCCACGGCGGCTGCGGTGCGATGCGGCTGACGGCGGAGGATGAAGCAGCGGGCTTGGCAGGGCTTGGCAGGGCGCTGGACGCGGGCGAGACGGTGCTCCGGTCCGGCGGGCCTGCGCTGGACGCGGTGGAAGCGGCGGCCCGGGTGCTGGAGGACGATCCCGCCTTCAACGCCGGCCGGGGCAGCGTGCTCAACGCCGAGGGCCGGATCGAGCTGGATGCCGCGATCATGGACGGGCGGACCCGAGCGGCCGGAGCGGTCGCTGGCGTGCGCACGATCCGCAGCCCGATCCGCGCCGCCCGCGCGGTGATGGAGCGGAGCCCGCACGTTCTGCTGAGCTACGAGGGCGCGGAGGAGTTCGCCCGGGAGCAGGGGCTGGAAAGCGTCGATCCGAGCTGGTTCGAGGTGCCGGAGCGCCGGGCCATGCTGGAAAAGGTGCTCAGCGCGGGCGGCGCCTTCGATGCCGACGTCAAGTACGGCACGATCGGCGCGGTTGCCGTTGACGTGCACGGCCATGTCGCCGCGGCGACCTCGACCGGCGGGCTGACCGCCAAGCGCTGGGGCCGGATCGGCGACTCGCCGCTGATCGGGGCCGGCACCTACGCCGACGACCGCGCCGCCGCCGTGTCGGCCACCGGCTCGGGCGAATATTTCATCCGCGCCGCCGCCGCCCACGAGTTGACCGCGCGGATGCGGCTGCTCGGCGAGGACCTGCAAACGGCGCTCGACGCGGTGCTCGCCGACATCGCGGCGCTTGGCGGCAAGGGCGGGCTGATCGCGGTTTCGCCGGCGGGCGAGGCAGCGTGGGGGTTCACCACCGCCGGCATGTACCGGGGCCGAGTTGACGCCGAGAGCCGAGAGGTGGCGGTGCACGGCTTGTAGTACCCCGGCGAAGGCCGGGGTCCAGGCCGGCGCCAGCCGGGTTAGTCCTCGCATGACAGCCCTTGCGGGCTCCTGGACCCCGGCCTTCGCCGGGGTACTACGTCACCATCGCCTGCAGCGTCTCGACCCGGTCCGCCTCGTGCGCGGGCTTGTCGGTGCGGATGCGGCTGATGCGGGGGAAGCGCATCGCCAGGCCTGAGCGGTGACGCTTGGAAAGGTGGATGGAGTCGAACGCCACCTCCATGACCAGCGTCTTCTCGACCTCGCGCACCGGCCCGAAGCGCTGCACCGTATGCTGCCGCACCCAGCGGTCCAGCCATTTGAGCTCCTCGTCGGTGAAGCCCATATAGGCCTTGCCGACCGGCAGCAGCTCGCCGTCCTCGGCCCAGCAGCCGAAGGTGTAGTCGCTGTAATAGCTCGACCGCTTGCCCGAGCCGCGCTGGGCGTACATCACCACGCAATCGGCGGTCAGCGGGTCGCGCTTCCACTTGTACCACAGGCCGACGCGCCGCCCCGCCACGTAGGGCGAGTCGCGTCGCTTCAGCATCATGCCTTCGATCGACGCGTCGCGCGCCCCGGCGCGGATCTCGGCCAGCTCCTCGAAGCTGTCGGCCTCGATCAGCTGCGACAGGTCGAAGCGCGCGGGGTCGAGCCGGGGCATGAACGCCTCCAGCCGCTCCCGCCGCACTCCCCACGGCAGCTCGCGCAGGTCCTCCGCACCCTCGAACAGCATGTCGTAGAGCCGCACGAACGCCGGATACTGCTCCTGGTGCTTGGCCGACACCACCTTGCGCCCGAGCCGCTGCTGCAGCGCGTTGAAGCTCGCCGCCGTACCGCCATGCGCATCCCCGCCCTGCCCCGCGCCCTGCACCAGCAGCTCGCCGTCGAGCACGCCGGGCGTGCGAAAGGCGTCCGCGATCTCCGGAAAGCTGCGGGTGACGTCGTCGCCCGTGCGGCTGTAGAGCCGGGTCTGCCCGCCGGCATGGACCAGCTGCACCCGGATGCCGTCCCACTTCCACTCCGCGGCATAGTCGGCCAGCGCGACCTTGCCCTGCTCCAGCGGGTGGGCGAGCATGAACGGGCGGAATACCGGCACATCGCGCGCGGTCGGCTGCTCGCCCCGGCCCTCGCCCCAGGCGAACAGCTCGAGGTAGGGCGGGCCGATGCCGTGCCACACCTCCTCCACCTGCTCGACATCGACCCCGAAGGCGTCGGCAAAGGCCTGCTTGGCGTTGCGCGCATTGACCCCGACCCGCAGCTCGCCCGTGGCCAGCTTCAGCAGCGCAAAGCGGCCGGACGCGTCGAGGTGGTCGAGCATGGACGCGAGCACGCCCGGCGCCTCGGAGCGCGAAGCCGAGCGCAGCCGCTCGACCGCGTCGGCGATGCGCACCGTGCCGTCGTCCAGCTCCGGATCGTTGCCCGCGGGCACCGGCCACAGCAGCGCCACCGTTTCCGCCAGGTCGCCGACATAGTTGTGGCTCATGCCCAGCAGCAGCGGGTCGACCCGCTCCTCCGCCAGTCCGCGGATCACCGCGCTTTTCACCGCCGGGATGTCCAGCGTTCCCGTGAGCGCCGCCAGCGCTACCCCGCGGTCGGGATCGGGGGTGCGGCGGAGGTAATCGCCGATCAGCTTGAGCTTGCCGTTGCGCGAGCGGGTATAGACCAGCGCGTCGAGGAGCTGGGAAAAGGCCCGCATGGCCGCTCAATGCACGGAGCGGCCGTTCCGTTTCCGTATCAGTGCAGCCGGATGGCAACGGCGGCGAGGATGGTCTGGCGGTCGGCGGGCGAGCTGCTGCCGAGCGCCTCGTCCATGTGGCTTAAACAATGCCGCACGGCGACCCGGCAGCCGGGCAGCAGCGCCAGCTGGGCGGAGCGGGAGGCCAGGCCTTCGAGCGCCGCCAGCCCGCCCTGCCCCGCGAGTTCACGGATCTCGTCCATGCGCCGATAGATGTCCAGCGGCGACAGGCGCTCGGCGCGCCGGTGCACGTCCGCGATCCTGGTGCGGAGGTCGTGATGCAGAGTGTCGAGCGAGTCGGCCATTGCCCACCTTCCGTTTGCCCGGAACAGAGTCGCCTGCGCCGGTTAAGGAGTGACTAAGGACCGGTGACGCGGGCGTGACGGTGCCCCGCTTTCTTGACAAGGGGCAGCGGCGGCGGCATGGGCTGCGCGACCGAGCGGCGACAGTGCCGCTCTTTGTTTTTCAAGCGCACCTGGGACCCGACCGATGGCCAAGCCGGCAACCGTCAAGATCAAGCTCGTCAGCACGGCCGACACCGGCTTCTACTACGTGACCAAGAAGAATCCGCGCAACCAGACGGAGAAGATGAGCTTCCGCAAGTACGACCCGGTCGTGCGCAAGCACGTCGAGTTCAAGGAAGCGAAGATCAAGTGACGACCCTCTAAGGTCGTCATCCCGGACGCCGATCCGGGATCCAGCAAGATCGTCCGCGGCAGCGGATCAGGGGCGCTGTTGCGCCCCTTTCTTGTTTGGGCTGGACCCCGGCCTGCGCCGGGGCACACCGTTTCACCCCGCCACCGCCTCCGGCCGTTCGAGCAGCGCGGTCACCTCGTCCACGAACCGGCCGACCGAGATCGGCTTGGACACATAGGCCTGGGCGCCGGCATCGCGGATGCGTTCCTCGTCGCCTGCCGCGGCGTAAGCCGTCACCGCCATGATCGGCACCTCCCGAAGCGTCTCGTCCTCGCGGAACTGCCGGATCAGCTCCATGCCGCTGATGTGCGGCAGCTGGATGTCCGTGATGATCAGGTCCGGCCCGGCCGCCTGCGCCCGCTCCAGCGCCTCGCGGCTGTCGGTCACCGCATGCGGCTCATGCCCGTGCGCCGCGAGCAAGTCGCAGAACAGCTTGATGTTGAGGGCGTTGTCCTCGACAACCAGAATCCTGGCCACTTCTTAGCTCCCGAGCGTCACCCCCTTATAGGCGATGATCAAGTCCGTCCTAAACAATGACGACCCCATGACGGTTGCACTGCAGGCGCTCGCCGTCACGATTCAGGACGACCGCCGGGCGGAACGGCTGCTGGATCTCAGCGGCATCTCGCCGTCCGACCTGCGCGAGCGCGCCGATGATCCGCAGCTGCTCAGCGCCGTGCTCCGCTTCCTCGAAGCGCACGAACCCGACCTGCTGGCGGTCGCCGGGGAGCTCGGCCGCAAGCCGGAGGAACTGGTCGCTGCCCGGAGCGCTCTCGAGGCATGAACCGTCCCCTGCTGGTCACCGACTGCGACGAAGTCCTGCTCCACATGGTCTCGCACTTCGCCGAATGGCTCGACGAAGCGCACGGCATCAGCTTTCGGCCCGAGGACGGCGATTTTGGCCTGTGCATGACACGCAAGGATACCGGCGAGCGGGTGCCCTCCGAAGAGGTCTGGCCGCTGCTGCACAGCTTCTTCCGGGGCGAGATGCATCGGCAGACGCTGGTTCCCGGCGCGCTGGAAGCGCTGGGGCGGATCGGCGAAGTGGCGGACATCGTGATTCTCACCAATCTGGTCGACGAAGCGCACCCGTGGCGGGTGGACCAGCTCGCCGGCCACGGTATCCGCCATGAGGTGGTCTGCAACCAGGGCGGCAAGGGTGCTCCGTTGCTGAAGCTGGTCGAGCGGCACGCCGCCACCCGCAGCCTGTTCGTGGACGATCTTGCCGTGCACCACGCGTCGGTCGCCAAGTATTCGCCCGAGACCATCCGGCTGCACATGGTCGCCGAGCCGCGCCTCGCGGCCGTGACGCAAACCGCCGAGCACGCCCACGCGCGAATCGACGACTGGCCCACCGCGACCGGCTGGATCCTCGACCGGCTGGCGGAGGCCGCATGACCAGGACCGTGCTCATCACTGGTGCGACCGCGGGCATCGGCGCCGCCAGCGCCCGGCTGTTCGCGCGCAACGGCTGGCGGGTGATCGGCACCGGCCGCCGCGGCGACCGGCTCCGCGCGCTGGCCGAGGAACTCGGGGACGCCTTTCTCCCGCTCGAACTCGACATGCGCGACGTGGACGCGCTCGGCCGAATGGGCGAGCTGGCCGGCGAGTGGGGCGGGCTCGACCTGCTGCTCAACAATGCCGGCCTCGCCCCGCCCGCCGAGCCGCTGCACGAGCAGGAGTGGGAACAGCTCGACCAGGTGGTCGCGACCAACATCACTGGCCTCGTCGCCCTCACCCGCGCGGTCCGGCCGCGGCTGATCGAGCGCCGCGGCGCGGTGATCAACCTGTCTT
>NZ_CADCWA010000145.1 GCF_902806285.1 uncultured Sphingomonas sp. | reverse complement strand
GCACCTTGGTGATCGCCGCGGTCAGCGACGTCTTGCCATGGTCGACGTGACCGATGGTGCCGATGTTGCAGTGCGGCTTGTTCCGCTCGAATTTCGCCTTCGCCATTGTACGCCTCTTCTAGGTGTTGGATGTGGGCGGCCCGCCCAACGCGTGCGCGCCCTTAGCCTCAAAAAATCGATTACGCCAGCTTCGCCTTGACCTCGTCCGCGACGTTCTGCGGAACCTCGTCATAGTGCGAGAACTGCATGGTGTATTGCGCCCGACCCTGGGTGAACGAACGTAGCTGGTTCACGTAGCCGAACATGTTGGCCAGCGGCACCATCGCCTCCACCGCCTGGGCATTGCCGCGCGTGTCGGTGCCCTGGATCTGGCCGCGGCGGCTGTTGAGGTCGCCGATCACGTCGCCCAGGTAATCCTCCGGAGTCACCACCTCGACCCGCATGATCGGCTCCAGCAACTTGATGCCAGCCTTCTGCGCCGCTTCGCGCATCGCACCGCGGGCGCAGATCTCGAAGGCCAGCGCGGAGGAGTCCACGTCGTGGTACTTGCCGTCGGTCAGCTGCACCTCGAAGTCGATGATGGGGAAGCCGATCAGCGAGCCCGTTTCGGCGGTCTCGCGCATACCCTTCTCGACCGACGGGATGTACTCCTTGGGGACGTTGCCGCCCTTGATCTGGTCATTGAATACGAAGCCCGAGCCGCGCTCGCCCGGCGTAACGCCGATGCGGATCTCCGCAAACTGACCCGAGCCGCCCGACTGCTTCTTGTGGGTGTAGGTGAGCTCGACCGGCTTCGCGAGATACTCGCGATAGGCGACTTGCGGCGCACCGACGTTGGCCTCGACCTTGAACTCGCGCTTCATGCGGTCGACCAGGATCTCGAGGTGGAGCTCGCCCATCCCCTTGATGATGGTCTGGCCGGACTCATGATCGGAGGTGACGCGGAAGGACGGGTCCTCGCGGGCGAGCCGGTTGAGCGCGACGCCCATCTTCTCCTGATCGGCCTTGGTCTTCGGCTCCACCGCGACCTCGATGACGGGGTCCGGGAACTCCATCCGCTCCAAGATGATCGGCGCGTTGGAAGCCGACAAGGTATCGCCGGTGGTGGTGTCCTTGAGCCCGGCCAGTGCGACGATGTCGCCGGCATAGGCCACCTGGATGTCCTCGCGGTCGTTCGCGTGCATCAGCAGCATGCGCCCGACCTTTTCCTTCTTGTCCTTAACGGAGTTATGCACCTGGCTCGCGGTCTCGAGCTTGCCCGAATAGATGCGGGCAAAGGTCAGGGTGCCGACGAACGGATCGTTCATGATCTTGAATGCCAGCGCCGAAAACGGTGCCTCGTCGGACGGAGCCCGGGTGTCGGTCGTCTCGCCGTCGAGCTTCAGGCCTTCGACCGGCGGAATGTCCAGCGGGCTCGGCAGGTAGTCGACCACCGCGTCGAGCAGCGGCTGCACGCCCTTGTTCTTGAACGCCGAACCGCACAGCACCGGCACGAACGAGAAGTTGAGCGTGCCCTTGCGGATCAGCGCCTTGAGCGTGGCCGTGTCCGGCTCCTCGCCGCCGAGGTAGGCCTCCATGACGTCATCGTCCTGCTCGACGGCGATCTCGATCAGCTCCTGGCGTGCGGCAGCGGCGGCGTCGGCCAGGTCGGCTGGAATGTCCTGGTACTCGAACTTCGCGCCCAGGCTCTCCTCGAGCCAGACAATGGCACGGTTCTCGACCAGGTCGACCAGGCCCTTGAAGCTGCCCTCGATCCCGATCGGCAGATACAGCACCGCGGGACGTGCGCCCAGCCGGTCCTTGATCATGTCGACGCAGCGCTCGAAGCTCGCACCCGTGCGGTCGAGCTTGTTGACGAAGCACATCCGCGGAACCTTGTACTTCTCCGCCTGGCGCCACACAGTCTCCGACTGCGGCTCGACGCCCGCGACGCCGTCGAAGCAGGCTACCGCGCCGTCGAGCACGCGCAGCGAACGCTCGACCTCGATGGTGAAGTCGACGTGGCCCGGCGTGTCGATGATGTTGATGCGGTGCTCTTCGCCCTTGCCCTCGGCGGCCCGCCAGAAGCAGGTCGTCGCGGCCGACGTGATCGTGATCCCGCGCTCCTGCTCCTGCTCCATCCAGTCCATGGTCGCGGTGCCCTCATGGACCTCGCCGATCTTGTAGGACTTGCCGGTATAATAAAGGATGCGCTCGGTCGTCGTCGTCTTGCCGGCGTCGATGTGCGCCATGATGCCGATATTGCGATAACGCTCGAGCGGATGGCTGCGGGCCATGTTCGTCAATTCCTTGATGATGCGGGGAGCCGGCCTCGGACCAACGCCCAAACAATATAGGTGTTCGTTCTACCAGCGGTAGTGGCTGAAGGCGCGGTTCGCTTCGGCCATCCGGTGGGTGTCCTCACGCTTCTTGACCGCGTTGCCGCGGTTCTGCGAGGCGTCCATCAACTCGCCCGACAGGCGGCCCGACATAGTCTTCTCCGACCGCGAACGGGCGGCGGTGATCAGCCAACGGATGGCCAGGGCCTGGGCGCGGACGTCGCGAACCTCGACCGGCACCTGGTAGGTGGCACCGCCGACGCGGCGGCTGCGGACCTCGATCCCCGGCTTCACATTGTTGAGCGCGTCGTGGAAGACCTGCAGGGGGTCCTTCTTGAGGCGCGTCTCGACATTCTCGAGCGCGCCATAGACGATCAGCTCGGCAACCGACTTCTTGCCGTCCAGCATGACCGAATTCATGAACTTGGACAGGGTGAGATCCCCGAACTTCGGATCGGGCAGGATTTCGCGCTTCTCGGGGCGACGACGACGGGACATCTGAAAGTTCCTTTATAACGATCGGCGCGCCAGCCGGAGCGGCGCAGCCTGAACCAGCTTACTTCGGACGCTTCGCGCCGTACTTGGAGCGGCTCTGACGCCGGTCCTTTACGCCCTGCGTGTCGAGCACGCCGCGCAGCACGTGGTAGCGCACGCCCGGCAGGTCGCGCACACGGCCGCCCCGAATCAGCACAACGCTGTGCTCCTGGAGGTTGTGGCCCTCGCCCGGGATGTAGCTGATCACCTCGCGCTGGTTGGTCAGGCGGACCTTGGCCACCTTGCGCAGCGCCGAGTTCGGCTTCTTGGGGGTCGTCGTATAGACCCGGGTGCAGACGCCGCGCTTTTGCGGGTTCTGCTCCATCGCAGGGACCTTGGACTTGGCCTTCTGCGGTTCGCGACCCTTGCGGATCAGCTGGTTGATCGTTGGCATGAAGCCTCTTCACCTTTTCTTGCCGGCAGCCCCGGCGGTTACTCTGCTCAACACAAAACGCGTGAAACCCCGGCGGCTTCGGAGCCGCCCGGCCTTCACGCATGTTGAGCAATGTTCAGCTCTTGCCCGGCGGAGTGTTGGTTCACCAATGCCGGACGAGCGGGCCAATACAGGGGAGCCTCCGGGCGGTCAACCGGTCAGGGCCGCGTGATCACCTCGCCGCGGGCCATGACGAAGCCGACCCGCTTGAGCACCGAGACGTCCTTCAGCGGATCGCCCGCGACGGCGATGAGGTCCGCGCTTTTGCCCGGCTCGACCGTGCCAATCTCCGCGCTCAGTCCGAGCAGGTCGGCCGCGTTCACCGTTGCGGCCTTGATCGCCTCCGCGGGTGGCATGCCATGCTTCACCATCAGTTCGAACTCGTCGGCGTTGCGGCCGTGCTTGGAGACACCGGCGTCGGTCCCGAAGGCAATCTTGACGCCGGCGGGGTAGGCCTTGCGCAACGACTGGCCGGTGACCCCGATGCGCCAGTCGACCTGCTTGCGGACTTCGGGCGCATAGGCGTTTGGGTCCGCCGCGATGCGCTCGAGGTAGCCGTTCACGGTCGACAGCGTCGGCACATAATAGGCACCCGACTGCTTGAAGAGGCGGATCACCTCATCGTCCATCACCGTCCCGTGCTCGATCGAGTCCGCGCCCGAGCGCAGCGCCAGCTTGATGCCGTCGGCGCCATGGGCATGCACCGCCACCTTGCGGCCGTAGGCATGCGCGGTCTCGACCAGTGCCTTGGCCTCCTCGGCGAGCATGCGCGTGCCCAGCCCGGTGCCGCTGTTCACCCCGCCGGTGGTCGCGAACTTGATGACGTCCGCACCGCGGTCGATCTGGCGGCGGACCACCCGGCGGCAGCTTTCCGCACTGTCGCAGAGGTTCTCGGGGTCCGGCAGGTGGGCGACGAGTTCGTCGTTCAGGGCTCCACGCCCGTCCATGTGCCCGCCCGTGCTGGAAATGGATTTCGCCGCGTCCACGATCCGCGGCCCCTGCACCCAGCCGCGCTTGATCGCCTCCCGCAGCGCCAGGGTGGAGCCTTCGTCGCCGAGGTTGCGGACCGTGGTGAAGCCGGCCCGAAGGGTCTTCATCCCGTTCCACTGCGCCTCCAGCGCGTTCATCCGCGGCTCCTCGCGCACCCAGGCCAGTAGCCCGGCCTCACCGCCGCGGTCGGAGTCCAGGTGCACGTGGGAGTCGATCAACCCCGGCAGCACGGTGCGGTCGCGTAGCTCGATAACCGCGGCCCCTGCAGGAGCGACGAAGCCGTCCTGCACCGACAAGATCCGGCCGCCGTCGACGGTGATGGTGGACGGCCCCCGCACCGGCTTGCCCGGAACCGCGATGAGCCGGCCGGCATGGATGTAGGTGGGCGCAGCGCTCGCCGGAACCGCCGTGCCGAGTGCCGCCCCCATCACCACCGCCACACGCCACCGCATACCCGTCTCCTTCTTGCGGTGGCAGCTTAGGGCCGAGCGGCGGCGGAACAAGCTACTCCGTAGTCTTGCCGTCCCACTCATCGTTGTCGTGGTCGCGCTCGGCCTGCGCCTTGTCCTTGTGCACCGTCTTGTCCTTGTGCTCGGGCGGGCCGTAGAGCGTGTAGAATTGCAGCGGTTCGTCGCTGGTGTTCCTGACGTTGTGGCGGGCGCCCGCGGGGACGATCACCGCGAAGTCGTCTTCGACCTTGTTCTCCTTGCCGTCGATCACCACCACGCCCTCGCCTTCCTCGAAGCGGAAGAACTGGTCGCGGTCCTCGTGGACCTCCTCGCCGATCTCCTCCCCCGGCGCCAGGCTCATCACCACCAGCTGGAGGTTCTGGCCGGTATAGAGCACTCGGCGGAAGTCGTTGTTGGCGATGGTCGCTTCTTCGATGTCTGCGCAATAGCCGCGTTTCACTTGGCCGATCCTTTCTTCACGGGGTCGTGGCCCCAGTTCATCAGGCTGTAGCGCCAGCGGGAATGCTCGACGTCGCTGCCGGGTCCCTGCGCCATGTGGCGGTGGACGTAGCCGACGACCTTGCGCATGTGCGCCAGGTCATCCTCGTCGAGGTCGGACTTCTTCTTGCCGAGCAGCTCGACGATGCGGCGGCCGCTGGCGTGGCCGACGCTTTCGCCCTCGCCGTGGCCGTCCTCGCCCTTCCAGCCGACCGCCTGGCTGTCCTCGGTATCCAGCCACTTGCCCAGCTCGGAAGCGGTCATGTTCACCGCGTCGTGGAACTCGCGAACGGTCTCGTCGCGGTCAAGGGTCTCGGCGGCCATCCCGTCCTCCTATTGCTGCAGCTGGTTGAGTTCGTTGAGGTGCTTCTGCACCACCCCGGTCGCGCGGGCCGCATGTTCCTTGAGCGGCTGGGCGGTGCCGGTCGCCGCATAGGCGTTGAGCGCCGTCAGGGTCTGCTGGTGGCTGGCGGTCTGGTCGGCGATGAACTGGCGGTCGAACGCTTCGCCGCTAAGCCCGTTGAGCGCATCGATCCGCGCCTGGAGCTGGGGCGGCGGGACCACGGGCAAGGCGACGCCGGGCACCTTGGCGGCTGCGGCCTTGAGCTCGTTCGACGACTTGGTGTGCTCGTCCACCAGCATGCCGCCAAAGCTCTTCACCGCGGCCGACGAGCCCTTCTGCTGCGCCAGCTTGCCGGTGGCGATCTCGAACAGGTCGCTGCCCGCCGCGGTCTCGGCGAACTGCTGCGGGTTCATCTGCATGCCGCCCGGTGCGGCAGCGTTCGCGCCGAGGTTGGCGACGCCCGGCTCGTCCGTCTGGTCGGTTGAGCCCGAGACATTGTTCGAAACGGTGGTCCCCTCCTGCTTGCAGGCCACGGCGCCGAGCGCCAGGGCCGTCACCGCAGCCAGAGTCATCTTGCCGGTCATTGGTCCTCCACACGCCGTTCAGCCGGCCTGGAAGCACAACCCTAGCGCGCGGCGGCCGTTCCGCCCGGCGGCGCAGGCTTCACCAGTCGACCGCCCTTGATCACCGCCTCGGTCCGGGTGAGTACCGTGACGTCGCGGAGCGGATCGCCCCGCACCGCGACCAGGTCGCCGAAGCGGCCGACCGCGATGGCGCCGACATCCCGCTCGCGCCCGAGCGCCTGGGCGGCGTTGCGGGTGGCGGCCTGGATCGCCTCCAGCGGGGTCATGCCATAGTCGACCATGGTCCGGAACTGACCGGCGGCGGTGCCGTGCGGCATGACGCCAGCGTCAGAGCCGAACACCATCTTCACCCCTGCCCGATGCGCGCGGCGGAAGTTGTCGCGCTGGATCTGTGCCACCTCCCGGTCCTTGCGGAGGTTGTCGGGCAGCACGCCGTTCTTGGCGCCCTCGGCCTGGGTGTAGTCGGTGTTGAAGATGTCCATGGAGAACCAGACCGGCCGCTGGCGGCGGGCGGCGAGGCGGATGCCTTCCTCGTCGACCAGGCTGGCATGTTCGATCGTATCGATGCCCGCGCGGATCGCGGCCTTGATGCCGTCGGCGCCGTGGGCGTGGGCGGCGACGCGCAGGCCCCATTGGTGCGCCTCGTCGGCGATCGCCTTGAGCTCGGCCTCGGACAGCTGCTGCTGCCCCGGCTCCGTATTGCGGGAGAAGACGCCGCCGGTGGCGCAGATCTTGATCACCTCCGCGCCATATTTGCGCTGGCGGCGGACCTGATGGCGGAGCGCTTCGGGGCCGTCGGCCACCCCTTCCTGCTCGGTCTCCAGGCTGGGCGGAAGGAAGGTGGAATCGCAATGCCCGCCGGTGGCGCCGATCGAGTAGCCGGCCGGCACGATGCGCGGGCCGACCGCATAGCCGTTGTCGATCGCCTGCTTGAGGCCGACGTCGTTGCGGTTCTGCGAGCCGACGTTGCGGACGGTAGTGAAGCCGGCGCCCAGCATGTCGCGCGCCGCGCCGGTGGCGGTCATGCCGAAGAAGCTGTCGGTGAACTCGAGGTCGCGGTAGCCGCCGATGTCGGCCGGGCTGTCGAGATGGACATGCATGTCGATGAAGCCGGGCAGCAGGGTTCGGCCGGAAAGGTCGATGTGGCGGACATCGGCGTTCCACCGGGCCGTGCGGGCGTCGGCCACCGCTGTGATCCGCCCGTCGTCGCCGATGAACACCGCGGGGCGCTCCACCACCCTGCCGGTAAGCACGTCGATCATGCGGTCGGCGGTGACCACCACCTTCTCGGCGGCGGCAGGCGAAGCGAAGGAGATGGCCGCGGCGACCGCAAGGATCAGCCGGCCAACTTGACTCCGTTGACCGAAAACACGCGTTCTCGCCTGCCGGAAATCCGCCGTTTCCGGGCGATCGGCTGCGGACCCTGTGACCTTCGTGACCTTCATCTGCTCGCCTGCTCCCTGGCCGTGCCAAGCCATGGCACAGCCAAGCGGCTGTAGGACAGGATTTTTCACCTGTGCCGCCCCGCCGCGAGGCGGATCAGCGCAGCGTGCCGGCGAGTGCGCCGAGCGTGGTGCGCAGCGCGGCCAGCCGCTTGCCTGCCGCCGGGTCCGCCGCGGCCAACGTCAGCCCGCCCGCGGCCGCCTGTAGCCGAGCAGCAAGCTGGCGGTCGGTGCGGCGCGCGGCGATCATCGGCGCAGCCTGGGCCAGCGCCGCCCGCAGCTCGGCCGTCTGGCCGGGGGCAAGGCTCCTGCTGCGCTCGAGCTGGTCGAGATAGGCGAGCGCCACCACCGGGTGGGCGGGCCAGCGCACCGGCTGCTGCTGCTGCGGGTTGAACCGGTCGTCGGGATGCTGCGCCAGCGTTGCCGCCGCGATCTCGTTAACGGTCAGCTCCGGGCTGGGCTGCAGCGCCAGCACGTCGAGGCCGCGCGCGATCTCCGTCCCGTAAACCCGGCCGCCGTACCAGTAGGCCGACCAGTAGCCCCCCATCACCAGATGCTTGGGATCGACCGGGCCGCGGTCGAAGTAGGCGATCTCCCGCGGGTTGGCGGAGTCGGTGAAGTCGATGACCGAGATGCCGCCCTGGTACCAGGCCTGGAGGAAGATGTCGCGGCCGGGCACGGGCACGATGGAGCCGTTGTGCGCGACGCAATTCTCCTGCTCGGTCTGGATCGCGGGCAGCTTGTAGTGGCTGCGGAACTTCAGCTTGCCGCCGGCGATGTCGTAGACGGCGTTGGCACCCCAGTTGCGCGGGTCCTGCGCCCGGCAGCGCGGCCGCGATCCGCCGCCCCATTCGTCGGTGAACAGCACCTTGGTGCCGTCGTTGTTGAAGGTGGCCGAGTGCCAGTAGGCGAAGGTCGGATCGACCACCGCGTCGATCCGCCGCGGCTTTCGCGGATCGGCGATGTCGAAGATGATGCCGTTGCCCGAGCAGGCGCCCGCCGCCAGCTTGGCGGTCGGAAAGACGGTGATGTCGTGGCACTGGTCGGTGCGGCTGGTGGTCTGGGTGCCGTCGCCATGGTCGCCGCCGCGCCACAGGCCGGCGAGCGTCCCGGTGCGCTGGTCCGCGAACACCGCCGGGCTGTCGACGATGCGCGAGCGCGACGGGTCGGCGACCGGGATCTCGACCACGTCGATGCGGAACAGGGCGGTGCGGCGGTCGCCCGGAACGTCACCGACGCAGCCCTTGAGTTCCTCCTCCTTGCGGACCGACGAGGTGCCGGAGACGTAGACGATGATCTTGCCGTCGCGGCCGGGCCCGGACACGACCGAATGGGTGTGGGAGCCGCGGCAGGTCTGCACCTGGCCGACCTGCACCGGCCGCGCGGGATCGGCGATATTGAAGATGCGCAGGCCCCGGAAGCGCTCGGCGCTGACGTCCTCGGCTACGCCCTGGCGGCCGCAGTCGACCCGACCGCGGCGCTGCTCCACCGACATGATGAGGAGGTTGCCGACGATGCTCATGTCGCCCTGCCCGCCCGGGCAGATGACCGAGCTGAGCAGCTGCGGCGGCGCGCTCTGCCCCACGCGGTAGAGGTTGAAGCCGTGGTAGTTGCCGGCCGCCAGCAGGTCGCCGGCGAAGGCCATGTCGGTGTTGGCGAAGTCGAGGAACGGCCCGCGGTCGCTCACCTCCGGCTCGTCGGGCTTGGCCGGCTGGCCCGATTTGCGGCCTTCCTCCTCTTCCTTGGCCGGCTTAGGCAGCGGCAGTCCGCCCGGGTTGCCGGGATCGAAGAAGCCGGTCGGCTTGGGCAGGCTGGCGACCAGGGCCATGTGGCGCGCCGACTGGCCGGCGTTGCGGAAGCCAGCCTGTAGGCCGGAGCGCGGGTCCTCGACGAGGCCGACCAGCAGGCGCTCCATGCGCTTGATCTCCTCGCCCTGCTCGTTAATCACCTCGTCGACGAAGGCGTACAGTACCGGGTCGTGGGCCGAGCCGGGCTTGTCGAGCAGCTCCTTGGCCATGGTGACCGCACCCTCGTGATGGGTGATCATGCGCTGGAGGAACTGGCGGTCGAAGGCGGGTCCGCTCGCCGCCCGCAGCGCCGTCAGCTGTTCCGGCGTGGCCATGCCCATGCGGGCGTGGTGGTCCTGCCCGCCACCGTGGTGGGCGTGGCCCGCGCCGTGCATCATCTGCGCCGCCGCGAGCGGCTGGTTCCGCTCGCGCAGCCAGGTGCGCATGAAGCGCATCTCGTCGGCCTGCGAGGCGTCGATCCGCCCGGCGACGTCGTTCACTTCCTTGCGCGGGGTGCGGCCCTTGACCAGCCCGGTCATCTCCACCGCCTGAGCGTGGTGCACGATCATGTCCTGCATAAAGCGGACGTCGTCGGGCGAGTAGCGGTTGTCGGCGATCTGCACCGCCTCCGTCGGCGACAGCGGGCGGGAGGGCTGGCCGGGCGCGCCGGGCTGGAGGATCGGCGCTTGCTGCGCTGCCGTTCCTGCCGCGAGCAACAGCCCCGCGGTTCCGAGCAGCAGGTGGCGGACGGACGAACGGCGCGGAGCGGTCATGCAGGGTTCCCGGCAGGTTGGTTGCCGGGTGAGCGTAGCAGGGCGTTCGCCGTTGGCTAGGGGAATGCGGAGTCGCCCTCTCCGTTCCGCAACCTGCGGCTGCTCCCTCCCTCTCCCTAGATGGGAGAGGTCAGATGTGCAGCACGCGGTCGTAGGCGGCGAGCACGCTTTCGTGCATCATCTCGGACAGGGTCGGGTGCGGGTAGATGCTGGCCATGAAGTCGTCCTCCACCAGCTCCGCGGTCTTGCCGATGGTGTAGCCCTGGATCAGCTCGGTCACCTCCGCGCCGATCATGTGCGCGCCCAACAGCTCGCCCGTCTTGGCGTCGAACACCGTCTTGATGAAGCCTTCGGTCTCCCCGAGCGCGATGGCCTTGCCGTTGCCGATCGCCGGGAACTTGCCGACCCGGACCTCGTAGCCGGCTTCTTTCGCTTTCGCCTCTGACAGGCCGACCGAGGCGACCTGGGGGTGGCAGTAGGTGCAGCCCGGGATGTTGCTGGCCTCGAAGGTGTGCGGGTGCACTTCGTTGTTGCCGAGCTCCTTGGCGATGCTCTCGGCGGCGACGACGCCCTCGTGGCTGGCCTTGTGGGCGAGCCAGGGGGCGCCGGTGACGTCGCCGATCGCCCACACGCCGGGCACGTTGGTGCGGCCGTAGGGATCGATGGTGATGCGGCCTTTCTCCACGATTACGCCGAGTTCCTCGAGACCGATGCCCTCGATGTTGTGGACGATGCCGACCGCGACGATGCAGTGGCTGAAGCGGTGGTCGGTGACGGTGCCGTCCGCGGCCTTGATCTTGGCCGCGACGCCCGCGCCGTCGTCCTTCAGGCTCTCGATGCCGGCAGAGGTGAGGATAGTCATGCCCTGCTTCTCCAGGCTTTTCTGGAGGGCGGCGGAGATCTCCAGGTCCTCGGCCGGGACGATGCGGTCGAGCATCTCGACCACCGTCACCCTGGCGCCGAGGTCGTTGTAGAAGTTGGCGAACTCGATCCCGATCGCGCCCGAGCCGATGACGAGGAGGTCGGTCGGCATCTCCTCGGGCACCATCGCGTGGCGGTAGGTCCACAGGCGCTTGCCGTCGGACTTGGCGAACGGCAGCTCGCGGGCACGGGCGCCCGTGGCGATCATGATGTGCTTGGCTTCGAGGTCGGCGGTGCCGCCATCGTTGAGCGCGACCTGCAGCTTGCCCGGCGCGGTGAGCTTGCCGGTGCCCATGTGGACCGCAATCTTGTTCTTCTTCATCAGCCCCGCGACGCCGCGATTGAGCTGCTTGGCGACGGCGCGGCTGCGGGCGACGACCTTGGCGAGGTCGAAGCCGACCTGGCCGGCGGACAGGCCGTAGCTCTCCGCATGCTTCATCTGGTGGTAGACCTCGCCCGAGCGGAGCAGCGCCTTGGTCGGGATGCAGCCCCAGTTGAGGCAGATACCGCCGAGGTTCTCGCGCTCCACGATCGCGGTCTTGAGCCCGAGCTGCGCGCAGCGGATCGCCGCGACATAGCCGCCGGGTCCCGAGCCGAGCACGATCACGTCATATTGGTCAGCCATTTCCATTCCTTCGCCCCTCTCCCCTTGCGGGAGAGGGAGGGGCCCGCCGCGTAGCGGGGGGAGGGTGAGGGGATGCAAGTGCAGCGTAGATCATCTCGAACACGCCGGAAGGGTTATCAAGAATGTCATTGTTCCAGAAACGGAACACTGTGAAGCCTTCCCGCTTCAGGAAAGCGTCGCGCCGCCGGTCGTACTCACTTCCGACATGCTGGCTGCCGTCCGCTTCGATGATCAAGCGCCGTTCGAAGCAGCAGAAGTCGACGATGTAGGGGCGGATCGCGACCTGGCGGCGGAACTTGTAAGCGGGCATGCGGCGATCGCGTACCATGGACCAGAGGCGTCTTTCCGCCGGCGTCGGATTGCGCCGCATCTTTTGTGCGCGGAGCAGGGCATCGGTGGGCTCTTCGCAGTTCCTCACCCTCCCACCCGGCTCTGCCGGGCGGGCCCCTCCCTCTCCCGTGAAGGGAGAGGGGCTAGCCGATTGCTCGTGGCCGTCCATCAGCGTCCAATGCCACAAAGGTGAACTCACCGCTCGCGACCAGCGTTTCCGCCTCCCCGTCCCGCGCCCGCCCGACCGCGTCCGCCTTGAGGCGGAGCGAGGTGCGGCCTTGGCGGAGGAGGTCGACGTAGACGCTGAGCTCGTCGCCGACCGCCATCGCGCCGGGAAAGCGCAGCTCGTCCGCCGCCACCAGGATCGCCTTGCCGCGGCTGTGGCGCGAGGCGAAGGAGCCGCAGGCGAGGCCCATCTGCCCCATCAGCCACCCGCCGAACACGCCGCCATAGGGGTTGGTGTCGGCCGGCATGGCGGTGGTGCGGATGAGCGGGGTGCGGTCAGGCATCTCGATCGACACACGCACGTTCAGGCAGAAGCCACCACCAAGAGCTGGCTGAGGCGAGACCGTAAACAACAAGGACGAGCGCCATGCCCGCGAAGTCGGTGCCGGGCTGACTAACGGCTACAAAGCGCCACGTCGGAACTGCCGCGATAGCGCTTGCGACAACCAACCAAGCCCACGAGCGGCTTGGGGACAAGCGAAGCGTAGCTAGTTCTAGCAAAAACACCGCCGGACCAATGATGGCGACACTAACGATCAGGGGAACCCACCCAAATATGATCATCCCAAAGACGACCGCGTAGGCTCCAGTACCTATAACGACCCCGTAAACGGACAGTGCAACGAGGCCAGCGACAGAGCTCGCCCCAGTCACAATCAACATCCTAAAAAGGCGTCTCTCCGTCCAGAAGCGCTTCAAGCCACCAGCCCCAGCGGGTTCTCCACGAGCGCCTTGAACGCCTTCATGAACCGCGCGCCGTCCGCGCCGTCGATGGCGCGGTGGTCGAAGCTGCCGGTGGCGCTCATCACGGTGGCGACGGTGAGCTGGTCGCCGTCGACGTAGGGGCGCTTCTCACCCGCTCCGATCGCCAGGATCATCGCCTGGGGCGGGTTGATGACGGCGTCGAACTGGGTGATGCCGAACATGCCCATGTTGCTGATGCTCGCGGTGCCGCCCTGATATTCGTGGGGCTGCAGCTTGCCGTCCTTGGCGCGGGCGGCGAGGTCGGTCATGGCGGTGCTGATCGCCGAGATGCTCTTGGCCGCGGCGTCGGTGACGATGGGGGTGATGAGCCC
>NZ_CADCWA010000144.1:294-2501 GCF_902806285.1 uncultured Sphingomonas sp. | reverse complement strand
CGAGCTGCGAAGACGAGTTTCTGGCGCGCCACGGCCTGCCCAAAGGCTCCATGCAGCTGCTGGGGCCGGAAGCTGCGGACCGGCTGTACGATGCCATGGGTTCCGCGCGCGAGATCAGCGGCGGGTCGGCGGCCAACACCATGGCCGGCGTCGCGGCGATGGGCGGCCGAGCGGCGTTCGTGGGCCAGGTCGCGGCCGACCAGCTCGGGAGGATTTTCGCGCACGATATCCGGGCGCTGGGCGTGCAGTTCGACACCGCGCCGCTGCAGAGCGAGCTGCCGACCGGCCGCTGCCTCATCCTGGTGACTCCGGACGCCCAGCGCACAATGAACACCTGTCCGGGCGCCTCGCACAAGCTGGCGCCCGAGTCGCTCGAAGAGGGGCTGATTGCAGCGGCCGCTATTCTCTACCTTGAAGGTTATCTGTTCGGGCCGGAGCTGCCGCGGGGCGCGATGATGCGGGCGGTTGAGATCGCGCGCGCCGCCGGCAACCAGGTCGCGTTCACCGTGTCGGACAGCGTGGTGCTCGACGGCCGGCGGGCAGGGCTGAACGCGATGATCGAGGGCGGCGGGATCGACCTGCTGTTCGCCAACGAGGACGAGGCGGTGCTGCTGACGGGCACGTCCGATCTCGACGGCGCGATTGCTGCGCTCCAGCCCAGGGTGCCAAGCTTGGTGATTACCCGCGGGCCGGCCGGGGCGCTGGCCATCGAGGGCGGCGCTCGGACGGACGTGCCTGCGGTGCAGGTGCAGAAGGTGGTGGATACGACGGGCGCCGGCGACCTGTTCGCGGCGGGCTTCCTCGCCGCCCGCTGCACGGGGCACGGGATTGATCGTCAGCTGCTGACCGGCGCGATCGCGGCCGCGGAGGTGATCGGACACTTCGGCGCCCGGCCCGTCGCCGACCTGCGCGAGCTGGTGAAGCTATGATCCGCCGCCTCGCCGTTTATTGCGGTTCGGCGATGGGCGCCGATCCCGTTTTCGCCGAGGTGGCGCGAGAGCTTGCCGCTGAGATGACGGCGCGCGGCATCGACCTGGTCTACGGCGGCGGTCGCCTCGGGCTGATGGGGGTCATGGCCGACGCAGTGCTGGAGTGCGGCGGCCGCGTATACGGCGTCATCCCGGCCGCGTTGGTCGATAAGGAGGTCGCCCACCCGGGCTGCACGGAGCTCCATCAGGTCGCCGGCATGCACGAGCGCAAGGCCAGGATGACCGAGCTCTGCGACGCCTTCGTGGCCCTGCCGGGCGGCATCGGCACCCTCGACGAGCTGTTCGAGGCCTGGACTTGGAACGCGCTCGGCTACCATGCAAAACCCTTCTGCCTGCTGGACGTGAACGGCTTCTGGAGCGGGCTGGACCGCTTCATGGACCATGTCTCGGCTTCCGGCTTCCTGTCGCCTGCACGCCGCGAGCAGCTGCTGCTCGCGCACTCGCCGAGCGAAGCGCTCGACCGGCTGGACGCCGCCGCCGCGCGCGCTACGCAGGGCATGGTCTGGTAAGGGGTGGGGACCGCGCACACATGAATCAGCTGTTCGGCCTGGTCGGCGTGGCCGCCATCCTGCTGCTCGCCTTTCTGCTGTCGAGCGACCGGCGCGCCATCCGACCGCGGGTGGTCGGCGCGGCGTTCGCCCTGCAGGCGGCGATCGCCTTTCTGGTGCTGTATACGAGCTGGGGGCGCGCGGCGATCAACGGCATGGCGACGGGCGTTTCCAACCTGCTCGGCTACGCCGGCCAGGGAACCGCGTTCCTGTTCGGCCCCAAGGAGGCCAATCCGGCGCTTTGGAACACCTTCGCGCTCGGCGCCCTGCCGGTGATCATCTTCTTCGCTGCGCTGGTCTCCATCCTCTACTATCTCGGCATCATGCAGCGGATCGTCCGCTGGGTCGGCGGCGCAATCGGCTGGATCACGGGAGTCGGCCGCGTGGAGGCGCTGGGCAGCGCGGCCAACATCTTCGTCGGCCAGTCGGAGAGTCCCCTGGTGGTGCGGCCCTACCTGGCGGCGCTTTCGCCGGCCAAGCTGTTCACCCTGATGGTGGTCGGCATGGCCGGGGTCGCGGGCACAATCCTAGCGGCCTACGCCAGCCTACTCGGCGAGCGCTACCTGCCGTTCCTCCTTGCGGCGGCTTTCATGTCCGCGCCGGGCGGCATCCTGATGGCCAAGATCATGATGCCCGACCCGCGCGAGCCGGAGGCGGCGCCGAGCGCGGA
>NZ_CADCWA010000144.1:0-280 GCF_902806285.1 uncultured Sphingomonas sp. | reverse complement strand
CAGCAGGACCGCCGGCCGAGACGGTCGAGATCGCGGAGACCTTCGAGGAAGGCGAGCGACCTGCCAACATCATCATGGCCGCGGCCCAGGGAGCGCAGACGGGCGTGAAGCTGGCAGTCGCGGTCGGGGCCATGGTGCTGGCGTTCGTGGCGCTGGTGGCGCTCGCCAACGGGCTGCTCTCAGGCCTTGGTGGCTGGGTCGGGATCGAGGGCCTGACCTTCCAACGGCTGGTCGGCTATGTCTTCCAGCCGTTCATGTTCCTGATCGGCGTGCCCTGGAA
>NZ_CADCWA010000143.1 GCF_902806285.1 uncultured Sphingomonas sp. | reverse complement strand
GCCTCTGCCGGGACGACGCTATTGCCGCGGATAGGTCGGTGATGGCAGATTGGCGATCGCGCGCCCGATCTGCTCGCCCGCCTGGTTGAGCGCCCGGGTGATCACGGGCAGCGTCCGCACCATCGCCTGGCCGCCTTGCGCCACCGCCACCTTGCCGCGCTCGACCTCCCGGTCGAGTTCGCGCGGGTTCATGCCCGTCTCGCTCGCCACCGTCTTGCGCCGATCCTCCGCGGTGACGGGGCGGTTCTCCAGCGCCGCTTCGACTTCGCCCACCGGCAGGGTGAGCAGCGCCCGGGCGAGCACGCCCGCGACGTTGCCGAGCGCGTCCAGCGTCCGCGGGTCCGTCAGCTCCGGCGGCAGCTGCGGCGCGGCCGGAGCCGGGGACGCGACGGGCTGCTGCTGCTGCTGAGCGAGCGCCGGCGAAGCGGCAGTCGCGGCGAGGGCGGCGATGACGAGCGGCAGGCGCATGAGGGCATTCCCCGAATCGGCAGAGAAGCTAACAAGTTAGCGACATGATCTTGCGCCCGGATGAACGCGATCTAGCGCAGTCCCAGCCAGACCAGCGCCGCGGCGCCCGCGATGATCCGGTACCAGCCGAACGGCGCGAAACCGTAGCGCGTGACAAAGCCGACGAACAGTTTGACCACGATCAGCGCCACCACGAACGACACGGCCGAGCCGATCAGGATGTTGCCGTACATCTCGCTCGAAACGCGCTCGTGGTGCTTGGCGAGATAGTAGGCGGTGGCGCCGCCCAGGGTCGGCATCGCCAGGAAGAAGCTGAACTCCGCGGCGGTCTTGCGGTCGACCCCGAGGCTCATCGCGCCGAGGATGGTCGCGCCCGAGCGGCTCACTCCCGGGATCATCGCCAGGCATTGGACGATCCCGACGCCGGCGGACTGGCGCAGCGACAGGTTGGCGACCCCGCCGCAGTCCCTCGGCTTGACCAGCCGCTCCACGACCAGGATCGCCACTCCCCCGACGATCAGCGCCCAGGCGACGATCACCGCGCTCCCCAGCATGGCTTCGATCAGGTCGCCGATCAGCAGCCCCAGCACGATCGCGGGGACGCAGGCGACAAGAAGGTTGCGCACGAACCGCCAGGCATCGGGAGAGCGGCGGAACAGACCGGTCAGCACGTCCCAGAAGGTGCGCCAGTAGAGCACCACGATGGCCAGGATCGCGCCCGGCTGGATGGCGACGTTGAACGCCTCCCAGTCCTCCGCGCGAAAGCCGAGCAGCTCGGTCGCCAGGATGAGGTGGCCGGTGGAGGAGACGGGAAGATATTCGGTGAGCCCCTCGACGATGCCGAGGAGGACGACCAGCAGGAGGATCGGCATGCGCCCTCAGCCCGCGGACGCTTGGGCGTTGCGGCTGGCGAAGCGCCCACCCTTGCGGAAGCGGCCGAGCCATTCCTGACCGATCGAGCCTAGCGGAGTGGGCGCGATCCCGAACGCCTCGAGCCCCGGTCCGCTCGCGACATTGTCGTGCTGCAGCATCAGCCATTGATCGCGGGTCAGCGGCGCGCCGGGGAGGAAGCCCACGCGGCTCACCAGGTCGCCGACGAAGTTGGGCAGGTCCACGATCTCCGGGTCCTGGCCGGCAAGCTGCGCGATCTCCCGGTTGAGCTCGCGCATGGTCATCACCTGCGGCCCGCCGATCTCGAAGGTCTTGCCGCCATACTCCTCCGGATCGGCGGCGGCGGCGGCGATGGCCCGGCCGAGGTCGCCGGCCCATACCGGCTGAAAGCGGGTGCCGGGCGCCAGCACGGGGAGGAAGGCGCGCCTGGCCATGCCGGCGAACCGGTTGGTGAGCTGGTCCTCCTGCCCGAACACCAGGCTGGGACGGATCACCGTCGCGCCAGGGAACGCCGCGCGCACCCGCCGCTCGCCTTCGCCCTTGGTGGAGCTGTAGATGGAGGGGCTGGCCGGGTCGGCGCCGATGGCCGAGACATGGACGAAGCTTTCCGCTCCGCCCTGCGCCGCGAGTTCGGCCGCGCGGGCGGGCGCTTCGGCATGGACGCGCAGGAGGTCGCCCCCGAACGCGCCGACCAGGTTGATGACGCTCCATGCGCCTTCGATCACCGGCCCAAGGCTGTCCGGGCGGGACATGTCGGCCCGGACGACGTCCAGCTGGCCCACCGCGGCGAGCGGCTGGAGGAAGTAGGCCTGCCGCGGGTGGCGCTGGGCGACCCGCACGCGCACGCCCGTCGCGAACAGCTGCTCGCAGACATAGCGGCCGACAAAGCCGCCGCCGCCCAGCACCACGACCATCCGCTCGCGCCAGTTCACATTGGGGTCGATCATGCGCAGCGCCGTAGCCGCACGCATGGAGCGTTGACAAGGCAAGCCGCGCCCCTCTAAGCGCCGCCGCCTACCAGCTGACAAGCAAGCTCCTGTGCCCAGGTGGCGGAATTGGTAGACGCACCAGCTTCAGGTGCTGGCGCTCGCAAGGGCGTGGAGGTTCGAGTCCTCTCCTGGGCACCATTCCTATGTTCGCGATTGATCGCT
>NZ_CADCWA010000142.1 GCF_902806285.1 uncultured Sphingomonas sp. | reverse complement strand
GCGCTAGAAGCCGCGCATGAACTTCGATGACCTCCTGTGGCGCTATTTCGGCACTTCCGACCTGTCGGAGGTCTCGCACGCCGTGCTGGAGGCTGGCACGGATCGGCTTCAGGTGGACATGGGCTTGGAGAGGGATCGTCAGCGTCGCTTCGCGCTCTGGTCGGTCCTGTACCTGCTTGGGCACGCTCCCGACCTCGACGTAGCCTTCAAGGACGAAGATGATCGTGACGCCGCTAGGAACCTCATGGATCTACTTGCAGCTGCTCCCGAGGAGTGATCACGCAGCGCAGCGAGGCCTGCGCTTGCCTCTGTCCGGCTAGTCAGATGCTTAGTCTGAGCCGCATGCGGCTTGAATAGGTGATCGTTGCGCTCTCAGAAGCAGCACGACTGAATGTCCGCAATGGGTCGGAAGCGGACATTGGATCAGCGGTTAGACCAGGATTGAGTTACTGGGCGTCTGGATCGATGGGTTGCCCGCTTCGATCGCGTCCGGTCGGCGCCTTCCAGCCAGGCGGCACGGGACCTTGCCACGGCCAGGTCGGCGTGCGCGCAAGCAGGACAGGCGGCGCAACCCATCCCAGCTGCTCAAGCCGCTTGCTGATGCAGCGGAGGGGCTCAGTCAGGCCCTCACTGACGCTGCGATTGGGCTTGCTGGCAAGAGTCCAGAACCTGCGCACGACGTCGCCGTTGCGGGCGTACCGGTGCACGACGAGAAGGGCTAGGCGCACTTCCAGAGTCGCGATCGATTGCCCGCGGGCATGCGCCACCGCGTGTTCCAGGATCCTCATAGCGGTGCCGAGCAATTGAGCGTCCAGCTTGCCCACTTGCCTCGGTATGTTGGCCGGCCGCCGAGCATAAGGCACGGCAAGCACCCGCAGCTCCCGCGATCCGCAGCCGAACCGTCGGCAGTGCAGATGGCGGGTGATTTCGGTCCAGACCGTGCTTCCGCCGATCTCGAACAGATGTTTGGCCAGAGCGTCGGGGGTCCAATCGTCCTCGAAGCCGCACCGCCGGCATGTGATCCGGACGTCGGCTTCAATCTTCCTCAGATCGGAAAGTTGCTTTGGCTGGCCAACCATGAGTCGGCACATGCGGTAGAACATACCAAGAACGCTAGTGCTTGACATCGACGTGAGTTAATCGTGCCGAATGAGCGACGATCCCACCCGAGCGGACCCTGCCACCTTCGCCTTCAAGGGGCCGAACACCGACGGCGAGGTCTGGCTGTTCGTCGACACGCCTGAGAAGCGGCACGGGTTCAACCTTGGGCCGCCCGAGCAGGTGGTGGAAAAGCTCAGTCAGTGGCTTGCCGCCTACGATGACGGCGAGCGCTTCACCTGATGTGCAACCGTTACCGGATGAGCGCCAAGCAGGCTGAGGTCGCGATCCAGTTCGGAGTCGATCCGGCGCTAATCATGCCAGAGCCAGGGCCCTTGCCGCCACCCGAGCTATTCCCCAAGCGCCTAGGCTATGTTGTCCGGAAGGAAGCGGGAGCCCGGCTGCTGGACGTGATGACCTGGGGCTTCCCGCCGCCTGCCAAGGGCCGGGCACCCGTCACCAACGTCCGCAACTTGGCCAGCCCGTTCTGGCGGTCTGCCCTGGCCAACCCCGAGCGGCGCTGTCTCGTACCCGTATCCGACTTTTGCGAATGGGAAGGCGAGAAGGGCTCTAAGCTCGCGCGGTGGTTCAGCCTAGCCGCGGAGCCATTGTTCGCCTTTGCCGGCGTATGGCGGCCGACCGAGGACGGCAAGGCCTTCGCCTTCCTCACCTGTGAGCCAAACCCGCTCGTCAAGCCGATCCACGCCAAGGCTATGCCCGTGATCCTCCATCCGGAAGATTATGATGGGTGGCTGGACGGAGAGGTCGGATGCGCGTGCTCGCTTGCCCAGCCGTTCCCTTCCCAGCTGATGCAAGTTGAGTAGGAGGCCATCCGCGTGGGTGGGCGAATCGTTAGGGTTTGCGCAGTATAGCTGCCTAGTCCGGGGGCCGGGTCCGGGCTGAGCGCTTAACTCCCTAGCTGCTCCCCGGACCCGACAACCACTTTCTTGGTGGTCAACGCTGCTTCAGCAGCTTCTTCAGATCACTCGAGAGACTGCCCTGCAGGTGCTCGTCAACCGCGCTGTAGCCTTCCTGTTTCAGCTTGCGCCTCACGTCATCGATGCTGCTGCACTCTGGCGCCAGCTGGAAGGCCCGCTGCACGGTTCCCATGGCCATCAGATCCTCTCGCCATCATCGTAGCTACCGAGCCATTGGCTCATCACCTCAGCTACCTTCTCCGCCGTCCCCAGGTTCCGGCACCAGACCTCCCGGCCCTCGTTGCTGCATGCCCATACGCAGCCGTCTTCGTCCGGCCCTTCGATCTGGAAGAGCGCATCCTGCTCGGCTTCGTCGTCGTTGTCAGGCATCCCATCACCTTGGTTGGAGTAAGCTCATCAGAGCTGTCGTACCCCGGAGGATGAGACCGCTTTCGATAGCGAGCCAGAGCAACCCTAAGAGCACGAAGGCTACTATGCCGGGTATGATCACCTCCCGGGTGAATGAGCGCTTCGGCTGACGCCTTGAGACTGGTCCCTTGAGTCCCATTCGTGCCCCCAACTGCTGCTTGGCTGTACGGAGCGTAACATGCCGCGCGCCTCACCCGCAAACGCTCCGCCGCGTGTCGCATCCGTGTTGCATGGAGCCGCCGGAAGCCAAGAGGAAACGGCGGAAAACCGCGCAACTCTGTGCAACTATGTTGCAAGGCGGTTCCAGCCCTTGGCGGCTAGGTGAGAATGCTAAGCATTTGATATTATATCGAAATATTGGTGCCGGTTGCAGGAATCGAACCCGCGACCTTCGGTTTACAAAACCGCTGCTCTACCAGCTGAGCTAAACCGGCTCCGCGAGCCCCATGCGTCAGACGATGCCGAAGGTCCAGCCCTCGGTCCGCGCGAGTTGGGGGGTGAGGCCGTCCGGCGCGAAGGCACGGGGGTCGCGGGCGTGGGCGCGCATGCCCGCCGCGGTGACCAGCGCGTCGGTCTGGTGGTCGGTGGGCTCGAAGCGGAGCCGCGCGGGCGGGCTGCCGAGGCCCCGCAGCGCGCGGCCCAAGTCGGCGCGGGTGCGCAGCTTGGTGCCGGGCAGGCCGGCGTTGCGGAGATAGATGCGGGTATAGATCTCGACCACCGCGCTGCCGGTCGGTGGCAGAGGGTCCATCGGCCAGATCGCGACCCGGCCCGCGATGCGGTGGAGCAGGCGCATGCCGGAGAAGCTCGCCTTGGCCACCTGCGCGGCGCCGATCGCGTCGTAGGCCGACGCGGTCTTGCGCCCGCCCTGCGCGTTGAGGCGGGCGTCGCATGCACGGAAGCGCACGAAGTCGGCCTTCACCCCGTCGGCGATGCCGAAGTAGAAGTGGCGGCGGTGCACCTGCTCGAGGAAGCTGGCGGCGCCGAGGTCCTCGTCCGGCGCGCGGGCGTCGACATAGGCCCAGAAGTCGCGGGCGTTGTGTGGCACTCCGACTTCGCCGGGCAGGTAGGCGCCGCGCTCGGCGAAGGGCGGGGCGAAGCTGAAGTCGAAGCCGAACAGGGTCGGCTCCTCTCCCGCTCGCTTCAGCAGCCAGTCGGCGACCTCCTCGCGCGACCAGACTTGGCCGGGGCGGACGAGGCGCGGAGGCCCGTCGCGCCGTGCCTCGGCGATCGCGATCCCCTTGTGCCGCCGCCCTTTCGCGCCCGACCAGTCGATCGCCACGTATGCGGCGAAGCGATTGCTCAAGCGGGTGGGGGCTCGTCATCGCGCACCCAGCTGGTGCCCTGCAGCCGGCGCGGGGTCTGCGGCCGGTTCATGGCCGAGGGCGGCGGCACCTGGTCCGCATATTGGCCGAGGATGCGCGCCGCCGCGTCGCGCCCGCCAAGCCCGAAGGCCAGCGCCGCCGCGACCGCCACCGCCCCCAGGATCAGGCCGAACGCCAGCACCACGATCTCGTTGGCGAGGTCCATGAAGCTGAGGCCCACGAATGTGAACAGGGCGATGATGGCGTAGCGGACGAAGGTCTGCGCGTAGCCGCCCTCGCCCGTGCCGCTGGCCACGAGGTTGGAGATGATGCGCGCCAGGAAGATGCCGGCGACGATGATCAGCGTGCCGAAGATCACCTTGCCGCCCAGCTCCGTCACCTGCGCGAGGAAGATGGCGACCGTGCCGCCGCCGAGCTGCTTGGCCGCCTCGATCGCGGCGAACAGCATGATGGCGATGAAGGCGATGTTGGCGACGATGCGGCTGGGCGCGGCGGTGACGGGAACCACGCCGGTGGAGCGGATCGCCTCGTCGAAGCCGGTTGGCGGCAGCACGCTTTCGATGATCGACTTGACGAACTTGGCCGCGACATAGGCGATGCCGAGCCACAGCGCGGCGGTGAGGATGCGGGGGATGGCCGCGGAGATCTGGTTCAGCATGTTGATCGCCGGGCCGGAGATCGCCTCAATCTGCAGCACCTGCAGCGCGGCAATCGAAACGGGGATGATGATCAGCGCGAACACCAGGATGCCGGCCGCCCGCGCGAGGCTGGCGCGGCTACCCCCCGGCGCGGCGCCTGGGGGAACGGCGGCGGGATCGGTTCGCACGGTGCTGGGGTGATCGCCAAGCCCGGCGCGGGCCATCCAGCCGTCGACGTTGGCGGCGGCCAGTAGCGTTTCCACCAGCCGGCGGACGATCCGCGCGACGATCAGGCCGATGAAGAAGATCAGCCCCGCGCCGAGCAGCCGCGGCAGGAAGTTGAAGATGTCGGTGGTGAGCGCGTTGATCGGCTGCAGAATCTGCCCGAGCTGCAGATATTGCAGGGCAGCCATGATCCCGACCAGCCAGATGATCAGCTTGGCGACGGTGCCGAGCTGCTGACCAACCGTTTCATGCTCGTTGCCCGGCGTGTGCTTCTGGAGGGCGGGGGTGCGCGACACGGCGCGGGAGATCGCCCATGCGATCGCCCGGGCGACGATCCAGGTGACCAGCAGGATGATCAGGGCGAGGAGGACCTTGGGTCCCCACAGCGTCAGCTGGTCCTGCCAGTAAGCGCGGGCTGGCGAATCGTACATGGGTTCCCTCCGTTCCAACCGCCTTCAAACCCACGGCGGGCTGGAGGGTTTCCTCCCTCGCTTTCCCCGGCTGTCGTCGAACCGTCACTTGCCGGTAGGCGAATCGCCAACAGAACCAATCATTTGGGCCGCTCCACAACAGGAGCGTTACCCATGCCTACCGGTCCGTCCACCACCACCTCCCCCTATCTCGTCGCCACCGATCCCCGGGTGAGCTTCACGTCGGTCGTGACGGTGGGCGATCCGCTGCCGGGGGACGACGGCGTGTTTGTCGGCATTCCCGACGGGCTCGGCGCGTTCGACAATGGCGACGGCACGATCACGGTGCTGGTCAATCATGAGCTGGGCGCCACGGCCGGAACCGTCCGCGACCATGGCTTCACCGGGGCGTTCGTCGATCGGCTGGTGATCGACAAGCAGACGCTGGCGGTCGTCGCCGCGGACGATCTCATCAAGAGCACGCTGGTCTGGAACGCGGTCGCCGACAGCTTCGTGGCCGCCACCACGCCCATCGGCCGGCTGTGCTCGGCGGACCTGCCGGAGGTTTCGGCCTTCTTCAACGCTTCCTCCGGCCTCGGCAGCACCGCGCGCATCTACCTGACGGGCGAAGAAGTCGGTGCCGAGGGCCGGCTGTTCGGAACGGTCGTGTCCGACAGCAGCGGCGCGGACGAGACCGGTACCGCTTACGAGCTGCCGTTCCTGGGCAACATGTCGTTCGAGAACGCGGTCGCCAACCCGTATGCGCAGGACAAAACGATCGTCGCGGTGACGGACGACAGCCGGCCGGGCCAGGTTTACATCTATGTAGGTCAGAAGCAGGCGACCGGGACCGAGATCGAGAAGGCCGGCCTGCAGGGCGGCGACTTCTATGGCGTCAAGGTCACCGGGCTCCCCAACGAGCTTGCGGCGCAGGGCGCTTCGGGCAGCTTCACCTTGCAGGAGATGGGCCAGGGTGGCGACGTCAACGACCTGACCGGCGCCCAGCTGCAGGCGGAAAGCACGGCCGAAGGCGTCACCGAGTTCCTCCGGCCGGAAGATGCGGCGTGGGATCCGGACCAGCCCGATGTGCTGTACTTCGTCACTACGGGCAACCCGTCGACCGGCCAGCCCTCGCGTTTGTACAAGCTCACGTTCGACGACATCACCAATCCCACCGCGGGTGGACGGATCGAGATGCTGCTGGAAGGCATCGGCGGTCCGGGCGAAGTCAAGATGCTCGACAACATGAGCGTGGAGAACGGCAAGATCATCCTTCAGGAGGATCCCGGCAACGACCCGCGCCAGGCCAAGGTGTGGGAGTATGACATCGCCACCGGCGGGCTCAAGGAACTGGCCCAGTTCGATCCGGCCCTGTTCGGCGGCGCCAACCCGATTACGCTGGACGAGGAGAGTTCGGGCGTGATCGACGTGACCGACCTGCTCGGCGACGCCGACACCTCGGCCTACCTGCTCGACGCGCAGGTCCATGCCCGGAGCGGCGACCCGGCGACCGTCGAACCCGGGCAGCTCCTGGCCATGTTCGTGGACAAGGAAGCGGCCGTGGGCACCAACGGTGACGACCGGCTGGAAGGCAACGGTTCCGCGGAGACCATCTCCGGGGCGAACGGGAACGACCTGATCCTCGCCTGGGGCGGCAACGACGTCCTCGCGGGCGGCAACGGCGACGACACGGTCTTCGGCCACACCGGCGACGACCGGATCGGCGGCGAGAACGGCAGTGATGTGCTCGACGGCGGCTTCGGGGAGGACGCCCTTTCCGGCGGCAACGGGGCCGACCGGCTGATCGGCGGCGGCGACCGCGACACGCTGTCCGGGGGTGCGGGAAGCGACCTGTTCATCTTCGACAATCGCGGCGAGACCGGCGACGACCTCATCACCGACTTCGGCCGGGGCGACCGAATCCTCACCACCGTCCGGCTTGAGGATGCCGATGGCGACGGCCTTGTGCAGTTCGGTGCAACGCTGGAGCTGTTCGGGACCAGTTCCGTCGCCATCAACTCAGGTGCCGCGAACCTTAACGTCCTGCGCTATGCGGGGAGCGTGACAGTGGATGGGGTCGACTACTTCAGCTACGCATCGGTCGCTGCCGCCAACAAGGGCGCGGGTGGACAGCTGGACCTCTCCAGCAAACTCCCGCTGATCGACTATCTGATCTGATCCGGCCGGACGGGCGGGGTGGGGCGTTCAGCGCTTTGCCCCGCCTTCCGCCTCGCTACGCTCCCCGCGCTGCTGATCCCACCACCGCAGCCGTTCGCGGACCTTGGCTTCGAAGCCGCGCTCCGTCGGCTCGTAAAAGGTCTGCGGCGCCATCTCCTGGGGCCAGTAGCTCTGGCCGGAAAAGGCGCCTGCGGAGTCGTGGTCGTAAGCGTAGCCGCGGCCGTAACCGACGTCCTTCATCAGATTGGTCACGGCATTGAGGATGTGGGCGGGCGGCTGGAGCGAGCCGGTTTCCTTGGCCGAGCGCCAGGCGGCCTTCTGCGCCTTGTAGGCGGCGTTCGATTTAGGTGCGGTGGCGAGATACAGGCAGGCCTGGACGATTGCCAGCTCGCCTTCGGGCGAGCCGAGAAAGTCGTAGGCGTCCTTGGCGGCGAGGCATAGCACCAGCGCTTGCGGGTCGGCGAGGCCGATGTCCTCGACCGCGGCGCGGGTCAGCCGGCGCAGCAGGAACAGCGGCTCCTCACCTGCGGTCAGCATGCGCGCGAGATAATAGAGGGCGGCCTGCGGGTCGGAGCCGCGGATGCTTTTGTGAAGCGCGGAAGTGAGGTTGTAGTGGCCCTCGCGGTCCTTGTCGTAGACGCCCACGCGGCGCTGCAGGAACGCGGCTAGGGCGGCGGGGTCGAGCAGGCCGTGCCCCTGCGCAGGCAGGGGCCCAGTGCCTTCTTCGTCGTTGTTTGAAGGTAGCTGGGCTCCTGCCTGCGCAGGAGCACTGAGGGTTTCGAACAGCGTTTCCGCCTGGTTGAGGAGAAAGCGGCCGTCCCCGTCGGCGCTGGCGACCAGCGCGTCGCGGGCTTGCGGCGTCAGCGGCAGCGAGCGGCCGACCAGCGCCTCCGCCCGGTCCAGCAGCTTGCACAAGGCGGCGTGGTCCAGCCGATGCAGGATCAGCACCTGGCAGCGCGAGAGCAGGGCCGCGTTGAGCTCGAAGCTGGGGTTCTCGGTCGTCGCACCGACCAGGATGACGGTGCCGTCCTCGACATAGGGCAGGAAGCCGTCCTGCTGGGCGCGGTTGAAGCGGTGGATCTCGTCCACGAACAGCAGGGTGCGGCGGCCGAGGCGGGTATGGTCGCGGGCTTCGGCGAACACCTTCTTGAGGTCGGCCACGCCTGAGAAGACCGCGGAGAGCGCCACGAAGCGCAGGCCGACCGCATCGGCGAGCAGCCGGGCCATGCTGGTCTTGCCGGTGCCGGGCGGTCCCCACAGGATCAGCGACGATAGTTTGCCCGCCGCGACCATCCGGCCGATCGCGCCCTCGGGGCCGGTGAGGTGCTCCTGACCGACCACCTCGTCCAGCATGGCGGGCCGGAGCCGGTCGGCGAGCGGCGCGGTGCCGGCGGGAACGGGCGCAACCGGCGCATCGGCTCCAAACAGGTCGGCCATGGATGACGGATAGGCGCGCACGACTTTTCTGGCCAGCAATCTTGCGTATGGACCTATCTAAGATATATCTAGTGCTATCAGCAGGAGATTGGCCATGACGTGGCATTATCATGGAGGTTGCGGGGAGCGGCGCTGGCCCAAGGGCATCTTTGTCTTCGGACCACGCAGTTGGAGTTCGGGACCGGGCGGCAATTTCCATTTCGACTTCGGTGAGCGGCAGGGTGGCGGGCGCGGCGGACGACGGCGGATGTTCGGCTCGGGCGAGCTCCGGCTGGTGCTGCTCAAGCTGATCGCCGACGAGCCGCGGCACGGCTACGACCTCATCCGCGCGATCGAGGAGCTCACCCACGGCGACTATGCCCCGAGCCCGGGCGTGGTCTATCCGACCCTGACGCTGCTCGGCGACATGGGATTGATCGAGGAGCAGCCGGGCGAAGGATCGCGCAAGAAGTTCGCGGTCACGGACGAAGGCCGCAGGCACCTCGAGGAGAACGCGCAAGAGGTGGCAATGCTGATCGAACGGCTGGAAGAGCATGGCTCGTCGCGCCGGAAGAGCAGCCGGCCGGAGATCGGGCGAGCGGTCGGCAACCTGATGGCGGCGCTGCGCAACCGGGTGGCGCAGGAGGGCTGGAACGAGGCGCTGCTCAACGAGGTGACGGACATCCTCGACGAGGCGGCCAAGCGGATCGAGCGGTTGCGGTAAATTGCTACTCCCCTTTGGGGGAGAGCCTCGCGAAGCGGGGCGGAGGGGCCTGACTCACACCCCTCTGTCAGGCTGCGCCTGACATCTCCCCCAAGTGGGAGAAGCTGGCTAACCCTTGATCCGCGCCAAGCGCTCCCGCCGTTCGATGGCTCGGCGGTAGGTGCGGATCACCGCCGAGTTGATGCTGTCCCAGTCCTGCGTTTCGGCAAAGGCGAGCGCCGCGGCACCGTGCCGTTCCCGCAGCGCGGGCTCCCGAACATAGGATTGCAGCGCATCGGCGAAGCCGCCGATGTCGCCGGCGTCGACCAGCGCGCCGTTCCTGCCATCACGGATCAGATTGGTGGCGCCGGTCGCCTCGGCGGCGATCACCGGGAGCTTGCAGGCCATGGCTTCCAGCGTGACGTTGCCGAAGGTCTCGGTGATCGAGGGGTTCAGCAGCACGTCGGCGCTGGCGAGGGCGCGGGCGAGGTCGGGGCCTTCCTGGTGGCCGAGGAAGATGCCGCCGGGAAGGCGACCCTCGAACCAGGGGCGGGCCGGGCCCTCGCCGATCACCACCACCTTGTAGCGCACGCGGCGCCGGGTGAGCTCGTCGGCGGTGTCGGCGAACACGTCGAGGCCCTTCTCCATCACCACCCGGCCGAGAAAGGCCACGGCGAGCTCGTCGTCGGCGATGCCGAGGCTTCGGCGCCAGCCCGTGTCGCGGCGTCCAGGGTTGAACTGCTCGCGGTCGACGCCGCGCGCCCAGATGGCGATGTTGCGGTTCATCCGCTGCGCCCGGAGCACGGCGGCCGTGGACTCGGCGGGTACCAGCAGTGCGTCGCAGCGCCGGTACAGCCGCCGCAGCAGGGCGCGAACAGCCGGCTCGAGCAGTTCGAGATGGTAGTAGGCGAGATAGGTTTCGAAGCGGGTGTGGACGGAGGCGATCGACGGAATGCCACGGCGCCGGGCCCAGCTCACGGCGCGATGCGATACGATGTCCGGGCTGGCGATGTGCATGATGTTGGGCGCGAAGTCGGCCAGGTCGCGGCGGACCGCGGGGGTGAGCGCCAGCGCAGAGCGGTATTCCTTGCGGCCGGGCAGGGCGATGGACGGGACGGACACCAGGTCGCCGGTCGGCGGAAAGGCGGGCTCGGGCACGGTGGGCGAGTAGACCCGCACCTTGGCGCCCTGCCGCAGCAGGTAGCCGACCAGCCGGTTGAGCGCCTGGTTCGACCCGTCGCGAACGTAATTATAGTTGCCCGACATAAGGGCGATGCGGAGGTCGGACGCGTCCATCGCACCGCCGTCTAGCGAGGTCGGCGGCGTCTTTCCACTTGGCCGCCGCTGCTGCGCCGAAGCAGGACGGCCAGCGCGGCGACCGCGGCTAGGCGCAGAAGGCGGGTCATGGCAGGGAGATGGGGTGGGTTCCTCCGTCGCCAAGTCCTGCCTGCCTCCGGTGGTCGATGCGGGGGTGCGGCTGCTGATCCTGGGCAGCCTGCCGGGCGAGGCGTCGCTGGCGGCGGAGCGCTACTATGCGCACCCACGCAACCAGTTCTGGCGCCTGCTCGAGACGGTGCTGGCCGAGCCGCTGGAAGCGTTGCCGTACCCCGCGCGGCTCGAACGCCTGCTGAGCCGCGGCGTGGGATTATGGGACACGGTGGCGACCGCCGAGCGCACGGGCAGCCTGGACGGCGCCATGCGGGCGATTGCCGCCAATCCCTTGCCGGCGCTGGTCGAGACCCTGCCCGAACTCCGCGCCGTGGCCTTCAACGGCGGCACGGCCGCGCGGATCGGACGGCGGGAGCTGGGCAAGACGGCGCTGACCCTGGTCGACCTGCCCTCGTCCAGCCCGGCGCTGACCTTGCCGTTCGCCGCCAAGGCCGAACGCTGGGCCGCGCTGAAGCCCTTCGCGATTGACAGCGGATGACCCGCGGCCCACCTCGCGAGCCATGGTAGACAGCACCATCGAGCCGCCGCCCAGCCTGTCGATGGTCGATGAAGCGCTGGTCGCGGGCACCATCGCCAACACCAACGGCCTCCTGGTGATCCTCGCCAAGCTGGTCGCGCGCGGGGTGTTCGATGCCAGCGATCTCAAGGCGTTCAGCGAGAGCTATTCCAAGCCGCTCGACCATGAAGGCATGCGCGAGAACGAGCTGGTCAGCCAGATGCAGGACCAGATGGAGAGCACGCTCGCCGAGTTGATGCGGTTCCTGAGCGAGCAGGGCTGACGCGGAGCGGCGCAACGCCTATATCCGCCCCATGCCCACGCTCGCCGGCATCGCCCTGTTCCTCCTCACCCTCTTGGGCATGGAGGCGTTCGCCTACGCGATGCACCGCTGGGTGATGCACTCGCGGCTCGGTTGGCTCCTGCACCGCAGCCACCATAGCGAGCGCTCGGGCTGGTTCGAGCTCAACGACCTCTACGCGGTGGTGTTCGCAGTGCCATCGGTTCTGCTGATCTACGGCGGCCTGAGCCTCGGCTGGGGGGAGTGGGCGGTGTGGGTCGGCGCGGGTGTCGCAGCCTACGGCGTGGTCTATTTCGGCTTCCACGACGTCATCGTGCACAGCCGCCTGGCGCACCGGATCGTGCCGCGGTCGCCTTACTTCAAGCGCATCGTGCAGGCGCACAAGCTGCACCATGTCTCGGAGGGCCGCGAAGGAGCGGTGAGCTTCGGCTTCATCTATGCGCCGCCGGTCGATCGGCTGAAGCGGCAGCTGTCCAGCAGCGGCAAGGCCGAGGTCAGGGCGCCGCGGGGCCCGCGCGAGGACGCGTCCACAGACCGTCCCGCGGAGACGGTCTGACCGGCCACACCGCCTCCCAAAAGGCTTCCATCACCAGCGCCGCCTTCTCCGGCTTGGAGGTGGTGATCCGGCTGTCCCACGCCCGCTCCCCCAATGCCGCGGCGCGGGTCGCGACCTCGCCGTAGATGCCGGATGCGGACAGCACCGCCCAACGGCTGCGGAACGGCAGACGGGCCGCGCCGGTCCGGGCCGAGTAACGGTAGCGGTCGGCAGTTTCCGATAGCCGGCGGGTCATGCGGGCGAGCGCGGGCCGGTGCTTCCGGTCGGCGAGGTCGGTGCCGGTCAGACCCTCCGTTTCGAGCCACTCGGCCGGCAGGTACACGCGCCCGACCCGGGCGTCCTCCACGATGTCGCGGGCGATGTTGGCGAGCTGAAAGGCGATACCGAGGTCAGCGGCGCGGTCCAGCGTATCCGTGTCGCCCGGCGCCACGCCCATGACATGCGCCATCATCACGCCGACCGCGCCCGCGACCTGGTAGGAGTAGGAGAGCAGTTCCTCCTCCGTCTGCGGCCGCCAGCCCGCCGCGTCGCGCTCGAAGCCGGCGAGGTGGTCATAGGCGACCTGCGGCGGGATGGCGCACTCGCGGGCTACGGTGCGGAGCGCTTCGAACGCGACGACGCCCGTCGGTTCGTCGCTCAAGGCCTGAGCGGTCCGGTCCTTCAGAAAGGCGATCCGCTCGCCGGGGTTGTCGGGGGCAGCCGCGTCATGGCCAAGCGTCTGACCATCGGTCACATCGTCGCAGGCGCGGCACCAGGCGTAGAGCAGCCAGCTCCGCTCGCGCGTGGTCTGGTCGAACAGCTGGCTGGCGAAGCGGAAGCTTTTGGAGCCGACCGAGATGCTCGCCAGCGCCGCCTCGACCAGCCGTGCCCGCTCGTCCGCAGAACTCACGCGAGCATCAGTCCCGCGGTGGCCTCCGCGCTGCCGACCACGCCCGGGATGCCGGCGCCCGGATGCGTGCCCGCGCCGACGAAGTACAAGTTGCGGATCTTGTCGTCGCGGTTGTGGGTGCGGAACCACGCGCTCTGCCACAGCACCGGCTCAAGGCTGAAGGCCGACCCGAGATGCGCGCCGAGGTCGCGGCCGAAGTCGGCCGGGGCATAGTGGAAGCGGGTGCGGATGCGCTGGCGGATGTCGGGGATCAATCGCTCCTCCAGCACGTCGAGGATGACCTCGGCGTAGCGCTCGCCATCCTGGTCCCAGTCGATCGCGCACTGGCCCATGTTGGGTACCGGCGCGAGCGCGTAGAAGGTGGAGCAGCCCGGCGGCGCCATGTCCGGGTCGGTGACGGTGGGATGGTGCAGGTAGAGCGCCGGGTCGGCCGCCAGCTCGCCGCGCTTGTAGATGTCGCCGAGCAGTTCCTGGTAGCGCGGGCCGAACAGGATGGTGTGGTGGGGGATGCCGGGGAAGGTTCCCTCCAGCCCGAAGTGCAGCACGAACAGGCTCGGCGAGTAGCGCTTGCGCTTCAGGCTGCGCACCTGCGACGGGCCGCGGCGGCTGCCCTCGATCAGACCGTAGCTGTGAATGATGTCGCCGTTTGAGGCGACCGCCTCGGCCACCCCGCGCCAACCCGAGCGGGTACGGACGGCCCGGGCGCGCTCGCTTTCGACTTCCACCGCCACCACCGGATCGGCCAGCCGCAGCTCGCCGCCCAGCCGCTCGAACAGCCGCACCATGCCGGCGATCAGCTTGTTCGTGCCGCCCTTGGCGAACCACACGCCGCCGTCGCGCTCCAGCTTGTGGATGAGCGCGTAGATCGACGAACAGGTCAGCGGATTGCCGCCGACCAGCAG
>NZ_CADCWA010000141.1 GCF_902806285.1 uncultured Sphingomonas sp. | reverse complement strand
CCGACGGCGTAGCCGCGCGGCCTGAGCGCGAGGCGCGGGCCCGCCAGATGCTACGGCTGGTCGGCCTGGGCGATGCCGGGACGCGCTATCCGGGCTCTGTCAGCGCTCGCGCCAAACTTGACGGCGCGAGCTGCAGGACGAGTTCGACCTACGCGGCCTCGAGGATTGCGAGCGCAGCATTGGCACGACGGAGATGAAGCAGGCGGCGACGGCTGGCGGAGACATGCTGGTTGTGGCGGGTGCGGAGGCGGAGGAAGTCCCGGAGTTCGTCATGGCTTCGACCGAACCGCTCGGCTGAACGGAAGCTTTTGAAGCCGCGCATGCATCGGATGCGGCCTTCCACGCCCCGGTGGTCCTGTTCCAGGCGGTTGTTTTCGTAGGCGCTGGTCCGGTGCACGACCCGCCGGCCGAGCGTCGTGCGGATCGCCCGCGGGTAGGAGCCGTGCCCGTCCGTGGTGACGCGGTCCGGCGTCGTGCCCGTGGTGGCCCTGGCCGAGCGCAAGAAGGCCTGCGCCGCCGCCATGTCCCGGCGCTCGCTCAGCATGGTGCCGACCAGCCGGCCATCCCGGTCGATGGCGCGGTACAGGTAAGCCCAGCGGCCCCGCACCTTCAGATACGTCTCGTCCACGAACCAGGAGCGACGGCCGGCGCTGCCCCTGCCGTGCCGGCGCCGCCGGAGTTCGCCGGCCAGGACGGGCGTGAGCTTGGCCTCCCAGTCCCGCACCGCCTCGTGGCTGAAGACGATGCCGCGCTGCAGGAACATCTCGCTCAGGTCCCGCAGGCCCAGCCGGTAGCGCAAGCGCCACAGCACCACGAGGGCGATGACGTCGCTCGGGTACTGCGCCCGGTTCAGCAGGCCGCCGCTGCGCTCGTTGGACTGCCGGCCGCAGTCGCGGCAGCGGAACCGGCGGTAGCCCCGGGCCGTGCGTTCCGGCCGCTCCGTCAGGGCGGCCGACCCGCAGCCCAGGCAACGCATTCCAGTCTGTCCCCCTCAGAACAGGGGGTGGCCTACCTGCAGCCGCGCCCGCCGACCAGAGACGTTGGCGCGAAACCTGACAGAACCCCGTGACAATGCCCTCCGGAGTGTTGGCCCGCTAACAGTCGGCCCCTGATGAGTTCCGTAACCTCCGGGGCATCAACTCCTCGACGGGAACGCCGACGATGCGCAGCAACGACACAGCCCTCGAGGGCGCCGGCGACAGCCCGCGGCTCCTCCACGCCTTTGCGGCCGGGCTCGGCGCCCTCCTCGCCGCGGCGCTGGTTTCGGGGGCGCTCCGCGGCGCGCTGCCGATGCCCGCGCAGTTGGAGGCGGCGGCGGTGCCGGTCGGCGGAAGCGGCCCGGCGCGGCCGTCGACCCCGCGCTTGTGCTTCCACGGCCCCGGGGGCGATCTCCTCGACCTCGCCCCCGCCGGACAGCCCTGTCCCTGAGGACGCCGCGTGCGGCGGAGGCGGATGGCGGGTCGGTGCGTCCCGGCCGTTGGTTGCAAGGGGCCGTGTTGCATAAGTCCGGGGTTTGGACGCGCTGAACCCCACCCGTGTTCCAGCTCACGCAATCCGGAAATACCCCGGGCGTCCAAGGTTGAGCATGCGGTTCGGCACGTCGACGGCAATGGCCATTTCGGTCGCCTGCCGCCCGTCAGTTTGCGAGCGTAGTCCATCACCGATGACGCGCCTCCATCGCGCTGTGTCGGCCTCCACCAGAGCGCGCCAGTTGTAGCCTGAGGCCTTCTGCCAACCCAGGCGGCCGCGCTCGGAAATGCGTCGTAGATGCGCGTCCCGCTGCGTCGGCGCGGTCTCGGCAGTGTCGCTCGGCACAGCGCCCGAGGCGGCGGGACGATAACGGCGGCGTCGAAATACCGCGCTGTGACCTCGGCATGGACGTCGCCGCGGTCGAACGCGCCATCGGCGGTCGTGGACGCGGGGGCTGTTGAGAAACCCTATGCGGTCTCGGCGGAGAAGGCCGGGGATTGGCACCGGGCATCGGCGCGCGGGCGCTTGCGCGCCATCGTGGCGGTGAAGTTGCCGAGCGCGGCCCGCAGCAGCGACAACCCCGAGAACGCGCCGAGCAAGGCCAGCAGCGCGGCGGCGAGCCGCTTGAGGTTGACGGCCGCCGCCGTCAGGTTCGTCGCCATCGTGGCGTCGGGGTCGGTGAGGCGGACCTTCTTGTACCAGCCGGTCTGCTTGCCGTCGCGCTCGGCCGCCCGCCACCCCGTCCGCGCCGCGTCCTCCTCTGGTGTCGCCTCGGTGGCGTTCCCGCCGTCCTGCGCCAGCACCGCGTCCGCGTGCCGCTCGCCTAGGCTCTCCCAGCCGACGTCGGCGCGGATGAGCGTCGCATCGATGTGGACCACCTCCCCCTTGGCGATACCTGCCCCGACGCAGGCCCTCACCGTCCGGGTGAAGATCTGCCGGAACAGCTCGGCACCGCAGCGCTGGCGGATGCGGGTGAGCGAGGAGTGGTCGGGCAAGCCATTTCGCAGGCCGTAGCCCGCGAACCAGCGGATCGCGATGTTGACCTGCGCTTCACGGAGCAGCCGCCGGTCGTGCACGATGCCGAGGA
>NZ_CADCWA010000140.1 GCF_902806285.1 uncultured Sphingomonas sp. | reverse complement strand
CGCCCGACGCCCGCGATGCGGCGATGCTGGGCAAGCTCGACGCGATCTGCGCGCGGGTGCTGGGCGGTCAGGCGTAGAGCCTGGCGATCCGCTCGGGCGAGACGCCAAGCGTGTAGAGTGCCAGGCAGGAAAGATTGCGGAGCGAGCGCCGCAGCCATCCGTCACGCCGCCAGCGCTCCGCCGAAGTGATAGCCGCGGCCTCCATCACCCGCAGCCGTCGCCGGCCGATGCGGCGGATCAGGTCCACGTCCTCCATCAGCGGCAGCGCGCGAAAACCGCCCACCGCCTCGTACAGCGCACGCGAGATTAGCAGCCCCTGGTCGCCGTAGGGCAGCCGAAGCCGGCGCACCCGCAGCGCCACGCCAAGCTCCAGCAGGCGCGCCTGCCAGGCCGGATCGTCCAGGTGGAAGCGGAAGCAGGCGGCCTGCCCCCCGTGCCTGGTAATTTGATGCGCGACCGCTTCGCGCCAGCCCCGGCTAAGCCGCGTGTCCGCGTGCAGGAAGAGCAGCCAGTCGCCCCGGGCGGCAGTCGCGCCGGCGTGGAGCTGCAACCCGCGGCCCCGCAGTGCATGCACGATCGCCGCGCCGGCCCGTGCCGCGACCGCGACGGTGTCGTCCGTCGACCCGCCGTCCACCACGACGATCTCATCGGCATCCGCCACGCTGGCGAGGCAATCGCCCAGCACCGCGCCCGCATTGAGCGCCGGGATGACCACCGACAGCACCGCTCAAGCCGCGCGGTTCAGGCCGAACAGCTGGCGCCCCCCAGCACGCAGAAGCGCGAGCAGTGCGGGTGGTTGAGCATCACCGGGCGGCTCGCCTCGGCCAGGGTCTCGCCCATGGTGAACTCATCGTCATACGGGATGAGGGTGCAGGCCGCGACGACCGGCCGGGCCGCGCCCTTGCGCTTCACCACCATCCGGCTCGACGCGCACATGATGGACGACGGCGAGACGCCGACGATGTCCCAGCAAGCCTCGCTGATCTCCGGCGTGTCGGCGGTGGAGTCCATCTCGGGGAACAGGACGAGTGAGGCGGGGTCGGCGGCATCGACCTTCAGCCCATGGACGGCGAACAGCCGCGCGTAGCCGGCGCGGGCGTCCTCCTCGCTCTCGCTTGCCAGCCGCCGTCCGGCAATCGCCAGGCGGAAGCCGTGATCGGACAGCCACCGGCAGCCGGCGATCGCCTTGTCCCAAGTGCCCGCGCCGCGCTCGGCCTCATGCAGCGGCTGGCTGTAATGATCCAGGCTCACGCGCATCGTCAGCCGCTCACCCTTGGCCGCGTGCAGCGCCAGCAGCTGCCGTTCGAACCGCCGCATCGGGCGCATCGCGTTGGTCAGGACCAGCACCTCGAACCCGCGGGTCAGCGCCGCGTCCAGCATGCCGAGCATGTCGGGGTTCATGAACGGCTCGCCGCCCGTGAACCCGATCTCGCGCGTGCCGAGCGTCAGTGCCTCGTCGAGATAGGCCTCGACCTCGGCCAGGGTGGGATAGACCAGTGCGTCGTTCCGCGGCGAGCTTTCGATATAGCAGGTCTTGCACGCGAGATTGCACAGCGTGCCCGTGTTGATCCACAGCGTCCGCAAGCCAGCCATGGCGACATGCGCGCGCCGCTCGCCCTTCGCGGTGATGAGAGGATCGCGGAACTTGGCCGGATCGAGCGGGCGCGCCTGCGGCACCGCAAAGGGCGAGAGCGCGGTTGGCGTGAGTTCCATGCTCGGTGCAGTAGCTATTTCTCGATCTCCCTTGGACCTAGGTAAGCCTCACTTGCCGCCCCACAACTCCGCAAGCCGCGCATCGCGGCCGCAGTTCGCGCGATAGAAGCGGTAGCGGACCGGGTTCTTCTTGTAGTAGTCCTGGTGGTAGCCCTCGGCCGGGTAGAAGGTCGCGGCCGGCAGGACCAGCGTCGCCACCGGCTTCTTCAAGACCGCCGCGGCGCGCGCCTTGAGGGCCTGCGCGACGCGGCGCTGTTCGGCGTTGGCGACGAAGAAGGCGGAGCGGTAGCCGTAGCCGCGATCGCAGAAGCTGCCGCCCGCGTCGAGCGGATCGATCGTCCGCATGAACCGCGATGCGAGCGTGGCGTAGTTCGTCCTGGTCGGGTCGTAAACGACGCGCACCGCCTCGATATGACCGGTCCCGCCGGCCGAGACCTGCTCATAGGTCGGGTTGCGGACCTTGCCCCCGATGTAGCCGGAGGTGGTCGACAGCACGCCCGGCATCTTGTCGAAGTCGGACTCGGTGCACCAGAAGCAGCCGCCGGCGAACACCGCCGCCGCCCGCTGCGAGGCTGCGGCCGACGCAGGCTGTTGGGCAGCCGTTTCCGCGGTCGCATCGCACCCGATCAGGAGGGCCGCCGCCAAGAGCGCGAGGCGCCTCATGCGACGTTGAACCTCAGCGCCGCGCCGTTCATGCAATAGCGCTTGCCGGTCGGCGCCGGACCGTCATCGAACACATGGCCGAGGTGCCCGCCGCAGCGGCGGCAGTGGACTTCGGTGCGGGCGAGAAAGGCGAGCCCATCCGGGCGGGTTCGCACTGCATTCGGGATCGGCACGGTGAAGCTTGGCCAGC
>NZ_CADCWA010000139.1 GCF_902806285.1 uncultured Sphingomonas sp. | reverse complement strand
GCCAGCCACCGGTTCCCGCCGGTGGTCATCCAGCATGCCGCATGGCTGTACCTCCGCTTCACGCTCAGCTACCGCGACGTCGAGAACCTGCTGGCCGAGCGCGGCCGCGAAGTGCCTTACAAGACGGTCCGGCGATGGGTGCTGAAGTTCGGGCCGGCCGTCGCCAAGCGGCTCCGGCAACATCGCCCTCAACCCAGCCCGCGGTGGCATCTCGACGAGATGGTGGTGCGCATCGCCGGCGGGTGGGTGTACCCATGGCGCGCGGTGGACGACGAGGGCGAGGCGCTCAACGTCCTAGTGCAGCGAGCACGGGCAAGGCCTGCGCAAGATCAACCGCGCCGAGGTCTCGCACCAGCCGGTGCGGCGACGGGAGCGCAAGGTGCAGCGGTTCAAGTCGCCCGGCTCCGCCCAGCGCTTCCTGTCGATGCGCTCCGCCCGTTACAACACCTTCAACGTCCAGCGCCACTTGATCTCCCGCCGCACGCTTCGGATCTTCCGTGCGGAGGCCGTGGTGCGGCGGCACGCGGCAACGGCGGCGTGACGGTCGGGCAGACTTCACGGGCCTTTGCGCGCCGGTCCAGTTCCCGTGACAAAGCCGGCGGCGCCCATGAGGTGCGGGGCACGTGGTGTGCCGCGCCAGCACCACAAACCTTCGGGCGGGCAGAGGGTTCTGCCAGGGATGCGCCGACCGGCCTGCTTGGCCGCGCTGCGGAAGCGGCCGAGGATGGTCCGGAGCCACACCCGCGAACGAGAAAGGCGATCCGATGGCGAAGACCCCCACCAAAGACAGAAGACGCCGGCGCGGCGTAGCGGCTTACATAGCCGGGCACCTTCGCGGCCAGCGCAGCGCAGCGCGAGCGCCAGGGTGACATCCGGCCGCGGGCGCTCGCGGGCGCCGGGGAGACCGGATGACGCAACAGGACGAGGCCGCCGCGACCGTGAGGCGGAGTTCCGGGCGGCGGTGTCCCACCGCCGGTATTTAAGTAGTTCCACGGAATTGCCGAACCATTCTACGTGATAGATTTGTGTGCAGCGCAACATGTGCGCTGCAGCATTTTTGCTTCGGCACGCATACAGCAAGCGGGAGAGAACCAACTTGGCTGATACCAGCAAGCCACAAGACACGCGTGCGGCAGCTGACGCGGCGGTCCGCCGCAGCGCCGAGGCCGTCCAGCAGGGCGGTCGCGCCACCGGCGATGTGCTGCATCAGGGTGCCGAGGTTGGCGCCGACGTGGAGCGCCGGGGCGTCGAGGCCGGTGCCGAAACGGCGCGCCGTTTCGGCGACGCCGCCAACGACACCGCCCGCCGGAGCGCGCAGGCGGTTGCCGATGCCCAGCGGCAGATCGCGCAGGACGCGGCGCAGCGCTTCGAGGAAGTGAGCCGCAAGGTGGCCGAGGCCGCCCGGGGCACCACGGAGAACGTGCGCCGCCTTATGGCCCTGCCCAACGCCGCTGAGGGCGGGCTGCGCGACCTCCAGCAGGGCGTGACGGGCTTGGTCGAAGGCGTGGTGCGGACCAACCTGCGCGTCGCGCAAGAGCTGTTCCACCTCGCCAACCCGGCTCCCTTCGTGGAGCTGCAGCAGCGCTTCGCGCGCGATTACACGGACACCCTGCTGCGCAACAGCGCCACGCTGGTCCGCGCCGTGCGCCGCACCGCCGACGAGACCCTGCGCCCGCTGGAGCAGCAGATCGAGCGGCAGCAGCGCGACCAAACCAACCAAAACCAGGGCCCGTCGGGCTTCCAGACCGCGGCGGAGTAAGCAGCACGCCCGACCCGCGGGGGTCGAGCGTAGAACGGAGCGGCCGGGGCACGATGAGTGCCCCGGCCGTTATCACGTCGGGGGTCCCCCACGCGGGCTTCGCGGTGACGGGGCGCGCCTATGCGGCTTCGGCCATTTCCTCGGATACGGCTCGGGGCGGCATGGGACCGTGGTCGGCAGCGCCACCGCGTGACCAGCTGGCCGGCCTATGAGGCCGGCCTGCGCGCCCGCGGCAGCTTGACGGTGTGGTTCACGGCAGGGGCGATCGCGGCCTGGAGGGCCGAGCCGCGCACCACGCGGGGCGGGCAGCGCCGCTACTCCGAGCTGGCGATCACGACCGCCCTCACCCTGCGCGCGGTGTTCCGCCTGACGCTGCGACAGGCGGAGGGCCTGATCGGCTCCATCCTTGCCCTGCTGGGCCTCGACCTCGCCGCGCCCGACCACAATGATCCGCATGATGGAGCTTCTGGTCGAGAGCCACAGCGACCGACGGAAACTCTACCTCTCCTGGGACGCGGCCTCCTGGCACGTCTCGAAGCGCCTGCGTCGGCGGGTCAGGAGCACAACGCGGCTGTCCTAAACGGCGAAGGGCCGACCGTCGAAACCGCACCGCTGCCGTCGGGCGCTCAGCTCCTCAACGTCATCGAATCCGTCTTCAGCGGCATGGCCCGCTCCATCATCCACAACAGAGACCACAAGACGCTGGACGACGCGAAGGCGGCGATCGAGCGATATCTCGCGGACCGGAATGCGCACTTCACACAGCACCCCAGAGGGGCCGGAAAGAAGATCTGGGGCAAGGAGCGGGAGTTG
>NZ_CADCWA010000138.1 GCF_902806285.1 uncultured Sphingomonas sp. | reverse complement strand
CGCACTCCCGACCCGTGCGAGGGATCGACTACCACCGGCAGGTGGGTGCGCTGCTTGATGTAGGGGATTGCATTGAGGTCGAGCGTGTTGCGGGTCGCGGTCTCGAAGGTGCGGATGCCGCGCTCGCACAGGATGACCTGGTCGTTGCCCTCGGCCAGCAGATACTCGGCCGCCAGCAGCAGCTCCTCCAGCCGCGCCGACATGCCCCGCTTCAGCAGCACCGGCCGGCCCGCCCGGCCAACCGCCCGCAGCAGGGTGAAGTTCTGCATGTTGCGGGCCCCGATCTGCAGCGCGTCGGCATGTTCGGCGACGATTGCGACGTCGGCGGAGTCCATCACTTCGGTGACCACCGGCAGGCCGACCTCGTCGCCGACTTCGCGCAGGATGCGCAGGCCCTCCGGTCCGTGCCCGCTGAACCCGTAAGGGCTGGTGCGCGGCTTGTAGGCGCCAGCCCGGAGCGCCTTGGCGCCGCCCGCGGCCGCGGCCTGGGCGCTGGCCAGCATCTGCTCGCGGCTTTCCACCGCGCACGGTCCGGCGATCACCACCAGCTCGCGGCCGCCGACCGCCAGCGGCCCGACCCGCACCACCGTGTCGTGCGGATGCAGTTCGCGGCTGACCAGCTTGTAGGGCGCCAGAATTGGCTTCACCGCCTCCACCATCGGGTGGCTGTCGAGGCTCAGCTCGGCCAGCGCCCGTTCGTCGCCGAGCGCGCCCAGCACCACGCGCTCGGCGCCCGGCATGTGCAGCGGTTTTAGGCCCTTGGCGGATATCCGCTCCAGCAATTCGTCGGCGATGTCGGGACCGGCTTCCGGTCGAAGAACGATGATCATGGAAGTTCCTGCGAAGGTGGTGCGCAACGAAAAAACCCGCCGGTGTCGGCGGGCTGTGTGGTCGGTCGGTTCAGCTGGTCAGCTTCGCCATCGTCGCGCACGCACGCCATCGGGCCCCGGAACGGAGCGCCACCAGCCTTGTGCTGATTCGACGTGGGCGACGATCATCGCTTCGTGCCTATCCTGCCGGGGCAACAGCCGTCAACGTGCTGTTTTGCCGGCCCGATCGGGGCAGCGGTGCCGTTCAGCTTGCGTTGACGCGTGCAGCGGGTAATCGCGGCTCATGACCCGTGCGCTGCTGCTCCTGTTGTTCACCCTCGCCCTTTCCGCCTGCCAGATCCTCGGCTCGCCCGCGCGCCCGAGTGGGGGACGACAGGCCGCGGTGCCATTGCCGGCGGCGATCGCGGCTCCGGTCCTGACCAGCGCCGATGCGGTCGATCCGCACAGCTACGCCAAGCCGCTCGAAGCGCGCGTCACCAACGTCGCCCTGGACCTCGCCGTCGACTTCAACTCGCGCACGGTCGGCGGCACCGCCACCCTCGATATCGATCGCCAAGCCGCGGCCCGGCAGCTGATCCTCGACCGCCAGGGCTACCGCGTGCAAGGCGTCACCGACGCCGCCAACTTGCCCCTGCCCTACCGCTTCGGTCCCGAGGACAAGGAGCTCGGCACCCCCTTCATCATCGACCTCAAGCCCGACACGCGCCGGGTGGTGATCCGCTACCGCAGCAAGCCGGACGCGGGCGCGCTGCAATGGCTGACCCCGCAGCAGACCGCGGGCAAGCGCCATCCGTTCCTGTTCAGCCAGGGCCAGTCGACCTTCAACCGCACCTGGATCCCGACCCAGGACTCACCCGGCATCCGCCAGACCTGGGAAGCCCGGGTCACCGCACCTGCGCCGCTCGAGATCGTCATGAGCGCCCCTGATGTCGGCGTCCGCGGCCTGTCCGCCCGGGCCGGCCGGCCGCGCAGCTTCCAGTTCCGCATGGACAAGCCGGTCGCGCCCTACCTCATCGCCATCGCGGTGGGCGACCTCCGCTTTCAACCGCTCGGAGCTCGAACCGGCGTGTGGGCCGAGCCCGCGACGCTCCCCGCCGCCGCCCGCGAACTCGAAGACACCGAGAAGATGGTGACCGCCGCCGAGCGGCTGTTCGGCCCCTACCGCTGGGGTCGCTACGACATGATCGTGCTGCCGCCCTCCTTTCCCTTCGGCGGGATGGAGAACCCGGTCCTGACTTTTCTCACCCCGACCTTCATCGCCGGCGACAAGAGCCTGACCAGCCTGATCGCGCACGAGCTCGCGCACAGCTGGTCCGGCAACCTCGCGACCAACGCCACCTGGGCCGACTTCTGGCTCAACGAGGGCACCACCACCTATGCCGAGCGGCGCATTGTGGAAGCGATCTACGACCCCCGCGTCGCGCAACAGCAGGTGGCGTTGGGGATGGACGCGCTGAACACCGCGGTAAAGGAGAACGGCGGACCCGCCGGTGCGGATACCCGCCTGCACATCGACCTCAAGGGCCGGCACCCGGACGAGGGCCTGACCGACATTGCCTACGAGAAGGGCGCGGCGTTCCTCCGTACGATCGAAGCGGCGGTCGGGCGCGAGCGGTTTGACGCCTACCTGCGCGGCTGGTTCGACCGCCACGCCTTTCAGCCTGTGACCTCCGCCATCTTCCTGGCCGACCTCCGCCGGCACCTGATCCGCGGCGACCGCGCGCTGGAAAGCAGGCTGCAGCTCGACCGCTGGG
>NZ_CADCWA010000137.1 GCF_902806285.1 uncultured Sphingomonas sp. | reverse complement strand
TGCATCGGCTCCCCGTTGCGAAGATCGAGGCCGGTCAGCTCCGCGATGCTTGCGTCCACTGCGGCAACGTCGGGATTGGCAGCATCCAGATCGCAGGTTTCGCTGGTTCTAAACTGCGGGTCCCCGGCATCGTCGGCAATGGTCGAGGGGCGCCGTCGCTCGTCGATCAGGCCGATGATTCGGCTGCACCGGTCTGGGTCGAGGAAGCCGCGCTTGATAAATAGGTCGAGCTTGGGACTCGGGACGCGCTGTATCCCTGCAGCCACGCTCAGACGTTCTGCGACGCTCATGGCACCGTACCTAGCGCCCGCCGCCGCGGAAATCAGCCCGATTCCGCTTGCAAGGCTGTGGATAACCGAACAAGGTTTGAGCCAAGGCCGATTCCGGGGCGGGAGCGGGCGACGGTCAAATCACTGTCACCTTTGCATAAAACATCTGTCATGATGGCTGCTTAGGCGTTCAAGGGTGGGGAGGCGGACATGCGTTTAGCTCTGGACCCGCGTGCACGCCGCCTGCTGAGGCGCGTCCCGCGCGGCACCATATACTCGGCGCTGGAGCTCCTGCTCTTGTCGCTGCTGGCGATGCAATGCGCGCGGCTGGTGTGGACCGTCGTCACGCCAGTGGACCCGATCGGCGAGTGGAAAGCCTCGAGCGCGCTTCGGCCGGTGGCGCCGGTGTCCAGCGCCTCCCTCGGTAGCTTCGATCCATTCTTCCGCGCAAGTGCCACAGGCACCGCACCCGTGGTGGTAACATCCCTCAATCTCACCCTCTACGGCATCCGGGAGGACCGGGCGTCGGGACGCGGCTCCGCGATCATCGGTACCGCCGAGGGGGGGCAGCGTAGCTTCGCCGTCGGGGAGGAGATCATGCCTGGCGTTCGGCTGACAGCGGTCGACTTCGACAACGTCACGATCGACCGCGGCGGCACACCCGAGCAGATCTTCATGGACCAATCCAGCGCGGCAACCGTGGTCGCGCCCAACGGAACCGTTACTGCCCCGCCGCCCGCGCCGGTTCCCGTCCCGGTCGTGACCGCAACGCCTCCACCGCCTCCGCCGGCGCCACCCACCAACACGGCGGGAGGCGGCTACGTCGTTCCACAAGGGGTAGCTCCCGAGCTGCGTGCCGCGGGCTTCGCGCCCGGCGACGTAGTCCGTTCCGTGAACGGCCAGGCCATCACCTCCGTGGAGCAGGTGCGCGGGCTGGTCGCGCAGTCGGGCGGCCAGGCCACGGTGCAGGTCGAGCGTAACGGCCGCACCATTCCTCTTCGTGTCAGAGTACCCCAATGAAACGCTTGTCGCTTGCCCTTGCCCTGGTCCTCGCCACCGCACCGCTGACGCCGGTGTCGTCCCAATATGTGCTGAACCTTCGCGAGGCGGACATTCGCGCCTTCATCGAGGATGCGGCGCGAGTGACTGGCCGCACCTTCATCATCGACCAGGCGGTGCAGGGGAAGGTGTCGGTGGTGACCCAGCGGCCCTTGTCGCGGTCCGAATATTTCGAGGTGTTCCTCCAGACCCTGCGCGCTAACGGCCTCGTCGCTGTGCCGGGCGCGGGCGGATCTTTGCGCATCCAGCCGGTCGCGACCGCCGCCACCTCGGGCGGGCGGCTCGGCCGCCGAACCAGCCCCAACGGCTTCGTCACCGAGATCATCCGGCTTCGCAACATCGAGCCGGCCTCGGCCATCGAAACCGTCCGGCCACTCGTCAGCCGCGAAGGATCGGTGACTCCGAGCCGCAACTCGCTGGTGATCGCCGACTTCGCCGACAACGTCAGCCGGATCCGCCAGATCATCAACAGCATCGACCGCGACACGGCATCGACGCGCACGCTCGCGCTACGCAACGCAGGCGCGCGCGAGATCGCCGAGGCGCTCACGGGTCTCGCCCAGAGCGGGGAGGCGGGTCGCGGCGGCGCCGTCTCGATCGTTCCGATCGACAGCGCCAATTCGATCGCGCTTCGCGGCGATGCGGCGACGGTCAGCCGTCTCATCGAAGTCGCGCGCGAGCTCGATCAGCGCGCCGCCAGCGGCACCGAAATACGGGTCATCTTCCTCCAGCACGCCGACGCCGCCCAACTCCTGCCGGTGCTCCAGCAGCTGCTCGGGCAGGCGACCACGCCGGCCACCACCGGACGCACCACCACCTCGCGCTTTCCCAGCCGCAATCAGAACACGGGAACCGGCGGTTCCAACCGCAGCGGCGGCATCGGCCAAACCTCGGCACCGCTCGAGCCGGCGGTCAGCACGAGCGCTCCGGCGGCGGCGTCTTCCGGAGGAAGCGTCTTCGGCAACAAGGCGGCGGTGGTCACCCGCTTTGAAGGCGCAAATGCGATCGTCATTGCCGGTTCGGCCGACATCCAGCGCCAGCTTGGGGAAGTCGTCCGCCAGCTCGACCAGCGCCGCCAGCAGGTGCTTGTCGAGGCGATCATCGTCGAGATCGGCGACACTGCCGCAAGGCAGCTCGGGGTCCAGCTCCTGCTCGCGGGCACCGGCGGCAGCAACATCCCGTTCGCGGTCACCAACTATTCGAACGCTTCGCCGAACATCCTCACCGTCGGCGGAGCGATCGCTGCCGAGCGGCTGCGCACCACCACGACCACCGTCAA
>NZ_CADCWA010000136.1:10058-14500 GCF_902806285.1 uncultured Sphingomonas sp. | reverse complement strand
AACAAACGCCACGATCACCCGCGACCGCTGGGGCATCGCGCATGTGAGCGGCCGAACCGATGCCGACGCGGTGTTCGGGATGATCTACGCGCAGGCCGAGGACGACTTCCCGCGGATCGAGGCCAACTATCTGGCGGCGCTCGGACGCACGGCGGAGGCGGAAGGGGAAAAGGCGATCTGGGCGGACCTTCGCGCGCGCATGGTCAACCGGCCCGAGACCCTGCAGCGGCGCTTCGCCGAGAGCCCGGCCTGGCTCCGGCGGCTGATGGTTGCTTGGGCGGCAGGGCTCAACCGCTACCTCGCCACCCACCCGCAGGTGCGGCCGCGCGTGCTGACCCGGTATGAGCCGTGGATGGCGCTGAGCTTCACCGAAGGCAGCATTGGCGGCGACATCGAGGCGGTCGACCTCAAAGCATTGGAAGCTTTTTACTCACAACGTCATGCTGAACTCGTTTCAGCATCCATGCCTTTACCTGCAAAGGCCCCCCAAGTGGGTGGATGGACCCTGAAACAAGTTCAGGGTGACGGCACTCCGGACACCGAACCCCGCGGCTCGAACGGCATCGCCATCGCGCCGCGCCTGACCCGCGACGGCCGTGCGCTGCTGCTGATCAATCCGCACACCAGTTTCTACTTCCGCTCGGAGCAGCAGGTGACCAGCGGCGAGGGGCTGAACGCCTATGGCGCGGCGACCTGGGGGCAGTTCTTCATCTACCAGGGCTTCAACGACCGGCTCGGCTGGATGCACACCACCAGCACCGCCGACGTGGTGGACGAGTTCGCGGTCACGCCGGTCAAGTGCGGCGCCGGCCTGTGCTACCGTCACGGGCAGCAGCTGCGGCCCTTCGAGCAGGTGCCGGTGAGCGTCAGCGCGCGGGGCGTTCTTCGGCGCTTCACCGTCTGGCGCACGCATCACGGCCCGGTGGTCCGCAGCGAGGGCGGCAAGTGGATCGCGGTGGCGATGATGCACCGGCCGGTCGAGGCGCTGCAACAGGGCTTCCTCCGCACCAAGGCACGCAGCTTGGCCGAGTACATGGCAGCCATGCGCTTTCAGGCGAACTCGTCCAACAACACGCTGCTGGCGAGCCGAGAGGGCACGATCGCCATGCTCTACCCCCAGTTCGTGCCGCAGCGCAGCGCCGCTTTCGACCGCCGCAAGCCCGCCGACGGCAGCGATCCGGCGGCCGATTGGCAGGGCGTGCATGCGCTGTCCGAGCTGCCGAACGTGGTGAACCCGCGCTCGGGCTGGGCGCTGAACACCAACAACTGGCCCTACTCGGCGGCGGGCGCCGGTTCGCTCAACCCGGCCGCTTACCCGAGCTACATGGATGCGGTCGGCGAGAACCCGCGCGGGCTGCATGCGCTTCAGCTGCTGCAGGGCAGCCGTGCCTGGACGCCCGAGCGGCTGCGCTCAGCGGCTTACGACCCGCGGCTCACCGCCTTCGACCTGCTCCTGCCGCCGCTGTTCGCTTCATATGATCGGGCGGATGCGACTACCCGCGCTCGCCTCCGCGAGCCCGTCGCGCTGCTACGGCGCTGGGACCGGCGGTGGAGCACCGCTTCGGAGGCGACTACCCTGGCGGTGCATTGGGGCGAGGCGCTGCCCGGCAACCCGCGCCAATGGACCGCCTTCGCGGCCTTCGCCCAGGATCCGGCGAACGGCCCCGCGCTGCTGAGCGCACTCGACCGCGCGGTCGCCAGGCTCACCGGCGATCACGGGCGCTGGCGCGTGCCGTGGGGCGAGATCAACCGGTTCCAGCGGGTGAGCCCGTCGATCGCGCCGCAGTTCGACGATCGCAGACCGAGCCTGCCCGTCGGCTTCACCTCGGGCATCTGGGGCTCGCTGGCGAGCTTCGGCACCGTCACCCCGCCCGGCTCGGTCAAGCGCTACGGCAACAGCGGCAACAGCTTCGTCGCGGTGGTCGAGTTCGGCCCGCGGGTGCGGGCGATGGCGCTGTCGGCCGGCGGGCAGAGCGGCGATCCCGCCTCGCCCCACTTCCGCGACCAGGCGCCGCTGTACCCGGAGGGGCGGCTGCGGCCCGTGCCGTTCCATCCGGATGAGGTGAAACGAGCGGCGGTGCGGAGGTATCGGGTCAGTACCAGTACCCCGGCGGACGCCGGGGCCCAGCGGCCCGAGTAGTCGCGAAATGTTGAGGGCTGGACCCCGGCGTTCGCCGGGGTACGGCTAGAAACTCATCTCCTCATACACCCGACTGATGTCGCCATTCCAATCGCCACGGTAGCGGGCGAGAAGGCGATCGGCGGGAGTCTCGCCACTCGCCACGACCTCGCGCAGCGGATCGAGGAACCCACCCTCATTGTCTCCGGCGCCGTTGAGCCGTGCCCGCGCCGTCAGCCCGGCCGCCGCGATCTCCAGCACCCGCTCGGCCAAGTCCCGCACCGTTCCGCCGCCAGGCACCGGGGCCTGCAGAGCGAGCCGCGGCACATCATGCCGCAGCTGTTCGCGCTCCGCGATGGTCCAGCCCTTGCACAGGTCCCACGCCGCCTGGAGCGCCGCATCGTCATAGAGCAGCCCGACCCACAGCGCCGGCAGCGCGCAGATCCGCCCCCAGCGCCCGCCGTCCGCGCCGCGCATCTCCAGAAAGCTCTTCAGCCGCACCTCGGGGAAGGCGGTCGAGAGATGGTCCACCCAGTCGCTGACCCGCGGCCGCTCGCCGGGTAGCTGCGGCAGGCGGCCGTGCAGGAACGCCCGGAAGCTCTCGCCCGCGCAGTCGATGTACTTGCCGTCGCGGAAGACGAAGTACATCGGCACGTCCAGCGCATAGTCGCAGTAGCGCTCGTAGCCGAAGCCGTCCTCGAACGCGAAGGGCAGCATGCCGGTGCGGTGGGGGTCGGTATCCTCCCAGATGTGGCTGCGGAAGCTCTTGTAGCCGTTGGGCTTGCCTTCGGTCAGCGGCGAGTTGGCGAACAGGGCGGTGGCGACCGGCTGCAGGGCCAGGCCGACCCGAAACTTTCTAACCATGTCGGCTTCCGACTGGTAATCGAGATTAACCTGTATGGTGCAGGTGCGAAGCATCATGTCGAGCCCCAGCGTGCCCACGCGCGGCATGTGGTCGAGCATGATCCTGTAGCGGCCCTTGGGCATGATCGGCAGGTCGGTCCGCGCCTTGTCCGGCCACATGCCGAGGCCCAGGAAGCCGAGCCCCAGCCGGTCGCCGACCGCCTTGCACTGCTTGAGGTGTCGGGCCGCCTCTGCACAGGTCTCGTGCAGGTTCTCCAGCGGCGCGCCGGAGAGCTCGAATTGGCCGGCGGGCTCCAGGCTGATGGTCCCGTCGGCGCCCGCGAGCGCGATGACCTTGCCGCCTTCCTCGACCGGCCGCCAGCCGAACTCGGTCAGCCCGAGCAGCAGGTCGCGGATGCCGCCCGGCTCGTCCCAGCTAGGCGCGCGATGGTCGGCGACGCGATAGACGAACTTCTCATGCTCGGTGCCGATGCGCCACCGCTCGGGCGGCTTCTCGCCGCCTGAGAACACGGACAGCAGGTCGTCGCGGCTCTCGACGAGCGGGCTGGGCGAGGTGTCGGTCCGGGTGGTCATTGCGCGCGGGCGTTAGCGCCAGTCTCCGGCAAGCGCCATATAGGCGGCGACCGCGGCCAGCGCGGCGGTCTCGGCGCGAAGGATGCGTGGTCCGAGCGAGATGGCGCGGGCGGTCGGGAGCGCGCGGATGGCGGCGCGTTCCTCGTCGGTGAAGCCGCCTTCGGGGCCGGTCAGGATCGTCGCGGCTCCGGGCTGAAACGCCGCCGCCGCCGGCTCGCCGCCGGTTTCGTCCGCGAAGTAGAGGGTGCCGCCCTCGTCCTTGAGGAAGCTGGCGAGGGCGACCGGCTCGGCAATCTCGGGCAACAGGGTGCGCCCGCACTGCTCCGCCGCCTCGATCGCGATCGCTCCGAGCCGCTCCAGCTTGACGCGCTCGACCACCGTGCGCTGCGTGACCACGGGCTGCAACCGCGCGACCCCCAGCTCCGTCGCCTTTTCCACCAGCCAGTCCAGGGGCGCCCGCTTGACCGGCGCGAAGGCCAGCGTGAGGTCCGGCACCTGCTCCAGCGGCCGCGTCGGGCGCTCCACCACGAGCGTCATCCGCTTCCTGCCGCTGTCCGCGATCCGCGCGAGCCATTCGCCGGACGCGCCGTCGAACAGAAGCAGCTCCGCGTCGATCCCGAGCCGAAGCACGTTGCCGAGGTAATTGGCTTGTGCGGCGTCGAGCTCGACAGACGCGGCCTCGTGCAGCGCCGTCCGCACGAACAAGCGCGGTAGCGAGCGTGGTGGCCAGGCGGGCGTGGCGGGCATGGATTACGTCATTGCGAGCAGCGAAGCGGCGAAGCAATCCAGTGCCTTCGAGCGAACTGGATTGCTTCGCTCCGCTCGCAATGACGTGTAGAGTCTCTTTCATGACCACCGAAACGACTCTCCCGCCCCTGCCGACCCC
>NZ_CADCWA010000136.1:0-9999 GCF_902806285.1 uncultured Sphingomonas sp. | reverse complement strand
AAGCCGGCCGGACCGCCGGACGCCATGGCGCTGCTGACCGCCGGCGCGGCGGCGTGGAGCAAGGGGCTGGAGGCCTGGGGCAACCTGCTCGCCGCGACGCAGAAGGCGGCGGACGCCAAGGACAAGCGCTTTGCCGCGCCTGAGTGGCGGGAGAACCCGCTGTTCGACACCATCCGCCAGAGCTACCTCGCCATCTCCGACCAGCTGCTCAAGGGCGTCGAGCAGGTCGAGGGCCTGGACGAGGCCGCGCGGCAGCGGCTGCGCTTCGCTTGCCAGGCGTTCGTCGACGCGATGAGCCCGTCCAACTTCGCGCTGACCAACCCGCAGGTGCTCAAGAAGACGGTGGAGACCCGCGGCGAGAACCTGCTGAACGGCCTCCGCCACATGCTCGACGATATCCGCGCCGGGCAGATGACGCAGACCAGGAAAGGGGCGTTCGAGGTCGGCAAGACCCTGGCGACGACGCGCGGCAAGGTCGTCAAGGAAACGCCGCTCTACCAGCTGATCCAGTACACGCCGACGACCGACAAGGTGCTCCAAACGCCGCTGATCGTGTTCCCGCCGTGGATCAACCGCTTCTACATCCTCGACCTGACGCCAGAGAAGAGCTTCGTTCGCTGGTGCGTGGAGCAGGGCATCACCCTGTTCATGGTCAGCTGGAAGTCGGCGGACGAAAGCCTCGCGCACGTCACCCTCGACGATTACGTGCTGCGCGGGCAGATCGACGCGATCGACACGGTGCGCGACCTGCTCGAGGTGCCAAGCGTACACGCGATCGGCTATTGCGTCGCGGGCACCACGCTGGCGGCGACGCTGGCCTATCTTCAGGCAAAGGGCGAGGCCGACAAGGTCAAATCGGCGACCTTCTTCACGGCGCAGGTGGACTTCGCCGCCGCGGGCGACCTCAAGCTGTTCCTGGGCGACGAGACCATGGGGCTGCTCACCAAGCTCACCGCGGAGAAGGGTTACCTAGACGGGCGCTACATGGCGGCGACCTTCAACCTGCTGCGCGGCCGCGACCTCGTCTGGAACTACGTGGTCAACAACTACCTGCTGGGCGAGGAGCCCGCGCCGTTCGACCTGCTCCACTGGAACAGCGACGTCACCAACCTGCCGGCGGGCTGGCACAAGGACTATCTCGACACGCTCTACAAGGGGAACAAGCTGGCGGAATGCGGCGGGATCAGCGTCGGCGGCACGCCCATCGACCTCAATCAGGTGGAGACGCCCTGCTACATCCAGGCGGGCCGCGAGGACCATATCGCTCCGCCCGAGAGTGTCTGGAAGATCATGCACCACTTCCGCGGCCCCAAGCGCTTCGTGCTTGCGGGTTCGGGCCACATCGCGGGCGTGGTCAACCCGCCGAGCGCGGGCAAGTACCAGCACTGGGTCAACGAAGGCGACGTGACGAGCCTGGACGAGTTCGTCGCCGGCGCGATCGAGCACAAGGGAAGCTGGTGGCCCGACTGGCTCCGCTGGCTCCGCGAACAGGACCCGGAGGAAGTGCCGGCGACCGGCGCGCGCGTGCCCGGCGAAGGCAAGCTCCCGGCGATCGAGGACGCTCCGGGGCGCTACGTCAGGACCCGCTGATCCTCATCATGTCGCTGCTACTCGGGCGCCTGCGCCCGCGCGCTCTGCCAGGACGAGATGAGGTATAGCGCCGCGGCCGTCCAGATTGCACCGAAGGCGACCGCGTGGGCGGCCGTGAACGCTTCGCCGTACAGGAACACCGCGACCACGAACTGCAGTGTTGGCGCGATGAACTGGAGAATGCCCAGCGTCGAGTAGCGCAGCCGCCGCGCCGCCGCGGTGAAGAACAGCAGCGGAATCGTCGAGGCGACTCCGGTGCCGACCAGCAGCCACAGCTCCCGGCCGCTGCTGCCCCATACCGGCTCCGCGGTCCCACCCGCCCACAGCAGCCACAACAAGGCCAGCGGAAACAGCAACGCGGTTTCGATCGTCAGCCCGGCGGTCGAGTCCACCTTCGCGACCTTGCGCAGCAGCCCGTAAGCTGAGAAGCTGCAGCACAGCACCAGGCTGATCCACAGGTGCGCCAACGCTCCCGCCGCCAGCACCGCGATCCCGGCGGCGGCGATCCCGACCGCCAGCCACTGCAACCGCCCGAGCGGCTCCTTCAGCACGAAATAGCCGAGCAGGATGTTGGCCAGCGGGTTGAGATAATAGCCGAGGCTCCCCGCCAGGATGTGCCCGCTGTTGACCGCGTGGACATAGACCAGCCAGTTGATCGCGATCAGCACGGAGGTCGCGACCAGCAGCCGCAGCGTCGCGCGGTGGCGCAGCGCCTGCCGCACCTCGCCCCAACCCCGCGATACCGCCACCAGCAGCCCCAGCGCGAGCAGCGACCAGACGATCCGGTGCGCGACGATCGCCACCGACGGCACCTGCGACAGCAGCTTGAAGTAGATCGGGAGCAGCCCCCACAGGCCGTAAGCGCCCAGCCCGAACGCCAGCCCGGACCGGGTCTTCGCGGGGGTCGTCCGGGCGGCGGCATCCATCCGGCTGCGCTTAGAGTCGGTCTGGCTTGCGGGAAAGAGCTTGTTAACTATTCTGGCGCTCACCTGAGGCAGGCATGCTGGTGGCGTGCCGTGCATATCGCCAAGGGTTTCACGTGCGCTTGAACCGTTTCTACTTCCTGTTCCCGGCCGCGGCCGCGCTGCTTGCCGGCTGTCAGTCCGCTCCGCCGAAACCTGTTGTGCGCCGGGCCGTGGTGACGGTGGAGCCGCCGGGCAAGGCCGACGCCTGGCTGGGCGTCGCCACGGCCGAAGACGCGGAGCGCGTTCACCGCCTCGACAACGCCTGGCAAGCCGCGCTGGCCGACGCTCGCTCCGCGGGTTTCCGCCGGGAGGTGGCGGCGGAAAGCGAGTTGCTCCGCCCTACGGCGGCGCTGCCGATGCCCGCGCCCACCCCGGGCAGCTACGAATGCCGGCTCGTGCGCCTCGGCCGCTACACCAGGAAGACCCGGGCCTATGAGCGATTCAAGCCCTTTTTCTGCTATGTGGAGGTGGCGGACGGGCAGCTGACGGTGGTCAAGCAGACGGGCAGCCAGCGGCCCGCCGGCCGGCTGTGGGAGGACGATGCGCCGACCCGGATGATCTTTCTCGGCAGCGTGGCGCTCGGCGAGGAGGAGCAGCCGCTGGCCTATGGCGAGAACCAGGGCCGCGACATGGCCGGCGTGCTGGAGCGGGTCGCGCCGTTCCGCTGGCGGCTGGTGGTTCCCTGGCCGCGCGGCCAATCCAAGCTCGACGTGTTCGAGCTGACGCCGGTGGCGGAGCAGCCCAAGCCCGCGTGAGCCTGGCCACTCCCAAGGAGGTGCGGGCGCACCTGATCGCCGCCGCCGCGGCCGGCACGGCGCTCAGCTACGGGGAGCTGCTGGAGCAGCTTGGGTTCCGCTTTTCGCGGCCCAAGATGCGCGCATTGTGCAAGATCTTGGCGGCAATCGACGAGGATGCCGAGGCGGCCGGAGAACCCGAGCTGGCCGTGCTGGTGGTGCGGCAATCGGACGGCTTGCCCGGGCAGGGCTGGTGGGTCGGGAGCTGGGAGAAGCACGGCCACAGAGGCGATTGGGAAGGTCCCGACGCGCGCAGGCTGGTCGAACGGCTGCAGGCGCGAGCCTTCGGCTATTGGCAGGCGCGCTTGAGGCGGTAAGCTCCTCCGCAAAATCAGGAGGATTCATGAAGCTTGCCCATCTGCTTGGCGCCGTAGCCGCCGCTGCACTCGCCCTGCCCGCCGCCGCGCAGCAGCCCGCGCCCGCTCCGGCGCCGGCCGCCGAGCCGGTGACGGTGATCCACGCGGGAACCCTGATCGCCGTTCCTGGCCAAGCCCCGCGGCGGAACGCCAGCGTAGTGGTGCAGGGCCGCCGGATCGTGGAGGTGCGCGACGGCTTCGTCACTCCGCCCGGAGCGCGGGTCGTGGACCTGCGGGGCGGCACGGTGATGCCCGGCTTCATCGACATGCACGTCCACCTCAGCGGCCTGGACGACCGGCTGCAGGCGCGGCTGCTGGAGAACACGCGCAACGACGAGGACGAGGCCTATACGGCCATGGCCAACGCGCGAAAGACGCTGCTCGCGGGCTTCACCACCGTGCGCGACCTAGGCGGTGATCCGCCGGCGCTGCGAGCGCTCAAGACCGCGATCGACTCGGGCCAGTTCGCCGGGCCCAGCGTGGTGATGGCCGGCCGGATGGTTTCGGTCAGCGGCGGCCACGGCGACCCGCGCAACGGCGCCAACCGCGACATCGCGGGCATCGCCGAGCACCGGATGGGCAACGTCTGCAACGGCCCCGAGGACTGCCGCCGCGCTACCCGCGAGCAGATCGGCGGCGGCGCGGAGGTCATCAAGTTCGCCGCGACCGGCGGCGTGCTCAGCAACGTCGCGGGCGGGCTCGCGCAGCAGATGATGGAGGACGAGATGCGCGCGATCGTCGCCACCGCGCGCAGCTTCGGCCGCAAGGTCGCAAGCCACGCGCACGGGGTCGACGGCATCAACGCCGCCCTCCGCGCCGGGGTCGACTCGGTCGAGCACGGGACCTTCACGGACGACGAGACCTTCCGCCTCTATCGCCGGACCGGGGCCTACTACGTCCCGACGCTGCTCGCTCCCGCGGCGGCGGTGCGCGACGGGCAGCGCGGTGCGCTCACCCCGGCGCAGTATGAGAAAGCGCGGCAGGCGTCCGGCAATGCCGAGCGGAGCTTCGCCCGCGCGATCCGCGAAGGCGTCAAGATCGCCTTCGGCACCGACTCCGCGGTCAGCCCGCACGGCCAGAACGCGCAGGAGTTCGCGCTGATGGTCCGAAACGGCATGCAGCCGATGGCCGCGATCAAGGCCGCCACGGTCAACGCCGCCGACCTGATCGGCCGGTCGAACCAGATCGGGACGATCGAGCCCGGCAAGGACGCGGACATCATCGCGGTGGACGGCGACCCGCTCGGCAACGTCCGGCTGTTGGAGAATGTGGGCTTCGTGATGAAGCATGGGCGGGTGCACAAGCTGGGCGGGGAGCGGCAGCTGACGGCGGTGGATTGATTTTGTGCCCCTGCGAAGGCAGGGGCCTAGTTCTGTTCGGCGGAAGCGCTCAAAGGCACTAGGCTCCTGCCTTCGCAGGAGCACAGCTCACCCCGCCGAGCGCCGCTCGATCGTCGCGCCGACCGCGGAGAGCTTCTCTTCCAGCCGCTCGTAGCCGCGGTCGAGGTGGTACACCCGCAGCACCTCGGTCTCGCCCTCCGCCGCGAGGCCCGCGAGGATCAGGCTCATCGACGCGCGCAGGTCCGTCGCCATCACCTGCGCCCCGGTGAGCCGGGGCACGCCGCGCACGATCGCCGAGCGGCCGCGCACATCCACGTCCGCGCCCATGCGACGCAGCTCGGGGACGTGCATGTAGCGGTTCTCGAAGATGGTCTCCTCGAGGAAGCTGTCGCCGTCGGCGCGGCACAGCATGGCCATGAACTGCGCCTGCATGTCGGTGGCGAAGCCGGGAAAGGGCGCGGTGGACAGCGCCAGCGGGCGGAGGCCCCCGTCGGCCGTCACCTTGATGCCCGCCTCATGGAACTCGACGATCAGCCCGCATTGGGCCAGCGCGTTGGTGGTCGCCAGCATCTCCTCGGGCCGCGCTCCGACCAGGTCGACCGACCCGCCGGTGATTCCCGCCGCGCAGGCGTAGCTGCCGGCCTCGATCCGGTCGGGCATGACGGCGTAGGTGCAGCCGTGCAGCCCCTCCACCCCATCGATGATGAGATGGGAGGAACCGATCCCCTCGATCCGGCCGCCCATCGCGACCAGCAGCTTGCACAGATCGACGATCTCCGGCTCGCGCGCGGCATTGAACAGCTGGCTGCGGCCGGCCGCCAGCACCGCGGCCATGAGCGCATTCTCCGTCGCGCCGACCGAGACCACGGGGAAGCTGAAGTCGCCGCCGCCGATCCGGCCCTTGGGGGCGGTCGCCTTGACGTAGCCGGCCGCAAGCTCGATCTCCGCGCCCATCGCCTCCAGCGCCTGGAGGTGGAGGTCGATCGGCCGATCGCCGATGGCGCAGCCGCCCGGCAGCGACACGGTCGACTCGCCCGCCCGCGCCAGCATGGGCCCGAGCACCAGGATCGAGGCGCGCATCCGCCGCACCATGTCGTAGGGCGCGACGGTGGAGGCGATCTCGCCCGCGCGCAGGGTCATGCACCGCCCGAACTCGCCCGGCTTCACGCCCTCGACCTTGGTCGACACGCCCAGCATGTTGAGGAGGTGGCCGAAGCTGTCCACGTCCGCGAGCCGCGGCAGGTTGGTGAGGGTCAGCTTGTCCTCGGTAAGCAACGCACACGGCAGCAGCGTCAACGCCGCATTCTTCGCGCCGGAAATGGGGATCGCGCCCTCGAGCCGCTTGCCGCCCTGGATGTGGATGGAGTCCATGGCTGGCGTTTAGTGCTTCAATGCAGAGGTGCAAGATAGCTCCTCTCCCAGAGGGCGCGAAGCGCACCGCGGGGGAGGTGGCAGCTGCGGAGCAGCTGACGGAGGGGTTACCGTCATCAGATACCCCTCAGTCAGCTTTGCTGACACTCCCCCAAGGGGAGCAGCAACCCAGTTCAAGCCTTCTCCAGGGTGCACTGCAGCGGGTGCTGGTTCTCCCGGGCGAAGTCGGTGACCTGCGCGACCTTGGTTTCGGCCACTTCGTAGGTGAACACTCCGCACACCGCGATGCCCTGCTGGTGGACCTGCAGCATCACCCTGGTCGCATCCTCCACGCTCATGGAGAAGAACCGCTGCAGGCACAGCACCACGAACTCCATCGGCGTGTAGTCGTCGTTGAGCATGAGCACCTTGTAGTTGCTCGGCTTGCGGGTGCGCGGGCGGGTGCGGGTGACGACGCCCCGCTCGATCTCCTCCACGCCATCGCCTTTGCCCGGCGTGTCCTTCTCGGGTCCCATGTGGAATCGGTGGGTCATATGCTTGGGGGAGATATGGCATCCGCCCGAGACTTGCCAAGCCGAAGCGGGATCGGCCGGTCGCGACAGGCAGAAAAACGGCCGCCCCGGGAGGAGCGGCCGTTCCACTGGCCCGACAGGAGGAGGAGCGTCAGGCAGTAAGATTGTTGAGCTTCTCGGCGTTGACCACGGCGCGGTTGGACAACGGCTGGACCGCCTCGCCAACCAGCTTGACCATCGACTCGGCAAAGCGCGAACCGTCGGCCACCGTGCGGTCGAACTGGCTGCGGGCGATCTCGGCCTGAAGCTGGAAGAACTCGGTCGGCGACTGCGCCTGGGTGAGGCTCTTCACCTGGGCGACCGTCTGCTCGAGACCTTCGCGGGTCCGGGCGATCGCGTCCTGGCCAAGGGTCTGCGCGCCGGCGGCGGCAATGCGGCCGCTCTCCACCAGCGCTTCGACATTGGCGCGGGTCAGCTCGACCAGCTCGCCGGTCGCCTTTTGCGAACGCTCGGCCAGCTGCTGGCCGCGCTCGCCGGCCTCGGTGAACATGGTCTGGAGGCGATCGGCGCCCGGGACCTGGGCGAAGCTGTTCATCCAATTGGCGGCATCATAATTCATGGTCGGTTCCTTCTCGTTCTGGGTCGCGGCAGGGGCCGATTCGGCGTCCGCCGCCGCGGTGGCGAAGTCCTGGTCGTCTTGGGCTTGGTCGGACGAGGAGAGGTCGACCTGGCTCGGCTCAACCGTGCTCGGTTGCGGCTTGCGCTCGGTCCGCACCCGGCGAGCGTTGACCTTCTTGACCGCTTCCATCACCTCGGGCTCCATCGCCTCGACGTGATTGGCCTGCTGTTCGTGCTCGTTCATACATCCACCTGTTCTTGTTGCACTGCACAATAGAGTGCGCCGCACCCAAGGTCAATAGCTTTTTGTGCAGTGCAGCATTGACGCTTTGGCAGCGGTGGGGAAAAGGCGGCTATGGACCTATCAGTCGAGCCTGGGCCGAACCGCACGCGCCGCGGTCTCCTGATCGTTTTGTCCTCGCCTTCCGGGGCGGGAAAGTCGACGATCTCCCGCATGCTGCTGGACGCGGACCGCGAGGTCACCATGTCGATCTCCGCCACCACGCGGCCGATGCGCCCCGGCGAGCGCCAGGACGGCGACTATCATTTCGTCGATGATGCGGAGTTCGACCGGCTGATCGCCGCGGGCGAGTTCGTGGAATGGGCGCCGGTGTTCGACTATCGTTACGGCACGCCCAAGGCGCCGGTGAAGGCGGCGCTCAAGGCCGGGCGCGACATATTGTTCGACATCGACTGGCAGGGCACGCAGCAGCTGCACGCGGCGATGGGCGAGGATCTGGTCCGCATCTTCATCCTGCCGCCTTCGATGGCCGAGCTGGAGCAGCGACTGCGGCGGCGCGGCACCGACCCGGACGAGGTGATCGCCTACCGCATGCAGCGGGCGGGCAGCGAGATCAGCCACTGGGCCGAGTATGATTATGTTCTCGTCAACCGCGACACGGACGTGTGCCTGGCCCAGGTCCGCTCGATCGTCGCGGCCGAGCGGCTGAAGCGGCAGCGGCAATTGGGGCTGGTGCCGTTCGTGCGGGATCTGGTGGCGGGGCGGTGACCGTCATGCCGGACCTGATCCGGCAGCCGCCTTTCTTCCGGAAAGTGAACCAAGGCGGACCCCGGCTCAGGGCCGGGGTGGCGGCTTAGCCTAACAGCTCCAGGAACCGTACCGCCGCCATGAAGTCGGCCCGCCGGTTCTCCAGCGCCGCCTCGGCCTCCGCGTCGGCGCCCCATTTCTCTTGGCTCCAGCGCTCGTCGAGCGTGACCGCGGACCAGGCTTCCTCCGGCGCAAAGGCATCTTCGAGCACCGCCAATCCGGCGACCAGCGACCCGCCGATCGTCACCAGCGGCGACAGCCCGGCCAGGCGGAACGGATCAAGCGCGGCGACCGCCTGCGCCAGCCGGGCAACGGTCGTGGGCGCTTGGGGCACGTAGCTCAGCCCTTGCGTCACCACGAAGTCGATGTCGTAGCGCCGCCGCGCCCATTGCAGCAGCGGGTCCCACTCGGCCGCCTGCCGCCGGGCGAGCTCCCGCGGCGTGTCGGCGCGATAGATGAGGAGGTCGCTTTCGCCATATTTGGCGAGGCCCGCGGCGAACGCCTCGGCGTCGGGCTGCACGCGATCGAGCGCGGCGTTGGCAAGGCCGGTGAGCGGCATGGCGCGGGGGTCCACCGTTTCGCCAGCCGCCTGCCACTCTTCCGCAATGGCTCTTGCAAGCGGCTCCGGCCCGACCTGCAGCAGCGCCCGGGCCGGGGTCCGCACCGGCCTCCCGTCCAGCTCGATGCTCCAGGCCCTCGCGCCGTGAGGCACTGCCGCCGCCGACTTCCAGAAACGCTTCACCGCGGCCCTAAACGCGCCAGATTCGCTTCAGCAGCCGCGGCGCCAGAACCGCCTGGGCGAGGCCGACGAACATCAGCGGCACCCCTGCGGGCGGCAGACCCCCCGGCCGGACCCAGTCGGAGAAGGCGATCCCCATGCCGAGCATGAACAGCGCCAGGCCGGCCAGCCGAACGGCGGTGAAAACCAGGAACCGCCGCTTCCAAACCGCTTCGTCATCCATGCGCCCCGCCTCCGATCAGCCGCTCCGCCAAGGCCGCAACTTCGCCCGGCGCCCCGGCCAGCGCCTGCGCCCCGGCGGCCAGCAGCTCCGCCTCCTCATGATAGCCCCACAGCACGCCGATCGCGCCGGCGCCTGCGGACCGCGCCATGCCCATGTCCCAGGCGGTATCGCCGATCACCACCGAGCGGCCGGGCTCCGCCCCGGCATCCGCCATCGCCGCAAGGGCCATGCCCGGGTGCGGCTTGCTCGGGTGCCGGTCGGCGGTCTGCAGCGAGACGAAGCGGCCGCCGAGGCCATGGCTGTCGAGGCAATGGCGGAGGCCCCGGTCCGACTTGCCGGTCGCCACCGCCAGCAGCCAGCCCTTCGCTTCCAGCGCATTCAGCAACTCGGGGATGCCCGGAAACAGCGGCTCCTCCACGCAGCCGCGCGCGCGCATGCCCACG
>NZ_CADCWA010000135.1 GCF_902806285.1 uncultured Sphingomonas sp. | reverse complement strand
CATCAAGATGCGCGAGCGCATCAACCGCATCATCGCGCGCGAGACCGGCCAGCCCTACGAGCGGGTCGAGCGCGACACCGACCGCAACTACTGGATGGGCACCGAGGAGGCCGTCGCTTACGGCATGGTGGGCCGGGTGGTGTCGAGCATGCGGGAGCTGTAGGGCGGCGCGACCGCCTTCGTCACCGCGGGGATCCGGCAGGCGCGCGGAGCTTGCCGCACTCCCGGCCGACCTCACGCCGCCACTGCCCTCCGCCGGTGGGCCTTCGCCTCCGCCCTGGAGGCGCGGAGCGTGCGGCCGGCTATCAGGTGGCTCTGGACATCGAAGGTGTTGTGAACGGCGGCGTGGATGGGGGCGGAGCTGGGCGCATGTCGGTTTCGCTCGGCCGTTCGGCCCACGCCGGGAGCATAGCGTGGGCCTGAGTCCCGCTGCCTCGAGGCGCTACGTCGTTGCGAGCGCGCTCGCAAGGAGGCCCGGGCCGCATTGTTCCGGCGGGCACGGTCCGTGGCCGATCTGCAGCTGATCTTCCTGGTGCCCGGCAAGGCGGAGACGCCGCGGGTCAGCGGTACCGCAACGATCGTACGCGACTCCGCCCTCCGGGAAAGCATGGCGCTCGGGGGCAAGGTGCCGGAACTGGCGCTCGTCGTCTCGGCGCGTGAGGCGTTCGTCCACTGCACCAAGTGCGTGGTCCGCTCGCGCCTCTGGGGGAACCGTCAACTTGTTTGAGCTGGGACGCGCTCGCCGCGTGCGGCCGGAGGTGGGGCGCTGATTACGCGGCGCGCGGCGCCACGCCGCTCACCTCGGCCCACGTCTCGAAGGCGCGCATCCTGGCGGCGCGATACTCGGCGGCGGTGACGTGGTCGCGGCGGAGGTGGAAAAGGTTGTCGATCTGGCCGTGGGCGGAGAGGAAGCGCTGTGCCTGCCGCGCCGACTTGAAGCGCTTCATCTGCCGCTCTCGTCGCCGCGTCGGCTGGTGGGAATTCTCGGCCGTGTTGTTCAAGCCCCTGTGCCGGCGGTGCTCGACACCGGGCATCAGCTCCTTCTTCGCCGCCCCGTAGCTCGGGAGCTTGTCCGTGACCATGACGCGCGGCGCCCGGGATTGCCGCTTCAGGCGCTTGCGCAGCAGGCGCTTGGCGGCCCGCTTGTCCCGCCGTTTCTGGCTCGGCACGTCCAGCACCATTCCGGTCTGGTCGACCGCGCGCCAGAGCCAGTGCCGCACCCCGGCGACCTTGATGGCCACCTCGTCGAGGTGCCACTTGTCGCCGGCACAGGCCAGCCCCCGCCGGATCCGGTTGGCGAACTCCTGGCCGAACTTGAGCGCCCATTGCGACTTTGTTGCACGGATCGGCGGTGCGGACGCACTGAGCCCTACCCGTGTCTCGGGTCACGCAGTGCGGACATACTCCGGCCGTCCAAGCTCCAGCATGCGGTTGAGCACCTGGACAGCAATCGCCACCTCGGTCGCCTGACGCCCGTCCGTGTGCGAGCGCAGCCCTTCCCCGATCACCCGTTTGAAGCGGGCGATATCGGCCTCGACCAGGGCGCGCCAGTTGTAGCCTGACGCCTTCTGCCAACCCATGCGTCCGTGCTTGGCCATGGCCACGATGTGCCGATCGCGTTGCGTGGGCGCGGTCTCGGCCGCGCCGCTTGGCACCGCGCCGGATCGCGGCGGCACGATGACCGCGGCGTCGGGATGCCGTGCCGCGGCCTCGGCATAGACGCCGTCCCGGTCGAACGCGCCGTCGGCGGTGATGGAGGCGACCGGACCATCGACCTGGTCGAGCAGGGGGCCGAGCTGCGAGCCATCGTCGCCGTCGTGCTTGGTCAGCGCCGAGGCGACGATCCGGCCGGTGTCGGCATCCGTGGCGAGGTGGAGTTTGCGCCACCCGCGCCGCGTCTTCGTCCCATGCTTCTCGACGAGCCACTCGCCGGGGCCGCAGAGCTTCAGTCCCGTGCTGTCCACCAGCAGGTGCACGGGCGCGCGCCCGTGGCGCGGCCGCGGCACCTCCAGCGTCTCGGCCCGGCGGCTCAGGGTGGAATGGTCCGGCACGGCGAGATCGAGGCGGAGCAGGCGGAGGATGGAGCCGATCAACCCCTCGGTCTGGCGCAGGGCGAGGCGGAACACGGCCCGCAAGGTCAGCGCCGTCAGGATCGCCAGAGGGGAGTACCAGGGCTGCCCGCCCCGGGTCGCGCGCGGCGCCGCTCGCCACCCCTCGATGGCCTCGGCGCTGAACCATACGGTCAAGCTCCCGCGCTGCCGCAAGCTGGCGTCATACCCGCGCCAGTTCGTCACCTTGTGCTTCTGCTTGGGAATGTGGTGACGGCGGTCCTGGTTCAGCTTGAACGGCAAGGTGCGCATCCAGGGATCAAAGACGGGGCGATCCTCCTACGGCGGCCCGGCCTGCAGCGCCACCGGCCGGATCCATGCAACAACGCCTCGCGGCGCCCTTCAGGTCGCCGAGCGAGAGGTACGCCAGCGCGCGGAGGTGGTGGAAGCTCGTCAGGTGCGGATCGCGTGGGCTCACTCGCCGGTCCGCTCGTGCCGCCCAGCGCCGATCAGGCCTTCCACGTCAGCCTCCATCAGCAGCTGAACACGGCTTCGGCGACGCTGCGC
>NZ_CADCWA010000134.1 GCF_902806285.1 uncultured Sphingomonas sp. | reverse complement strand
AACGCTTCATCCCGGCCCACCTCGAATCGGCAGACCAGCAGCCTATCTGCTCAGGTCGTTTTCACACGCCCTCGACCCATCCGGGACAGGCCGGCGCAACGGTCGCCCGTGCCGGTGATGGTGCGATGATAAACCAACTTGGTGGGCGGCTCTTCCTGGAAATAGCGACGAGTAGCCGAACGGGCGCAGACCCGTCCGCGGTGCGTGCACAGCCGCAAGCAGGGCCGTTGCCGTCCTGCCGGGGTGCGGGAGGCCGGCACTACGCCATCGGACCGAACGCGGTGGCCAGATGTTCGACGAGCGCTCGCACGCGGCGCAGGATCGGCCGCCCAGGCGGCGACACCGCGTAGATCGCCGCCGAGGCGAGCGGGTGTGAGGGCAGCAGAGGCTCCAGCCGCCCGCCCTTGACCGACGCTGCGACGAGGAAGTCCGGCAGGATGAGAAGGCCGAGGCCGGCGATCGCGGCCTCTCGCAGCGTGTCGCCGTTGTCCGAGCGGAACCGCACGTTCAGGCGGCCGATGTCCAGTTTGGGAAACGCGGCGCGCCAAGCCTCAAGGTCGGCGTTGACGTAGACGAGCACGTCGTGGCCGGCCAGGTGCGAGGGCACGGCGGGCCGGCCGCGGCGGGCCAGGTAATCGAGGCTGCCGACAACATAAGGCCGCACAAGAGTGAGGCGCCGCGGAGTGAGCGAGGAGTTGGGCGGACGACCAATGCGGATGCCGAGATCGAAGCCGCCCGCCTGCAGGTCCACCACCTGGTCGTCCAACCGGACGTCGAGGACGACCTCGGCGTGGCCGGCGACGAAAGCCGCGAGCGCCGGCGCGAGGTGGGTGACGCCGAATGACAGCGGCGCGGTGATGCGGATCGGGCCCGCGAGCCGGGACGCGCCCGCCTCCGCGTCGTCGCGGGCCTGGTCCAGCCGCGCCAGGACGTCAGCGGCGGTCTGCTGAAAGGCCGCACCGGCCTCGGTCACCGTCGCGCCGCGCTGGCGCGGATGAGGAGCTGCGCGCGGAGGGCGTGCTCCAACCCCGTCACCCTGCGGCTCAGTACCGACTTGGACAGCCCGATGCGCCCGGCGGCCCGCGCGAAGCTCCCCGTTTCGACCACAGCGGCGAAGGCGCGAAGATCTTCGAGGTCGAAGGGCAGAGGGCGCATCGCGGGTCGGTGTTGCTGTTCCGCGAACGAGGGTTGCGCATCGCGTGCCTTTCCGCAACACGGCGGCCGGCACACCTTGGGCGGCATGAACAACCGCATCGCCCTCGCCGCGCAAACGGCGCCCCCCCAGGCCTCCAGCGCCCGCCGTCCGGTCTGGTCCGCTTCCGGTGAGATCCAGCGCCAAGGAGCGGGCGTCCGGAACGTCGTCACGATCGGCACGCATGATCTGCCCGACCTCGACCCATTCCTCATCTTCGCCGAATTCGGCGGCGACGACCCGGCGGATTACGCCGGCGGCTTCCCCGACCACCCGCACCGCGGCTTCGAGACGGCGACCTACGTCGTGGAGGGGCGGCTGCGTCACGGGGACAGCCGCGGGAACGAGGGACGCCTCGGCGCAGGCGCGTTCCAGTGGATGACCGCGGCACGCGGCCTGCTCCATTCCGAGATGCCCGACCAGTCGGACGGCCCGCTGCGCGCCTTCCAGCTCTGGATCAACCTGCCGGCGACGCACAAGATGGGGGAGCCGCGCTACCAGGACCTCCAGGCCGAACGCGTTCCGGCGTTCGAGCGCGACGGGGCCGCCGGCCGGCTGCTCGCGGGCAGCCTCTTCGGGCTCACCAGCCCGATCGACGGCGGTCCGACGGACCCGCTGTATCTCGACCTGCATCTCACGCCGGACGCGACGATCACCGTGCCGACGCCGCGCGGGCATACGGCGTTCGCTTACGTCTACCAGGGTTCGGCCCGGTTCGGCGAAGCGCGGGCAGCCGCCCAGAGCATCACGGTGTTTTCGCCGGGCGACCGGATCGAGGTCACGGCCGACGAGGCGGCCCGGCTCCTACTGCTCGCGGCGCGGCCGATCCGCGAGCCGCTCGCGAAACACGGCCCCTTCGTCATGAACACCCCCGAAGAACTTCAGCGAGCCTTCGCCGACTTCCGCGCCGGCCGGCTGCCCTGAGCCAGTGGCCCCACAGCGGCCGGAAACACCCGCCGTCTTGGCAGCGGTGCGACGTCGGCTCTGGACCTTCAAAGCGGCCCGCCACGGACGCCAAAGAGGGAGGATGCAAGATGGCGACAACGTACCAGAACGCGGTGCCTTTGCCGCGCGACGCCTACTCGAACGTGTCGATCGCTCTCCATTGGACCATCGCCGCCATGATGTTCGGCAGCGTGACGAGCGGAGTCCTCAGCAACCACGTGGACGAGGCGACCGCGGCCGGGATCATGACGACGCACAAGCCCGCCGGCCTGACCATCCTCGCGCTTTCATTGATACGACTAGGCTGGCGCCTCGCCCACCGGATCCCCGACCTTCCCGCTTCGACCCCGCGATGGAATGCGCTCGTGGCGCGCGCCACGCACGTCGCATTGTACGCGCTCATGGTCGGGGTTCCGTTCGCGGGCTGGGTGGCAGCTTCGAGGCGCGGCGGCGAAGGACTTCCGCGCCGTCGCCACGCGCTACAAGGCCGCGTCGGTGTTCCG
>NZ_CADCWA010000133.1 GCF_902806285.1 uncultured Sphingomonas sp. | reverse complement strand
AAGGACGGCAGCATCGCCGGGCCACGCGTCTTGGAGCATATGGTCGACGCGGTGCTCAACTTCGAAGGGGAGCGCAGCCACCAGTACCGCATCCTGCGCGCGGTCAAGAACCGCTTCGGCGGCACCGACGAGATCGGCGTGTTCGCGATGGAAGGGGCGGGGCTGGCCGAGGTGCCGAACCCCAGCGCGCTGTTCCTGACCAAGCGCGACGATCCAGTCAGCGGAACGGCGATCTTCCCGGCGCTGGAGGGGACGCGGCCGGTGCTGGTGGAGGTGCAGGCGCTGACCATGCGGCTGGCGAGCGGGGCGACGCCGCGGCGGTCGGCGGTGGGCTGGGACGGGGGGCGGCTGGCGATGCTGCTGGCGGTGCTGGAGGCCAGATGCGGGGTGAGCTTCGCCAATGCCGAGGTCTATCTGAACGTCGCGGGCGGGTACCGGCTGCAGGACCCGGCGGCGGACCTGGCGGTGGCGGCGGCGCTGGTCTCGGCGCTGGCCGAGCGGCCGGTGCCGGCGGAGGCGGTCGTTCTGGGCGAGGTGGCGCTGTCGGGCGAGGTGCGGCCGGTGGCGCATACCGCTTTGCGGCTGAAGGAAGCGGCCAAGCTGGGGTTCGAGGAGGCGTGGGTGCCGGGCGGGGCGGACGGTGCGGCGGGGATCAGGACCGCGCGATTCGGGCAGCTGCGGGGGTTGGTGGACCGGATCCTGGGGCGGTAACAGCTACTCCCCCCTGGGGGAGAGGCGCGGAGCGCCGGAGGGGTGCTGACTGACCCCTCTGTCGCGCTGCGCACGACGTCTCCCCCAGGGGGGAGTAGCTGGGTCTGGCCTCGCCTTCGACTCTTCGCTAGCCGGACACCCGTGAGCGCGCTCGACATCTTCGTGATCCTGATGCTGGCCGGTGGGGCGCTGGTGGGGTTCGTGCGCGGGTTCGTGCATGAGGTGCTGGCGCTGGGCGCGTGGCTTGCCGCCATTGTCGCGCTGGTGCTGTTCCACGAGCCGGTGAGTGCGGGAGTGGCGGGGTGGACGTCGAGCCCCGCGGCGTCGGCGGCGCTGGCGTTGGCGGTCATCTTCCTGCCGGTGTTCATCCTGTTCCGGCTGCTTGCCCGCTCGCTGGGCAAGCGTTCGCGCAAGTCGGTGCTGGGGCCGGTGGACCGCTTCCTCGGCGGCGGGTTCGGGATGCTGAAGGGCCTGGTCGGGGCGACGCTGGTGTTCCTGCTGGCGAACCTCGGCACGGACATGGTCTATGGCGCGACCGCTGAGCGGCCCGAGTGGATGCGGCGGTCGCAGACCTTTCCGCTACTGAACGCCAGCGGGCGCGCGATCGTGGACGGCGTGCAGAGTTATCGAGGAACCGAAACCAACCGATGATCCGGCTGTACGACACCATGGCGCGCGAGAAGCGCGAGTTCACTCCGGGCGAGCCTGACCGCATCACCATCTATGTGTGCGGACCGACCGTGTACGGGCGCGCGCATATCGGCAATGCCCGGCCGGCCGTGGTGTTCGACGTGCTGCGGCGGTTGTTGCGGCACAGTTTTCCGGAGCATGAGGTCACCTACGCCCGCAACATCACGGACGTGGACGACAAGATCATCGAGGCGGCGCGGGCGGAAGGCGTCGCGCCGGAGGTGATCACCGCCCGCTACGAGCAGGCCTACCTCGACGACATGCGCGCGCTCGGCGTCGAGGACCCCGACATCGCGCCCCGCGCCACGCAGGAGATCGCGGGCATGGTGGCGATGATCGGGAAGCTGGTCGCGTCGGGCAACGCCTATGCCGCGCAAGGCCATGTGCTGTTCGACGTGGGGTCGGACCCCGACTACGGCGTGCTCAGCCGCCGCGACCGCGAGGCGATGCTGGCCGGCGCCCGGGTGGAAGTCGCGCCTTATAAGGGAAACCCTTCCGACTTCGTGCTGTGGAAGCCGAGCGCGCCGGGGGTGATCGGCTGGGACTCGCCTTGGGGGCGGGGGCGGCCGGGTTGGCACATCGAGTGCTCGGCGATGATCGCCAAGCATCTGGGCGAGACGATCGACATTCATGGCGGCGGTATCGACCTGGTCTTCCCGCATCATGAGAACGAGGCGGCGCAGAGCCGCTCCGCGCACGGGGGCAAGCCGCTGGCGCGGTACTGGCTGCACAACGGGTTCGTGGATTTCGGCTCGGAGAAGATGTCCAAGAGCCTGGGCAATACGGTGCTGGTCAACGAGTTGCTGGAGCAGGGACATCGCGGCGAGGTGCTGCGGTTGGCGCTGCTGAGTACGCACTATCGGCAGCCACTGCCGTGGACGGAGAGCCTAGTGGCGCAGAGTAGGGCCATCCTCAACGGCCTGTATCGGCAGATCGAGGATGAGCCCGATGCCAGCCAAGGCAACATCGATCCGGCCGTGCTCGGCGCGTTGCGGGATGACCTCAACACGCCTGGGGCCCTGGCAGCTCTGCAGCAGATCGAGGAACCTGCTTCGCTGAAGCGGACAGCAGCCTTGCTTGGGCTGCTGGAACGCACGAGCGATGATTATTTCGGGCGAGGGCGGGACAGCTTAGCTGTTGACCACCGGGTGGCGGAGCGCACCGCCGCCAAGCAGCGCCGCGACTTCTCCGAGGCCGATCGCATCCGCGAGGAGCTCAAGGCCGAGGGCATCCTGTTGGAAGACGGGCCGTCCGGCACCACTTGGCGCAGGGCATGAGGCAATTCCGCCCATGCTGAGTAGCCGCTGACGGCGGCGTATCGAAGCACTGGACCCTTCGATACGGAGCCTGGCGGCTCCTACTCAGGGTGAGCGGGTTCGGGTAGATGCGATGGAATGAACGCGCCTCTTTACACTACCGAGATCCTCCGGCTCGCGGCCTCGCTGCCGCTCGCGAGGAGCGTCGCTGATCCGCATGGCCGGGGGGAGAAACGGTCGGCGACTTGCGGGAGCTTGATCCGGACGGAGGTGCGGCTCGACGGGGAAGGCCGCGTGGCGGAGGTGGCGCAGGCGGTGCAGGCGTGCGCGTTCGGGCAGGCGAGCGCGGCGCTGGTCCGGCGGTTCGCGGTTGGACGCGGGGCCGAGGACATCTTCGCTGGCCGGGCACGGCTTGCCGGGTGGCTCGGTGGTGAAGGCGATGCCCCCGCGGGGTTCGAAGCGCTCGCTCCTGCCCGTTGCAAGACCGGGCGGCATGGAGCGATGCTGCTGCCGTTCGATGCGCTGATCGCGGCGCTGCAGCAGGCGGGAGCATGAGCGTGGGGGGCCGTGCTCCTGCGCAGGCAGGAGCCCAGTGCCTGTGGCGAGCTGAGCATGAAGAACACTGGGCTCCTGCCTGCGCAGGAGCACATCTCTCATGACGCAGCTCCTCACCGGCATGGCGGTGATGCTCGGGGCGGCGCTGCTGTTCGTCGGCATCTTCCGCCGGTTGGGGTTGGGCGCGACGTTGGGGTACATCGTCGGCGGGGCGGTGATCGGGCCGCAGCTGCTGGGGCTGGTGGGCCGGCCCGAGACCATCATGAGCGTGTCGGAGATCGGCATCGCGCTGCTCTTGTTCCTGGTCGGGCTGGAGCTTCGGCCGAGCCGGTTGTGGCGGCTCAAGCATGATATCTTCGGGCTGGGTCTGCTGCAGGTGGTGATGAGCGGATTGGCGCTGGCGGTGCTGATCCACTTTCTGGTCGGGCTCTCCTGGCAGGCGAGCCTGGCGCTCGGCCTGCCGCTGGGGCTCAGTTCCACCGCGCAGGTGCTGCCGATGCTGCGCTCCTCGGGCGAGCTCAACACGCCCTATGGGGAGAGGGCCTTTTCGATCCTGCTGTTCCAGGACCTGTCGCTGATCCCGCTGATCACGATCGTCGCGGTGATGTCGCGGGCGCCGCAGCCCGACGCCCCGGGCGGGTGGCAGCTGGCGCTGTACACGGTCGGAGCGGTGGTTGGGCTGGTGCTGGTCGGGCGCTACGTTCTCAATCCGCTGTTCCGGCTGATCGGGCGGCTGGGCGAGCGCGAGCTGTTCGTGGTGGCGGGGCTGTTCGCGGTTATCGCTGCCTCCGCGCTGATGCACTGGCTGCACCTGTCGGTCGCGTTAGGGGCGTTCGTCGCGGGCGTAATGCTGGCCGAGTCGCCCTACCGGCACGAACTGGAAAGCGATGTGGAGCCGTTCCGGTCGATCCTGCTCGGCCTGTTCTTCATGTCGGTGGGGATGCTGCTGGACTTGGGCGTGATCGCCCAGCGGCCGCTGACGGTGGTGGGGCTGGCGGTGCTGGTGATCGCCGTCAAGGCGGCGCTGCTCTATCCGCTGGCCCGGCTGTTCGGCATGCCGCAGGGCCGGGCGATCAGCCTGGCGTTGCTGCTGAGCCAGGCGGGCGAGTTCGGCTTCGTCCTGTTCGCGCAGGCCACCGCGGCACAGCTGATCACCGTCGAGGGCGCGAGCCTGTTCGGCGCGGTGGTGACCTTGTCCATGGCGGCGACGCCGTTCCTGATGCGGCTGATCGAGTGGCTGCAGCGACGCCTGCCGGATGCGCCGAGCGACCACCAGGGGCCGGAGTTCTCGCCGGAGACCAACGCCATTGTGGTCGGTTACGGCCGGTTCGGGCAGACGGTGGCGCAGATGCTGCAGGCGAAGCGCATCCCCGTGACGCTGATCGACCTGCAGGCCGAGCTGATCGAGCGCGCGGAGGAGTTTGGGACCAAGGTCTATTATGGTGACGGAACGCGGCTGGACCTGCTGCGGCTGGCCGGCGCGGAGAGCGCGGAAGCAATCCTGTTCTGCCATGACGATCCGGAGCTTGGGCCCGAGAAGCTGCAGCCGATCATCGAAGCGTTCCCGCAGGCGCTGATCATGGTGCGGGTGTTCGACCGGCGGCAGATGATCGCGCTCGACGGGCTGGGCATTCCGCTGATGCAGCGGGAAGTGTTCGAGAGCGCCGTTACGATGGGCAGCGCGGCGCTGCGCCGGCTGGGCATCGCCGGGCGGGAGGTCGGCCGGGTCGAGCGGGAGTATCGCACCCGCGACAGCGAGCGGCTGCAGCTGCAGAGCGAAACGGGCGACCTCCACGCGGGCAAGGACCGCAGTTTCGGTGAGGACCGCTCGCTGCCGGACGAGCCGGTGAAGGAAGCGAGCTAGGCCGCCCGGGCGAGGAAGTCGGCGAGGCGCCCGGGGTCGACGTCCCGGGCCACAAACGCATCGCCGATGCCGCGGGTGAGAACCAAGCGGAGGCTGCCGCCCTCGTTCTTCTTGTCGGCGCCCATCAGCGGCAGCAGGGCGCCGCGGTCCACGCCCGTGTCGGCAAGCGTGGTCGGGAGGCCGGCTTCGCGGAGGTGGCGGCGGACGCGCTCGGCGTCGGCGTGCGGGCACAGGCCGAGCTCCGCCGAGAAGTCGAACGCGAGCGCCATGCCGACCGCGACCGCCTCGCCGTGCAGCACCGTGCCCAGCCCCGCGGCGGACTCGATCGCGTGGCCGAAGGTGTGGCCGAAATTGAGCAGGGCGCGGACGCCGGTGCGGTCTTCCGGGTCGGCTTCGACCAGCCGAGCCTTGGCCGTGATGCACTGGCTCACCGTTTCCTCGCGCATGAGGCGGTCGCCCGACAGGATCGCGGGGCCATGGTCCTCGAGCCAGTCGAACCGCAGATCCTGGCCGATCAGCGCATATTTGACGACCTCGGCGTAGCCGGCGCGGAGCTGGCGCTCGTCGAGCGTGTCGAGCAGGGCGACGTCCGCAAGCACCAGCGCGGGCTGGTGAAAGCTGCCGACCAGGTTCTTCTGGTCCTCGGCGTCGATCGCGGTCTTGCCGCCGACCGCGCTGTCCACCTGGGCGAGCAGGGTGGTGGGCACGTGCACCACCGGGCAGCCGCGCTTGAACAGGCTGGCGGCGAGCCCGGTGAGGTCGCCCACCGAGCCGCCGCCGAATGCCAGCACCGGGCTCGCCCGATCGAGGTTGAGCTCGGCCAGCCAAGCGATCAGCCGGCGGAGCTGGTCCCAAGCCTTGGCGGCTTCGCCTTCCGGAACGAACACCGGCTCGACCGGCAGCAGGTCGGCAAGGACCGCGCCATGCAAAGCCCACACCCGCTCGTCGGTGACAGCCGGCACGGGCCGGCCGCGGGCGAGTTCGCGGAGGCGGCGCCCGGCGTTCGCGAGCGGGCCGACGACCACGTCGTAGCGGCAGCCGGCGGCATGGACGGGGATGATGGTCATCGGCTTGCGAGATGCTCCTGGAGCGCGGCGACGATCGCCTCGACCACCTGGGCGTGGCTGCCGCCGCTGCTGGGGATGCGGATGTGCGCTTCGGCATATTTGGGCCCGCGCTCGCCGATCAGCCGCTGGAGGATCTCCCCGCGCTCGCCGCCGGCCAGCATGGGCCGGGTTTCCGGCCGCCGCGCGGTGCGCTCGGCCAGCAGATCGACCGGCGCGTCGAGCCACACGGTGATCGCCTTGTCGTTGAGCAGCCGCCGGGTTTGTTCGTTGACGAAGGCGCCGCCGCCGGTGGCGATCACCCGCACTCCGCCGTCGATCAGCCGCGCGACCAGCCGCCGCTCGCCGTCGCGGAACTCGGCCTCGCCGTAGCGCTGGAACACCTCGCCCGCGGAGAGGCCGACCGCGTCCTCGATCGCCGCGTCGCTGTCCACGAACGGCAGCCGCAGCCGGCGCGCGAGGCGGCGGCCCACCGTGGACTTGCCGGCACCCATCAGCCCGACCAGCACCACCGGCCGGTCGAGCCGCGCGGCCAGCTGCCCCTCGTCGCTTACGCTCATCGCGAGGGCTATACAGCGGCGCGGCCACTCGGCAAAAGGCCGCGCCATGGCCATTCATCGCAGACCGCCGCACCCGGCGCGCGGACCGATCACCCTTCTTGTCCTGCTGGCGGCTGTAGTGGCGGCGGTGGTCGCCATCTCGCGCTCCGCGGACGAAGTGCCCACCCGCCCGATCGAGGTCGATGTCGCCCGTGACCAGCCGAGCTAAGCTGTTCCTGGCGGGCGGCGCGGCGCTCGCCCTGGCGTTGCCGGCGCTGGCGCAGGAAGTGCTGCTGCCGCCGGGCTTCGGCAACGAACCCGCGTCGGCGCCGGAGACGCAGAACCAGCAAACGCCGGGGAACAGCGTCACGCCGGCACCGCGGCGCGAGACACCGCGGCCGCGGCCCCGGCCGGACGCACCCCCGGGCGAGCCGATGGAGGTGGCGGAAGGCGAGCTGGTCGAGGGCGAGGAACTGCCGCCGCCCCCGCCGCCGGTCGAGATCCCCGACGAGTCCCGGCGCGATCCGCGCTTCGCGGGCGCAATCGATCCGGTGGCTTGGGGCTTCGGTCAGCAGCCGTGGGGGAGCGCCAACGGCGATTTCCTGTCGGAGCTGATGCGGCGGCAGTCCACGCCGCTGCCGTCGCGCTGGCTGCACATGACGCTGCGCAACGCGCTGCTGGCGCGGGGCGAGGCGCCGCCGCAGGTGCATCCCGTCGACTGGGCGGCCGAGCGCGCCTGGCTGCTGCTGCGGATGGGCGAGGCGGCGGCGGCGCGGATGGTGGTGTCGGCGGTCGATGTCGACAATTTCACGCCCAAGATGACCCAGGTCGCGGTGCAGAGCGCGCTGGCCAACGCGGACCCCGCCGGGCTGTGTCCGCTGCGCGCCGGCGGGCTGGGCGAGGTGGAGCCGCGCATTTTGCCGTTGACCGACGCGATGTGCGCCGCGCTGGAGGGCGAGTCGGCCAGCGCCGCGGCGCAAATCGACCAGGCCCGCCGCCGGGGCCGGGTGCGCGGCATCGACCTGGTGCTCGCGCAGAAGGTGGTCGGCGCGGGCGCGGACACCAGCCGCGCGGTGACGGTCGAATGGGAGCCGGTCGATTATCTGACGAGCTGGCGCTTCGGCCTGGCCACCGCGACGGGCGCGGTGCCGCCCGACCGGCTGATGGAGCGGGCCGCGCCACAGGTGCGGGCGTGGCAGGCGCGGGCGCCCCTGCTGTCGGTCGAGCAGCGGTTGCCCGCGGCCCGCTACGCCGCCGGCCTGGGTGTTTTGTCCTCGGGCGCGCTGAACGAGCTGTATGCGCTGATCTACGATGCGACGGACGCGTCGGATCTGCCGGGGACCGATGCGTGGCGCCTGCGCACGGCAGTGCTCGGCCGCGACCGTGGAGCGCGGCTGGGGGCGATGCGCCAGCTGTGGGAGGCGGGCGACGGCGAGCTGGAGCGGGAGGCCACGCGGGCGCTGCTGGCGTTCGCGGCGACGCGGGTGCAGCCGGACCCGGAGCTGGGGCGGGACGCGCCCGAGCTGATCGCATCGATGCTGGCGGGCGGCTACGATCGCCAGGCGGCGGGCTGGGCGGCGGCGGTCGGGCAGATGGACGACGAGCCGGCCGACCGCGCCTGGGCGATGCTGGCGCTCGGTACGACTTCCGATGCGGTGGACGTGAGCTTCGGGCGAATCGACTCGTTCATCGGCCGCGACGGCAGCCGCGACAGGCAGCGCAGCAAGCTGCTGGTGGCGGGGCTCGCGGCGACGGGGCGGATCGACACGGCCACGGCCGCGCGCCTCGACGAGCGGCACGAGCTGGGGCTGGGCCGGACCTCCGTCTGGAGCCGGATCGCGGACGACGCGGGGCGGCGCCGGCAGGCGGGCTCGGCGGTGCTGCTGGCGGCGATCGGGATGCAGGCGCCGAGCTTCGCGCAGGTGCCCGCCGCCCAGCTGTTTCACGGCCTGTCCGCCATGCGGCGGAGCGGGCTCGACTACGCCGCGCGGATGATCGCGGCCGAGGCGCTGGCCCGGACGTGACCCCCGAGGACCGGGCGCTGGTCGACCGTTTCCTCGACATGATGGCGGCGGAGGCGGGCGCCTCGCGCAACACGCTGCTGGCGTATCGCAGCGATCTGGCCGCGGCGGCGGAGGTCGGCGAATTGGGGACCGCCACTGCCGACGGGCTCGGCGAGCTCGGGCGCGCATGGGCGGGGCTGTCGCCAGCGACTGTCGCACGCCGTGCCGCCGCGCTGCGCCGCTTCTACGGCTTTCTCCACGACGAAGGCCTGCGCGCCGACGATCCGTCCGCCGCGCTGCCGCGTCCGGCGACCGAGCGCCCGCTGCCGCGCATCCTGGAGCCCGACGAGGTCGAGGCGATGTTCCGCGAGGCGGAAGGCCGCGCCGCGAGCGGGCAGCCAGCGGCGCTGCGCAATCTGGCGCTGCTGGAGCTGCTGTACGGATCGGGCCTGCGCGCGACGGAGCTGGTCAGCCTGCCGCGCGGCGCCCTGCGACGGAGCGAGCCGTTCCTGATCCTGCGCGGCAAGGGGGCCAAGGAGCGGCTGGTGCCGATCTCGGAGCGGGCGCATGCGGCGGTTGCCGGCTGGCTGCCGCACGTGCCGGCGAAGTCCGGCTGGCTGTTTCCCGGCGGCAAGGCGCATCTATCGCGGGTGCGGCTGTTTCAGCTGGTGCGCGAGATGGCGGGGGTGGCGGGGATCGCGCCGGACCGGGTCAGTCCGCACGTGCTGCGCCATGCGTTTGCGACGCACCTGCTGGCGGGCGGCGCGGACTTGCGCGTGCTGCAGGCGCTGCTGGGCCATGCGGACATCGCCACCACCCAGATCTACACCCATGTGGACAGCGCGCGGCTGGTGGAGCTGGTCAACCAGCGCCATCCGCTTGCCACTGCGGGCCGATCCGCTTAGGCGACCGCGCGAATGAGGAATTTCCTGGATTTCGAGAAGCCGATCGCGGAGCTGGAAACGCGCGTCGCCGAGCTGCGCGAAACGGCGAGTTCGGGCGAGATCGACATCGGCGCGGAGATCGAGCGGCTGGAGGCCAAGGCCGCGCGATTGCTCAAGGACACCTATGGGAGGCTGACGCCCTGGCAGAAGACGCAGGTCGCGCGTCACCCCGACCGCCCGCACTTCAAGGACTATGCGGCGGGCCTGGCCAGTGAGTTCATGCCGCTGGCCGGCGACCGCGGCTTTGCCGACGACCAGGCGATCGTTGGCGGGCTGGCGCGGATCGACGGCCGGCGGGTGCTGCTGATCGGGCACGAGAAGGGCGACGATACGGCGAGCCGGCTGCGGCATAATTTCGGCATGGCCAAGCCCGAAGGCTACCGCAAGGCCATCCGGCTGATGCAGCTGGCCGACCGCTTCGGCCTGCCGGTGGTGAGCCTGGTCGATACGCCCGGCGCCTTCCCGGGCGTGCAGGCGGAGGAGCGGGGGCAGGCGGAAGCCATCGCCCGGTCGACCGAGCAGTGCCTGGCGCTCCGCGTGCCGCTGGTCGCGGCGGTGGTCGGCGAGGGCGGGTCGGGCGGCGCGGTCGCGATCGCCGCGGCCAACCGGGTGCTGATGTTCGAGCATGCGGTCTATTCGGTGATCTCGCCCGAAGGCTGCGCGTCGATCCTGTGGCGCACCGCCGACAAGGCCGCGGAGGCCGCCGAGGCGATGCGGATCACCGCGGGCGACCTCAAGGCGCTGGGCGTGGCGGACCGGATCATCCCCGAACCGCTGGGCGGCGCGCACCGGGCGCCGGCCGAGGCGATCGCGTCGTTGAAGGAGGCGGTTGTCCAGGAATTGGACAGTCTTTCGGAGGCGAGCGCTGAGGACCTCCTGCGCCAGAGGCGCGACAAGTTTCTGGCCATCGGCTGAGGCCCCGGCGGCAGGAACCCGTTTCGCGTCCGGCCCGTTCAGGAGCGCGAAAACCAACGCTTCTTACGGGTTCGACCATGCACAAGACTCTCCTCCTGATTACCGCCGCAGCGACTGCGCTGGCGCCCGGCATGGCCGCCGCCCAGTCGGGCTACCGCAACCTTTCGCCGCGCTACGTCCAGGAAGCGCAGCAGCAGCACGCCGAGCTGGTCGCCGAGCTGGGCGGGGCCGAGACCGGCAGCCGCGCCGCCTATGTCGACCAGGTCGGCCGGCGCATGGCCGCGCAATCGGGGGTCAACCCGGGCTCCTTCCGCTTCACCACCCTGAACTCGGCGGTGGAGAACGCCTTCGCGGTGCCGGGCGGCTACATCTACATCACCCGCCAGCTGATGAGCATCATGAACGACGAGGCGGAGCTCGCCTTCGTCACCGGACACGAAGTCGGGCACGTCGCGGCCAACCACGCGCAGGCGCGTCAGTCCGCCAGCCGCACCAACGCGATCGGCAGCGTGCTGGGGGCGATCCTGGGGAGCGTGATCGGCGGCGGCATCGGCAGTGCGCTCGGCAATCTGCTGCAGACGGGATCGCAGCTGCGCACCCTGAGCTTCAGCCGCAACCAGGAATATGACGCCGACCGGCTGGGCATCGGCTATCTGACGCGGGCCGGCTACGACCCTGCGGCCAGCGCCACCATGCTGGCCGCGCTGGCGCGCTCGTCGGCGCTGGAATCGCGCGTTCAGGGGCAGGACAATCGGTCGACCCCGGAATGGGCGCAGACCCACCCGAACTCCGAGAACCGGGTTAGGCAGGCCGCCGGCATGTCCCAGCAGACCGGGCGGGCCGGGCAGGGCGTCCGCAACCGGGACGCCTTCCTGAACCAGCTCGACGGGGTGGTGGTCGACGACGATCCCGCGCAGGGCATCATCGATGGGCGGACCTTCACCCACCCCGACCTCAGGCTGCAGTTCACCGTTCCGGTCGGCTATCTGATGCAGAACAGCACGGATGCGGTGACGGTCGCGGGCTCGGCGGGCAAGGCGCAGTTCAGCACCGCGCGGTTCAACGGCAACCTGGACAGCTATATCGCGGGCGTGCTGCAGTCGCTGACCGGCGGGCGGGTGCCGATCCAGGTGCTGGACCGCAACCGGACCACCGTCAACGGCATCCCGGCGGCCTACGTCGTCGCGCGGGCGAACACCTCGTCCGGGCCGGTGGACGTCAGCGTGTTCGCTTATGCCTTCAGCCAGAGCCAGGCCTACCATTTCGTGACGCTGACTCAGGGCGGGCGCGGCGTCGGCCAGTTCGTGCCGATGGTCAATTCGCTGCGCCGCATCTCCGCGGCGGAGGCTGCCGCCATCCGGCCGCGGGTGATCGACGTGGTGACCGTGCGGCCGGGCGAGACCGTGCAGTCGCTCGCCAGCCGGATGGCCTACCGCGATTTCCGGGTGGAGCGGTTCCTGTCCTTGAACGGGCTGTCCGGCAACGCGCGGCTGGTGCCCGGGCAGCGGCTCAAGCTGGTCGTTCACGGCAGCAGGGCACGCTAAGCCCGGGTCCCGAGCGGTCGGCGTTCCTGCGCCCGCTTAATCCATCGCGTTGCTGACGTTGCTGCTGATGCGGGTCCACATGCCGTTGCTGCCGCCGCCCATGGAGGACAGGGCGCCGATGGCGGCAACGGAGATCAGGGCCACGATCAGCCCATACTCAATCGCCGTTGCGCCGCCCTGGTCGCGCCGCAACGTGCGAAAAATCGATCGGATAGCGTCCAAGCCACCCTCCTCTGGTCCACGTCCACGCTGGTAGGCCTAGTTACGAAAAGTTAACAGACCGTACGGCGCGCGCGGTTACGCCCGCGTTAGGGATGCGCCGGCGTCCAGGCGGCGAAGTGGAGGAGCTCCACCGTTTCCACCGTCCGTTCGCCGTCGGCCAGGCGCCCGAACTCGGTTCGGGCCGCCGCCACCGCCGCGCGCGCCAAGGGGGTTCGGGAGCGCCCGGCCAGCACGTTGGTCGCGCCCATTCCGCGAAGGTCGGCGACCAGGTCGTCGAGGCTGCGGTAGCTGAGGCGGACCCGGTCGATGTCGACCACCGGCATGACGAAGCCGGCGTCCTCCAGCAGCCCGGCTACGGCCGACGCCTCGATCCGCGGGTGCGTGCGGGGTGCGACACCGCCGCCGCCCGCCCGGTCCGCGGCGAGCATGGCGGTGCGCAGGACGGGCAGGCTGTTGTTGCCGGGGAAGACGCCCGCGAACAGCGCATTGCCGGTCAGCAGCGCGCGCAGGATGTGCAGCACCGGCCGCAGCTCGTTGGCGGTGTCGAGCTGGCCCAGCACCAGCAGCAGGTCGAAGCTCCCCGGGGGAAAGCGCGCCACCTCGTCGAGCGCGGGAGCAATCACCAGCTGCTCGGCCGCTCCGCCAAGCGGCTCCGCCAGGGCCGGATCGGGACAGCCGATCAGCAGCGCCCGCCCGAAGCGGCGCTGCACCAGGCTCAGCCGGTCGGCCAGGTCCTCGACCGCGCGTTCGGCCAGGAACAGCCGCGGTCCGGTGCGGAGCGCGCGCTGCCGCCGGAGGGCGAGTGCCTGTTCGTCGAAGATCGGTCCGGTCACCTTTCTCTTGTGCCGCCCGCGGCGACGCGGAACAAGGCGGCATGAACCTCACCGCCACCGCCGGCCGCGCCGGCCGCTTCCTGCTGGACTTCGCCTTGCCCCCGCGCTGCCCGGCATGCGGCACGATCACCGCGGAGGTGGATCTGTTCTGCGACGGCTGCTGGCGCGAGGTGGAGTTCCTGGGCGGCGGCTGCGCCACCTGCGGGCTGCCGCTGGAAGCGACGGGAGCGGAAACCTGCGGCGCGTGCCTGGCGGAACCGCCGCCGCTCACCCGGATCCGCTCGGCCGTGGCCTATGGCGATACCGCGCGCAGCCTGGTGCTGCGGCTGAAATACGGGCGCAAGACGGCGCTTGCCCGGACCATGGCGCACTATATGCGCCGACCGCTGGGTGAGCTGACGCCCGGCGCGCTGCTGGTCCCGGTGCCGCTGCACCGCCGCCGCTTGTGGGGGCGCGGCTTCAACCAGGCGGCGCTGGTCGCGACCGAGCTGGCGCGCACGGGCGGTTGCCAGGCCGACCCGCTGCTGCTCCGCCGCACCCGCCACACGCCGCGCCTCAAGGGCATGAGCGTGTCGGAGCGGAGGCGCGCGGTCGGGGGCGCCTTTGCCGTGCGGGCGGGACGGGCGGTGCGCGGCCGCAACATCATCCTGGTCGACGACGTTTATACCAGCGGCAGCACCGCCGCCGCCTGCGCCCGGCTGCTCAAGCGCAACGGCGCGGCGAGCGTCGAGCTGCTGACCTGGGCGAGGGTGGTCCGCCCGACCACCATCCGCTAGAGCTTGGCCCGGAGCCATGGAGGAACCACGAGTGCCCCGCGTCGAAATCTATTCCAAGACCACCTGCCCCTACTGCGTCCGCGCCGAGCATCTGCTGCAGCAGAAAGGCGTCGCGCCCGAGATCTACAACATCGACGCGGGCGGCCCGAAACGGGACGAGATGATCGAGCGGTCGGGCCGGATGACGGTGCCGCAGATCTTCATCGACGGGCGGCACGTCGGGGGTTGTGACGACCTGTATGCGCTGGAGCGTGCGGGCAAGCTGGACACGCTGCTGGCCGCGTGACGCGGGTCGCGCTGCTTCAGGCCCGGAGCGGCATCGACCCCGCGCGCAACGCCGCGGCGCTGGTCGCGGCGGTGCGGGCGGCGAAGAAGGGCGGGGCGGCGATGCTGTTCACGCCCGAGATGTCGGGGCTGCTCGATCGGGATCGCAGCCGCGCCGCCGCCCACCTGCGGGTGGAGGAAGAGGACGAGGTGCTGGCGGCGGTCCGACAGGCGGCGCGGGAGCATGGGCTCTGGGTGCACCTCGGCAGCCTGGCAGTGAAGGCGGAGGGGGAGCGGCTGGCCAACCGCGGCTTCGTGATCGATGCGGCGGGCGAGATCCGGGCGCGCTACGACAAGATCCACCTGTTCGACGTCGACCTGCCCACCGGCGAGAGCTGGCGCGAGTCGGCGGTGTACCGGCCGGGCGAGCGGCTGGTGGTGGTGGAGGGCACGCCGGTCGGGCGGCTGGGCCTGTCGATCTGCTACGACCTGCGCTTCCCCGCGCTGTTCGCGGCGCTGGCGGAGGCGGGGGCCGAGACGATCGCGGTGCCGGCGGCGTTCACCGTGCCGACCGGACAGGCGCACTGGCAGGTGCTGCTGCGGGCACGGGCGATCGAGGCCGGGCTGTTCGTGGTCGCCGCGGCGCAGGCCGGCCAGCATGAGGACGGGCGCGAGACCTACGGCCACAGCCTGGTCGCGGGTCCGTGGGGCGAAGTGCTGCTGGAG